>CACFYO010000043.1 GCA_902570545.1 uncultured Pelagibacteraceae bacterium | reverse complement strand
GGTGCAGTATTTTTTTTAGCTGGTTCTAAAACTATTTTAAACTTTTTTATTTTATTTTTTTTTAAAGCTAATTTGACTTGTTTTAAGTATTTTAGATTTGTGCTGATTATAGGAAAATCAAAAATTGGTTTATTTATTCTCTCTAAAGTTTTTTGAATTAAACTCCATCCGCCAAAATCAATAAATTGTTTTGCTTGATATTTTTTTTTATCTGGCCAAAGTCTTGTTCCTGCGCCACCACAAAGTATTACAGGTCTAATTTTCATTAAATATCAGCGTAAGTTCTAACCTCGTTTTTACCACCCGGATGAGTTGGTGCACCTTTATAAGCTGGTCCAACCGTTTGTGCGTATTTCCATAATGTACCATTACCAAAATTCACTTTTCTTGGTTTCCATTTTTTTCGTCTTGAACTTAATTCCTTCTTTGTAAGCCTTACGTTAATTGTGCCTTTTTTAGCGTCTATATCGATGATATCCCCGTTCCTTAAAAGGGCTATAGGACCGCCTACAGAGGCCTCAGGGCCCACATGACCGATACAAAAGCCTCTGGTAGCCCCAGAGAACCTACCGTCAGTAATAAGGGCTACTTTCTCCCCTTTTCCTTGACCGTAGATTGCTGCAGTTGTTTGAAGCATTTCTCTCATCCCAGGACCTCCTATGGGCCCTTCATATCTAATTATAATGATGTCTCCATCTTTGTATTTTCTGTTTATTACCGCTTTATACGCAGACTCTTCATTATCAAAACATCTAGCTCTTCCTGTAAATTGTAATTTTTTCAAACCTGCTATTTTTACAATTCCACCTTCTGGAGCTAAATTACCTTTTAATCCAACTACTCCTCCTGTTGGTGAAATTGGATTTTGATAAGATCTCATTACTTTTTGATTTTCTCTAAATTTTACATTTTTTAAATTTTCTCTCATGGTTTTGCCTGTAACCGTCATACAATCACCATGAATGTAACCACCATCCATTAGAGTTTTTAATAACATTGGAACTCCTCCTGCTTCCCACATATCTTTTGCAACATATTTTCCACCTGGTTTTAAATCTGCAAGATAAGGAGTTTTCTTAAATATTTTTGCAACATCCATTAAATCAAATTTAATTCCAATTTCATTTGCGATAGCTGGTAAGTGTAAACCTGCATTTGTTGATCCACCTGTTGCCGCAACGATTGTTGCTGCATTTTCAAGAGCTTTTCTTGTTACTATGTCTCTAGGTCTAATATTTTTTGCTAATAAATTCATTACAGCTTTACCGCTGTCTATTGCATATTTATTTCTTTCTAAATATGGTGCTGGCGTTCCTGCTGAGAATGGTAAAGCTAGTCCTATTGCTTCAGAGACACATGCCATTGTATTTGCAGTAAATTGTCCACCACAAGCACCTGCGCTTGGACATGCTTTTAATTCTAATTTTCTTAATGCATGAGCTGTCATTTTTTTTGATGTATATTTTCCAACACCTTCAAATACATCTACAACAGTTACATCTTTTCCATTAAATCTTCCAGGTAGAATTGATCCACCATATATAAATACACTTGGAATATTTAAACGAACCATCGACATCATTAAACCTGGTAATGATTTATCACAGCCCGCTAATCCAACTAATGCATCATAACAATGTCCTCTAACCGTAAGTTCAGTTGAGTCTGCTATTACATCTCTTGAAATTAGAGATGACTTCATTCCTTCATGACCCATCGCAATACCATCAGTTACTGTAATAGTACAAAATTCTCTTGGAGTTCCGCCTGAAGCTTTAACTCCTTTTTTAACTGATTGAGCTTGCTTCATTAAATTTATGTTACAAGGAGCGGCTTCATTCCATGTTGAAACAACACCAACAAATGGCTTAGCAACATCCTTTTCTGTTAAATCCATTGCATAATAAAATGATCTTTGAGGGGCTTTATCTGCACCTATTGTTGTATGTCTACTTGGTAATTTTTTCTTATTAAATTTTTTCATTATAAACCTTTAAGAGTTAATTCTATTTTTTTAACATCTTTTT
>CACFYO010000042.1 GCA_902570545.1 uncultured Pelagibacteraceae bacterium | reverse complement strand
CATATTGTCATTATTTCTTTTTCTTTTGAAATAACTCTCTCATCTATAATCTTTATTTGGTCATCAGTATAATCTTGAATAATTTTTTCTTTTTTTTTTAAATCATCTTCTGAAATTTCTTTATTTTTTAATAATTTTTTTAACTCGTCGTTCGCCTCTCTTCTAATATTTCTTATAGAAACTTTACATTTTTCTCCCATGGACTTGATTATTTTCTTCATTTCTTTTCTTCTTTCTTCACTAAGATCAGGCACTGGTAACCTAATTAACTGTCCATCAATCTGTGGATTCAACCCTAATTCAGACTTTTTTATAGCAGAATCAATTAACGTAACATTATTCATATCCCACACTTGTATATTAATGCTTCTAGGCTCAGGCGTTGTAATGCTTCCCAATTGATTTATTGGCATTTTTTGACCATAAACATCGACCTTTACAATATCAAGTAAACTTGCATTTGCACGCCCGGTTCTTAGTGATCCTAATTCTTGTTGAAAAACTTCATAGGTTTTTAACATTTTATTATTATATATTGTTTCCTCAAACATTACTCACCTATCTTAAGTCTTATAAAACCGTTTATATTTAAATTAGCTATTTCTAAATTTTTAATAACTTCATGAACTTTCATCTTTGAGTCCATTACCCAATCTTGTGTCATTAAACTATTTTCATCTTTGAATTTGTTTATTTTACCAAGGCTTATTTTTTTTATAATTTCATCTGGCTTTCCAGAATTTTTTAACTCTTCAGAAATTAAATTAGTTTCTTTATCAATTAATTCCTGCGTGATCTCATTAGCATTTAAAGCAATAGGATTGGATGCCGCTACATGCATTGAGAGTTGTTTTCCAAACAAATCGATAATATCAGATTTTACAGTTGTATTTAAAGATACTATTACCGCTAATTTAGATACATTGTCTTTAATAACTGAGTGTTGATAAAAAAAGTTTCTAGCATTATCAAATTGAAATGTCTTTGCTCTTCCTATTGTGATTTTTTCCCCAATTTTAGCAATTAATGCAACTAAATTTTCTTCAACAGTTTTACTATTACTCATCTTAGCATTGTGTAATTCATTCAGATTTGATGAATGGTTGTTGTTAATTTCGCTTAATTCTTTTACAAACTCAATGAAATCATTATTTTTTGCAACAAAGTCAGTTTCACAATTTATCTCAATTAATGATTTTTTTTTTTCATCACCTGAAATCACAACAACTCCCTCTGTTGCATTTCTAGACATTTTTTTAGAGGCTTTAGCTATACCTTTTACTCTTAATATTTCTGCAGCTTTATCTAAATTGCCATCTGACTCTTTCAATGCAGCATTACAATCTTTAAAACCTGCGCCAGTTGCTTTTCTTAACTGTTTTACTTTTTCTATATCGCTCATCACACTACCTTTTTAATAAATTTCTTATTAATTAGTTTTAGTTTCTACTTTTATTTCTTCAGATTTTTTTGGATTTGAAGCATCGATTTTTACCTCTTCGATTTTATTTTCACCACTGGTATTTTGTTGAGCTTCAATTTTTGCATTTAAAATAGTCTCTTTTAAAAGCGAACAATATAAATCTATAGATCTCCTTGCATCATCATTTCCTGGAATAGGAAAATCAATACCATCTGGATTAGAATTTGTATCTAAGATTGCAACTATTGGAATACCTAGTTTAACTGACTCTTTAATTGCTAGAGATTCATAATTCGTATCAATTATGAATACTAGATCAGGTATCTTTTTCATTGCTGATATTCCACCAAGTGATCTTTGTAATTTATCTCTTTGACCGCTCATTTTTAATAATTCTTTTTTGGTAAACCCTCTGTTTTCAGACTTTAAATCAGATTCTATTTTATCAAGTTTTTTGATTGAGTTTGAAATCGTTCCCCAATTAGTAAGCATGCCACCCAACCATCTATAATTGACAAAATATTGTTCAGTTTCATTGGCAAGCTCTGCTATTGCCTCTGATGCCTGTTTTTTAGTTGATATAAATAATATTTTCCCACCCGACGAGATTGTTGAATAGACTTTTTCTAAAGCTATTTTAGTTAACTCAAGTGTTTGTGTTAAATCTATTATATGAATAGAGTCTCTTTTTCC
>CACFYO010000041.1 GCA_902570545.1 uncultured Pelagibacteraceae bacterium | reverse complement strand
CCAATCATGACGATGTATGACAAAGAAGCAAATAAAGATTTTCTTGTTGCTTAATGTCAGATAATAAAAACCAATCAAGTAATAGAAAAAGGAATTTACTTAGTAAAGAAGTAGAACATATTGATATAACTTCTTTTGACGCTAGAAAAATTGTCTCTTCAATGGAAAAAATGTCTTTCGTTTCAAGAGAGACTGCAAATGCAGCAAATATTTATAATGAAATGATAAAAGATAAAGATTGCACAATCTTTTTAACACTCGCAGGATCAACTTCTGCTGCTGGATGTATGCATATTTATAGAGATTTAGTTAAATATAATATGGTAGATGCAATAGTAGCTACTGGAGCTTCAATTATTGATATGGATTTCTTTGAGGCACTTGGTTTTAAACATTATCAGGGATCCCAACATCAAGATGACACAGAGTTAAGAAATAACTACATTGATAGAATATATGATACTTACATTGATGAAGAAGAGCTACAGATGTGCGATAAAACTATTGGAGAAATTGCAGATCAATTAGAACCCAAAAGTTATACATCAAGAGAATTTATAAAAGAGATTGGCAAATATCTTAAAACTAATGCGAAGAAGAAAGACTCATTGATAGAGGTTGCCTATGACAATGGTGTTCCGATTTTCTGTCCAGCGTTTACTGACTCTAGTGCAGGATTTGGGCTTGTAATGCATCAAGAGAGAAATCCAAAAAATCATATCACGATCGATTCAGTCCGTGAGTTTAGAGAATTAACTGAAATAAAAATTCAATCTAAAGGATCAGGTCTTTTTATGATTGGAGGAGGTGTGCCAAAAAATTTTATTCAAGACACAGTCATATGTGCTGAACTTTTAGGTAAAGATGTGGATATGCATAAATATGCTATTCAAATAACAGTTGCTGATTCTAGAGATGGAGCATGCAGTAGCTCAACATTAAAAGAAGCAAGCTCATGGGGTAAAGTAGATATTACAAAAGAGCAAATGGTTTTTGCAGAAGCGACAAGTGTGTTACCCTTAATAGCAAGTGACGCCTATCATAAAGGTGAATGGAAAAATAGAGAAAGAAAAAATTTCTCCAAGATATTTTGATTAATGATCAAAAAAATCAAAATCGGTTTAATACAAAGTAGATCCTTAGGTACAATTCAGTCTAATATTGATTTAGCTATAAAAAATATTAAAAAAGCTGCAAAAAAAAAGGCAAAGATTATATGTCTACCTGAACTATTTTTGACTAATTACTTTTGCCAAACAGAAAGTCATTCAAATTTTAAATTAGCAGAAAAAATTCCAGGAACAACCTCTAGAATATTTTGTGATTTAGCAAAGAAGCTTGGTGTTGTATTAAATATAACGATGTTTGAAAAAAAAACATCTGGGTTTTATCATAACACTAGTATCATTATTAATGAAAATGGAAATATTTTGTCTAAATATCGTAAGATGCATATACCTGATGACCCAGGCTATTATGAAAAATTTTATTTCAGTCCTGGGGACCTTGGATTTAAAAGTGTTAAGACAAAATTTGGAAAGATAGGTCCTCTTATATGTTGGGATCAATGGTTCCCCGAAGCAGCTAGATTAACGGCTTTAAAAGGGGCTCAAATTATTTTTTACCCTACTGCTATTGGATGGCATCCAAAAGAAAAAAGAAAGTTTGGAAAATCTCAACTAGACTCGTGGATCACAATGCAAAAATCTCATGCTATTGCTAATGGAACTTATGTGGCAGCTATAAACAGAGTTGGGGTGGAAACAAAAGGTAAGAAAAAAATTGAATTTTGGGGTAATTCAATGGTGATAGATCCTAGTGGTAAAGTAATTGCAAAAGCAGGGAATAACAAAGAGGATATTTTAGTTTGTGAAATAGATTATAAAAAAATAGATACTGCTAGACAGCACTGGCCATTTTTAAGAGATAGGAGAACTGAATTTTATAAAAATATTCTCAAAAATCCTCAAGATGAGTAAAAAAATAAATGAATTTAGAATGCCAGCAGAATGGGAGCCGCAAAAATCAGTTTGGATTGCGTGGCCTCATAATAAAAATGATTGGCCCGGATTATTTGAAAAAATTCCAAATGTAGTTGGAAAAATAATAAAATATTTAACAAAAGATCAAAGAA
>CACFYO010000040.1 GCA_902570545.1 uncultured Pelagibacteraceae bacterium | reverse complement strand
AAATTATTTTTAATAAGTTTGTTTATTGCAAATGATACTGAACCATCGCCTCCAGCAACTACAAGTCTATCTATATTTAACTTAGAAATATTTTTAAATACTGCCTCTGCTTTATCCACGCTCTCAGTTTCAAAAAAAGAAACATCGTTATACTTAGAAAGTTCATCAGAAATTTTTTTTATAAATTTAGATTTTCTGCCAGAGGAAGCGTTTTTGTTGTAAATAATGCAATATTTCATAATAAATTTTAATATTTCCTTAACATTACTATGGCACAAAGAATTAAACGATTCTAGTGCAAATTGAATTAAAAAAAAGGATTAAATGAAACCTATATTAAAATACAAAAGTATATTCATTTCAGATGTGCATCTTGGTACTAAAGGTTGCCAAGCAAATAAATTGCTTGAATTTTTTAAAAATACAAGATCAGAAAAACTTTACTGTGTAGGCGATATAATAGATGTTTGGGCACTTCAAAAAAATTTTTATTGGCCACAAGAACATAATGACGTAATTCAAAAAATATTAAGAAAAGCAAGACATGGAACAGAAGTTTACTACGTTATAGGTAATCATGATGAAGTGTTTCGAAAATTTATTCCTATGCATTTTGGACAGATAAAAATGATCAATAGAGTAATTCATCAGTCTGTTTTAAATAAAAAATATTTAGTTGTTCACGGTGATGCTTGGGATGGTGTTATGAGATATGCCAAATGGTTGTCGAAGTTAGGCGCAATAGCCTATGAAATGCTATTGAAATTAAATGTAGTGATTAACTTTTTTAGACGTCTAAGAGGTAAAGGCCAGTGGTCTTTAGCAAAGTTTCTTAAATATAAGGTAAAAAATGCAGTTAAATATATGGGAGAATACGAAAAAACAATTGCAGAATATGGAAAGAAAAAAAAATTTGATGGAATAATCTGTGGGCATATTCATCATGCCCAAAATGAAAATTATGATGGTGTTAATTATTTAAATTGTGGAGACTGGGTTGAGTCTTGTACTGCCTTAGTTGAAAACTTTGATGGAACGTTTGAAATAATTTATTGGGATAAATTAAGAGAAGAATTTTCAGATAGTCGTAATAATTCAGATAAAGAAGTAATTGAAACTCCAGGTCTGAAAAAGGCATCATAATGAAAATATTAATTGTAACAGACGCTTATTTTCCACAAGTAAATGGTGTGGTAAGAACTTTAAATGAAACAGGAAAAAAACTTGAAGCAATGGGTCACGAAGTTGAGTATTTAAATCCCCAACTTTTCTTCACTGTGCCAATGCCTAAATATAATGAAATAAGACTTTCTGTGAATATTTGGCCAAGAGTAAGTCATTTAATAAAAAAAATAAATCCTTCAGCCATACATATAGCTACCGAAGGTCCTTTAGGATTTATGGCAAGAAGATATTGTCTTAAAAATAATCTAAAGTTTACCACAAGTTTTCACACAAGATTTGATAAATATATGAAATTATATTTACCTTGGGTTCCTGAAAAATTATCACAGAAATTCCTAAGCAACTTTCATAATAAAGCAGAAAAAATTTTGGTTACAACCGAATCTATGAAAAAAGAACTAATTCAAATTGGAGTAGATGAAAGTAAAATGGTTGTTTGGACAAGAGGTGCTGATCATGGATCGTTTAAAAATCCAAAAAAAATCAATTTAGAATATAAAAGGCCTATATGGATATATGTAGGTCGAGTGGCTATTGAAAAAAATATTCGTGCTTTTTTAAATCTAAAATTAGAAGGAACAAAACTTCTTGTTGGTAAAGGACCAGATATTGAAAAGTTAAAAAAAGAATTTCCAGATGCTCACTTCTTGGGTGAAAAAACTAATGGTGAATTAGCTTCATATTTTACATCATCTGATGTTTTTGTCTTCCCAAGCAAAACAGATACGTTTGCAATTGTAATATGTGAATCCCTCAGTTGTGGTACACCGGTTGCAGCATTTCCTGTTCCTGGTCCTAAAGATATTTTCAAAGATAGTGAAATTAATTGTTTAGATGAGGATTTAGAAAAATCTGCAATGAAAGCTCTAAAAGTTGAAAGAGAAAAGTGCCTAGAATACTCTAAAAACTTTACTTGGGATAAAACCGCAGAAATTTTTATTAATAATATCTCCCCTAATTAAATAACTAAAAT
>CACFYO010000039.1 GCA_902570545.1 uncultured Pelagibacteraceae bacterium | reverse complement strand
TCAATTGCCTTTCCTGTTGCCTTACTAGCTGCAGTTTATCTAGAAGAATTTGCACCAAAAAATAGATTTACAGATTTTATTGAAGTAAATATCAATAATCTAGCAGCAGTTCCTTCAATTGTTTTTGGATTGTTAGGATTAGGTGTTTTATTGGCTGTATTTGGTTTACCTAGATCAACACCCTTAGTTGGAGGTATAACCCTTTCATTAATGACTCTTCCAACAATTATAATAGCAGCCAGAGCATCATTGAAGGCTGTTCCACCCAGTATAAGAGAAGCAGCTTTAGCAATGGGAGCTAGCAAAATGCAAACGACGATGCATCATACCGTGCCTTTGGCTTTACCTGGAACTTTATCAGGTACTATAATTGGCTTAGCTCAAGCATTAGGTGAAACAGCGCCTTTAATATTAATTGGAATGGTTGCTTTTGTTAACACAATACCAGGAACCCCTATGGATCCAGCAGCTAGCTTGCCTGTTCAAATCTATATATGGGCAGAGAGTGCCGAAAGAGGATTTGTAGAAAAAGTGTCTGCTTGCATAATGGTATTATTATTTTTCCTAATATTTATGAATTTAGGAGCACAATTAATTAGACATAAATTTGAAAAGAAATGGAACTAAAATATGAATAAAATAGAAGCAAAAAATGTTGATGTCTATTATGGAGCGAAACAAGCTTTATTTGATATCAATATGGATATCGAAGCAAATAAAGTAACTGCTCTTATTGGACCTTCTGGTTGTGGTAAATCAACATTCTTAAGATGTTTAAATAGGATGAATGATGTGATCGATATTTGTAAAGTCAGTGGTGTCGTAAAAATTAATGACTATGACATAAATCAAAAAGATACAGATGTTGTAAGGCTTAGAGAAAAAGTTGGAATGATTTTTCAAAAACCAAATCCTTTTCCAAAAACCATTTATGAGAATATTTCTTATGGACCTGAGATACATGGGATAGCTCAATCTAAAAGTGAAATGGATAATATTGTTGAAGAGAGTTTGAGAAAAGCAGCACTTTGGGAAGAGGTAAAAGACAGAATTCACGAACCAGGTACTGGTTTATCAGGTGGACAACAACAAAGACTTTGTATTGCAAGAACAATATCAATTAAGCCAGAGGTAATACTCATGGATGAGCCATGTTCAGCTCTTGATCCAATTGCGACAGCACAAATAGAGGAGCTAATTGATGAATTAAGAAAGGAACATACTATAATAATTGTTACTCACTCAATGTCCCAAGCTGCAAGAGTCTCTCAAAATACTGGTTTTTTTCACCTTGGCAAATTGATTGAAGTAGGTTCTACTGATAAGATATTCAAGAATCCGACTCAACAACAAACGCAGGATTACATAACAGGAAGGTTTGGATAATGAATGAAAAACCACACACAGTAAAATCTTACGAAGACCAATTAAAAAAATTAAACAATGATTTAGTTGAAATGGGGGCAAATTGCGAAACCGCTTTAGGTAATGCAATGAAAGCAATATCAACAAATGATCATAACCTTGCTGATGATGTTATAAATTCAGATATGGTTATAGATAATTTTGAGTCTCAGATAGAGAATGAGGTAGTAAATTTAATTGCTTTAAGACAACCAATGGCTGTGGATCTTAGAGAAACAGTTGCAGCTCTAAAGATGTCTTCAGACTTAGAAAGAATAGGTGATCTTGCCAAAAATATTGCAAAAAGAACAAAACTTATAAATACGCATTTGCCAAATAATTTAATTGAAGCAATGAGTAGAATCTGCATTTTGGTTCAAAAACAATTAAAAATTGTTTTAGACTCTTATCTAAGTAGATCAAGCGATGTAGCTCAAACAGTATGGGAGAGTGATGAACAAGTTGATGATTTAACAAATAAATGTATGGAAGAAGTCATCTCATTAATTAAATCAAATATGGAAAATATTGAATATGGCTCACATCTTTTATTTGTTACTAAAAACCTTGAAAGGATAGGAGATCATACAACAAACATTGCTGAGCAAGTATTTTATTTAGTTACAGGTGATTATTTAGAGGGTGAAAGACCCAAGGGTAGCGATTCAGAATTAACAAAGTAATGAGTGCACACATATTTATTGCAGAAGATGAGGCGCCAATTTCAACCTTATTAAAATATAATTTAGAAAAAGAAGGTCATAAGGTTTCTTCAAGTGAAAATGGAGAGGACTCTTTAAAATCAATAA
>CACFYO010000038.1 GCA_902570545.1 uncultured Pelagibacteraceae bacterium | reverse complement strand
GAGTTATATCAGGTCTCCAAGTGGGTATTTTTAAATCTAATTCAAATTTTTTCTTAGAAACATCAAATCCTAGATCAGTTAAAATTTTAATTATTTCATTATCATTTACTTTAAAACCAGTTATTTTTTCAAATAAGGAGACATTAAATTTAATTTTATTCTTTTCATACTTATCTGTTTGTTGAATATCAAAATTACTTATTTTACCACCACAAATCTCAGATATCAATTCAGCAGCTTTTGACAAACCTAATTCGATCGATTGAGAATCAATTCCTCTTTCAAATCTGAATTTTGCATCAGTATCAATATTTAATAATTTTGAAGTTTTTCTAATTGATCTAGGAATAAAATAAGCAGACTCTAATAAAATATTTTTAGTATTAATTTCGGTTCCAGAACGTGTTCCTCCAATGATTCCTCCCAAGCCTAGAACTCCAGATTTATCAGAAATAACACACATATCATCACCTAATTTATACTCTTTGTTATCAAGAGCTTCGAAAGTTTCACCCTTTTTTGAGTTTCTTACTATAATTTCTTTGTCAATTTTATCTGCATCATATGCATGAAGTGGTCTATTTAAGTCTATCATTACATAATTTGTAATATCAACAATTGCTGAAATTGGTTTTTGACCAAGTGAAATAATTTTTTCTTTAAGCCATTGAGGACTTTCTTTATTTGTAACACCCTCAATTAAGCAACTCCCAAATATAGTACAACCTTGATTTTTATTTTTTATAATTGAAACTTTAATTTTTTGTGATCCATTTTTTTTTATATTTTTAAGTGAAATTTTTTTTAATTTACCAGCTCCAGCAGCAGCAAGATCTCTAGCTATACCTCTTACCCCTAAGCAATCAGGACGATTAGGTGTAATTGATAAATCTACAACTTTTTCAGTATTACTTTTAAAAAAAATTTTACCAATTTTATCAGAGTATTTGCTAGTTTTTAGTTCTGTTATTCCTTCACTTTCATTTGATAAATTAAGTTCAGACTCTGAACACAGCATTCCATAGGAAGTAACACCTCTGATCTTGCTGACTGAAAGTTTCATGTTATTTTTTGGAATTATTGATCCAGGACCTGCATAAATAGTCAAAAGATCTTTTTTTGCATTTGGTGCTCCACATACTACCTTAACAGTATTATCCAAACCAATATCAACATCACATATTCTAAGTCTATCTGCATTTGGATGCTGTTCAACATTAATAATTTTCGCTACTTTAAAACTATCTAAACCAGAGCTTAGATTTTTAAAACTTTCAACTTCCAGACCAATATCTGTTAGTTTTTCGATTAATTCATTATCTTTTTTTTGGGTATCAAGGTGCTCATTTAACCAACCTATGGTAAATTTCATCTGCTAAGACCTCTGTAATTAGATGGGACATCCAAAGGATCAAAACCAAAATGGTTAAGCCATCTATAGTCAGTCTCAAAAAAAGCTCTTAAATCATTTATTCCATATTTAAGCATTCCAAGTCTATCTATCCCTATCCCAAAAGCATAACCTTGGTACTTATCTGGATTTACTTTTACATTTTTAAGTACATTTGGGTGTACCATGCCACAACCAAGAATTTCTAACCATTTATCTCCTTCACCAATTACTATCTTGCTATCTTTTATCTCGTAACCAATATCTACTTCTGCAGATGGTTCAGTAAAAGGAAAGTGACTAGGTCTGAATCTCATTTTTATTTTATCCACTTCAAAAAATGATTTTATGAAATAATTCAAGCATCCTTTTAGATGACCCATGTTTATGTCTTTATCTATATGAAGCCCTTCAACTTGGTGAAACATAGGAGAATGAGTTTGATCGCTATCAGATCTATATGTTCTGCCTGGAGCTATAATTTTAAATGGAGGTTTTCCATTTAGCATTGTTCTAACCTGTACTGGAGAAGTATGGGTTCTTAATAATAATTCTTTATTATTATCCAAATAAAAAGTGTCATGCATATCTCTAGCTGGATGATTGTCAGGCGTATTTAATGCGGTAAAATTATAATGCTCATTCTCTATATCTGGCCCTTCTTCAACGCTAAACCCAATGTCTGAAAATATAGACGATATCTCGTCAATAACTTGTGAAACAGGATGTATTTTTCCTCGACTAAATTCTCTCTCAGGTAATGTTACATCTACTTTTTCATTTTCAAGTTTAGAGTTAATCTCTTTTGTTTCAATTTCCTGAAATTTAGTATCTATCTTATCTTGAAGTTCGTTTTTTATTGAATTTAAATCTGATGCAAATTTTTTTCGCTCATCAGTTGGTAAAGATCCTAATTTTTTAAAAGAATTAGAAATTTTTCCGTTTTTACCAA
>CACFYO010000037.1 GCA_902570545.1 uncultured Pelagibacteraceae bacterium | reverse complement strand
CAAGAAGATAATAACCTAAAGCTTGTAACTGGTTAGTGATCATTAATATTCCTGTAATTAACAGTAGAGATCCACCAAACATATTTATCATCTTCATCTTTGCTTTTAGATTTTTAGAAAAAATCATAAATTTTTGTATCAAGTAACCTGATAGAACAAAGGGAATTGCTAGTCCAAGAGAATAAAATGATAAAAGACCAATTCCTTTATTAATACTATCTTCAGTGGATGCGATTGCAAGAATTGATCCTAAAATTGGACCAATACAAGGTGTCCAGCCAAAACCAAAAGCCATACCAATTAAAATTGAACTTATTATTCCAGTATTTTTATTTGTCTGAAATCTCTTCTCATAATTTAAAAACTTAAGATTTATAAGTCCTAATATTTGTAAAGAAAATATTATAATGATTATTCCAGCTCCAATTCTGAGTTGATAAGAGTTTTCTAATACTAAAGAACCTAAAAATGTAGCAGTAGCTCCAAAACTTATGAATACAATAGAAAATCCAACTGCAAATAAAATAATAGGAAAAATATTTACAGTTTTTTTTTCAAGTAATTCATTAAGAGTTGATCCTGATATATATGATATATATCCTGGTATTAGAGGCAGAACACATGGGGATAAAAAGCTAAGCAAACCAGCTCCAAAAGCTAAAATAAATTCAATCATTATCCAGTATTTTTGATAGCTGCAGAAATACCTGCTATTGATGCCATCATTGCGTCATTTAAATCTTTTTTATCTTTTTTATTTAAATTTCTTTTTAGAAGCTTATTCATCACTACTGCTTGTAAAACATTAAGGATTTCTGAATATATGTTTCTAATAATTGCTGGACCTCTAAAAATTTTTCTTTGTTTAAAAATTTCTTTTGGTGTTATTTGATCATTCAATTTTTTAACAGCATCAAATTGAAATCTTAATTTTTTCCCTACTCTAATAAGTTTATCATCAGCTAGGTTTTTTTCATAAATTTTTGATATTTCTGGGTCTACCTTAGAAAGTACCATGTCAAGCAAGTCCATTGTTGAATTAAAATAAGGCCAGTTTTTTTCCATATCAATAAGTGTTTTTTTAAATTTCCTTATAGATGAATATCTTAAGGCCTCAGCAGTACCTAACCAAGCGGGTAACATTAATCTAATTTGTGTCCAGGCAAAAACCCAAGGAATAGCTCTTAAACTATTTATATTATCAACATTTTTTCTTTTAGAAGGTCTAGAGCCAATTGATAATTTCCCAAGTGCCATATGAGGAGTTACGGTTTTAAAATATCTTATAAAATCTGAACTTTGATTTATATTTTTTCGATAAGAACTTGTTGATATCTCAGACATACTTTGAATTAATTGTCTCCAACTGTCTTTTGGTTTTGGAGGTGGGTTTAAAGTAGCTTCCATAACAGATCCAATATAACTGCACAAATTATATTTTGCTAAAGGCTCATAGCCATATTTTTGCTGTATAACTTCTCCTTGATCAGTTATTCGAATTTTACCATTGACTGATCCAGCAGGCTGCGACCTCAATGTTGCTTGTATAGGCCCACCTCCTCTTCCTGCAGAACCTCCTCTGCCATGAAAGAATGTAACGTCTATTTTATATTTTTTAGCAAGTTTAATTATTTCTTCCTGTAATTTAAATTGATGCCAACTTGCAGAGAGTTTTCCTGCATCTTTACTTGAATCAGAGTACCCAATCATAATTTCTTGCTTGTTATTAATATCTTTTCTGTACCATTTTAATGAAAAAAGTTTTTCCATTATTGGTTTTGCATTTATAAGATCATCAAGAGTTTCGAAAAGAGGAACTACTCTTAGTCTATTCTTAATGTTGGCTTCTTTTTGGAAAAACATAACTGATAAGATGTCTGATGCTGAAGATGTCATTGAGATTACATACGCCCCTAAACACTCTTTAGGTTGACTTGCCAATATTTTAAATGTGGACCAAACCTCTTTATTTTCCTTGTTTTTAAATTGAAATTTTTTTAATACATTTTTGCTTTGCATTTTATTAGATAAATATTTTATTTTTCGATCCTCATCCCAAGTAGAATAATTTTGGTTTAGTTTTTTCTTTATGTATTCTGCTAATAATTGTGAATGTCTTGAAGACTCTTGTCTTATATCAAGTCGTGCAAGATTTATTCCAAAACACTTAGCTCTTCGCATTAAATCTAATAAATCACCACTAGCTATATTTTCACTTTGGTTTTGTTCTAATGACTCTCTTACTACTCTCAATGGTTTTAAAATTTCTTCTCTCTCTGATAGTAAATCTTTATCATTAAAAGATTTATTGTTTGTTAAATAAGCCTCTATTGCTCTATGCGTTTTTCTTAATTTATCTCTTAAAGGTCTTAGATAAACTCTATAAGGCTCGAATGTTTTTCCTGTAGTTTTTAATATTTTTTTTGAACATTTTTCCATAGAGTAAGATCTAATTAACTTTGTCATTGACTTCTCATAAAGTTTAGCTGCCTCCCACCTTGATAACAGAATAACTCTTTTAGTAACTTCTGCAGTAACAAATGGATTGCCATCTCTATCACCACCCATCCATGATCCAAACTCAATAGGATTAAAATTTTTAGGTAAACCCTTACCCATATTTTTTTCAAATATTTGATTTAATCTTCTGTATACTTTAGGAATTGTATCCCACAAGCTATCTTCTATAATTGCAAGTCCCCATCTTGCTTCTTCTGCTGGAGTTGGTTTAGATCTTTTAATTTCATCTGTATTCCATATAATTGTGATCTCATCAAAAACTTTACGATCTAAAATTTTTAATTTTGAAGGATAATTTTTAAGTAAGTTTCTTTGTTCTAATATTTCTGTTAAGGAGTGGTACTTCTG
>CACFYO010000036.1 GCA_902570545.1 uncultured Pelagibacteraceae bacterium | reverse complement strand
GATGACAAATTTTGAAATATTAAAAAGACTATACAAGGATTATACAAAAAAACATTTTAGGAAAATTTTATTAGCTGTTTTTTTTTCAATTTTAGTAGCAGGAAGTACTTCTGGAATTGCATGGCTACTTGATCCAGCAATTGATAAAATTTTTATTAATAAAGACCAAAGTCTATTATTACTAATCCCAATATTTATAGTTCTTACTTTCGCTACTAAAGGGATTTCACTTTACATGGCTAAAGTAATAATGATTAAAATTGGGGAAGAGGTAAAAAAAAATATTCAGATGAATATGTTGTCATCATTTATTAAGGCAGATACTGAATATATTGAAAACAAACATACAGGAAAATATATCTCAAATTTAAATTTTGATGTTAATCAAATAACTATGATGTTAAGTACATCTTTTTTGAACTTTTTCAAAGATGGTCTAACACTAATTGGTCTTCTTTGTGTAATGTTTTTTCAAAACTGGAGACTATCTTTAATAGCTATAATTATGATACCTCTTGCATCTTTTACTGCAAAGAAATTAGGCAAAAGAATGAGCAAAGTGGTAACAGAAGCTCAAGAGAAATCGGGGGACTTAAATAAATATTTAATTGATTTATTTAAAAATCATAAAATTATTAAAATTTTTCAAAGAGAAAAATTTGAAGAAGAAAGATCAGAAAAATTTGTAAATGATTTAAAAAATAAATCTATTAAAATTGCTACAGTATTTATTCGGGCCACACCAATAATGGAACTTCTTACAGGTATTATGATTGCAATTTTAATTTTTTACTCAGGTAAATTAATTATGAGTAATCAACTAAATATAAATAATTTTTTTTCATTTTTAGCTGCTATGATGTTGGCTTACCAGCCTGTTAAATCTCTTTCCATAATTAATGTTGGTGTCGGTCAAGGATTATCAGCTGCAAAAAGAATTCTCCCAATTGTAGATATTAAAAATTTAGTTTTAGAAAATAATGATAAGAAAGAGTTTAGCCTATTACATGGAGATATAGAACTGGAAAACATTAATTTTAATTATTCCTCAAATTTAGAAAACAATGTTTTAAAAGATATAAATATTAAAATTAAAGGAAAAAAAATGACTGCTTTAGTCGGTCAGAGTGGATCAGGAAAGTCAACTTTACTAAGTTTAGTTCCAAGAATTTATGATCCAAGCTCTGGTGTAGTAAAGATTGATGGACAAAACATAAGAGATGTTAATTTATTTTCCCTGAGAAAGGAAATTTCAATAGTAGACCAAAATGTAACTTTATTTGATGATACTATCTTCAATAATATTAAATATGCAAAACCTGACGCTGATGATGTTGATGTTTACGAAGCTGCTAAACTATCAATGTGTTCAGAATTTATAGAAAAACTAGAAAACAAATATCAAACTATGATAGGAGAAAATGGAATTAGATTATCAGGTGGGGAAAAGCAAAGACTTTCAATTGCGAGAGCATTCTTAAAAGATAGCAAAATTATTCTTTTAGATGAAGCTACTTCATCTTTAGACTCAGAAACTGAAGAAAAAATACAAAAAGCATTGGATAAATTAACTTTAAATAAGACAACTGTAGTAATTGCTCACAGGCTATCAACTATTTTAAATTCTGATAAAATTTATGTCATGGATAAGGGGAAGGTTATGAACTCAGGCAATCATGAAGAGCTTTTAACAAAATCTGAAACTTATAAAAATTATTACAATAAACAAATAAACAAAAGTTGATGTTTATTATTTTTAATTTCTCCGTTATTTATAATAATTAGAATATTCTTAGGAAAAGAGGATCAATATAGATTTAAGGAGAAATATGGATTTTTTACAAAAAAAAATAACTCTAAAGAAACTATTTGGATACATGGAGCAAGTGTAGGTGAAATATTGAGTATCATACCAATTATTAGAAAGTTTGAAACTGATAAAAAAATTAAAAAGATTTTAATTACCTCTTCAACTACCAGTTCCACACATATTTTGTCTAAATTTAAGTTTAAAAAGGTTGTTCATCAGTTTTACCCTTTTGATTTAAATTTTTTAACTAAACATTTCATTAATCATTGGAAACCAAAATTAGTAATATTTGTAGACTCTGAAATTTGGCCAAATATGTTTAAAAATTTACATAAAAAAAATATTCCACTAATTCTTCTTAATGCAAGGATTACAAAAAAATCTTTTAGGAGATGGAAATTCTTGCCTAATTTTTCTAAAAAGATTTTTGAAAAAATAACTCTTGCTTTACCGCAAAACATGGAGTCTAAAAAATATTTAAAATTATTAGGTACAAAAAATATAAAGTTTGTTGGTAATTTAAAGTTTTTTGGAATAGGGCAAAAAGACTATTTAAAAAATTTAATTCTTAAAAAAAAATTTTCTAAAAAAATTGTTTTTTGTGCAGCAAGTACTCATCGAACAGAAGAACTATTTATTGGAAAAGTGCATAAAGAATTAAAGTCAGAAATTAAAAACTTAATAACAATAATAATCCCAAGGCATATAAATAGAAAAAAAGAAATACTAGATGAACTAAAAAACATTGGTCTAAATTCCCAATTACATAGTTTGTCGAAAAAATTAAGTTTAGACACAGATATTTACATAGTAGATGCTTATGGAGAATCTGCAAAATTCTACTCTTTATCTAAATTAACATTTTTGGGTGGGTCACTTATACCACATGGAGGACAAAATCCACTAGAGCCAGCTAGGGAGGGTAACTATATCTTACATGGTCCGCATATAGAGAACTTTAAAGAAGTTTATGAAATATTAGATAAACTAAGTATTACAACAAAAGTAAAATCAATAAAAAATATGAAATCTGCTATTCGTCAGAAAATTAATTTTTTAAAAAAAAATAAAGTGG
>CACFYO010000035.1 GCA_902570545.1 uncultured Pelagibacteraceae bacterium | reverse complement strand
TAAAAGTAAAAAGCTGAAAATTCTTTCAGAAAGAGGTGATAGAGATCTCTTTGGATATATAAAAGGAAATAAAAGTATTAAAATTATTTATCTACATGCTAGAGAGATTATCGAAAGATTGGGTGATGGATCTCTAGATATTGGTTTCTCAGGATATGATTTATTAAAAGAGGCTGAATTAATTATTCAAAACAAAGTTACTATTGCAAAAAAGCTAAAATATGGACATGCAACTTTAGTATTAGCTGTTCCAGACGAGTGGATTGATATTCAGACACTAGCTGATTTAGAGGAAATTTCCTTTGATTTTAAAGATAAAAAGAAAAGTAGGATGAGAGTTGCAACAAAATATCCAAATCTAACTAGAGAGTTTTTATTTTCAAAAGGTGTAACTCAATTTAAATTAGTTCCTTCTCTTGGAGCGACTGAAATATATCCATTTACTGGCTCATCTGAAATTTTATCAGATATAACTAGTTCAGGAGAAACTTTACGTGCGAATAATTTAAGAGTCTTAAAAGATGGAAATATTCTTAAAAGTACTGCAATTTTAATGTTTAATAAAAAATTAAATAACAAAAAAGGTTTGAAGAAAATTTTAAACTTGCTTAGCTTTTAACTCTCACTATTATCTTAAATCTATGGATACGATTCTATTGATAATCTTACTTTTATTACTTGGTGCAACTCTAGGGGTTTTATACCTAAATTTAAGGACAAAACCCAAAGAAGAGACTGAGAATAAAGAAGTAGAGGAAATTGCTAATTTAAAGTCAGAAATCGTTTCTTTAAAAGACACTTTAAATAATACTATTAATAATTCATTAGGCTCAATGTCTACTTCATTTAATAATCTTTCTACAGGTGTCACTAAAGATATGACAGAAGCTTTAACTAAAGTAGATGAAAAAGTTGGCAATTTTAACCAACAAGTACAGTTATTGAATCAGAGCCAAGAGGGTATTAGTAAAATTTTAGCAGGTGTTAAAAAATATGGAACACTTGCTGAATTTAGTTTGGATGCTTTAATTAAAGATTTATTACCAGCCTCTCAATTCATGACTAATGTTAAAATGAAGGAGGATACAAGTGAAAATGTTGAATTTGCAATTAAACTTCAAGGTGATGTAATGGTCCCAGTAGACTCCCATTTCCCAGTTGAAAAATTTAAGGCAATTACTGATGGTTATGATGCAGATGATAAACGAGCTGTTGCAGATGCAAGAGCAAAATTAGCATCAGCCTTCAAAGCTAAAGCTAAAAGTGTAAATGAAAAATACATAGTCCCACCAAAAACTACAGATTTTGCTATCGTTTATGCACCAACTGAAAGTTTATATAAAGAATTGACTGAGTATCAAGATCCAAGCACAAAAGAATTATTAACTCAAGAATTAATGAGGAAAAACAAAATTGTAATTTGTGGACCAAACACTTTATCTGCTTACTTGCAATCTTTGCACATGGGTTTTCAATCTCTTAAAGTTCAAAAGGGAGCAACTGAAATATATACTCATTTAAAAACGATTAGCACACGGTTTTCAAGACATTTTGATAATATTATAATCTTGAATAAAAAACTAGAAGAGGCAATGGCTGTTGTTAATAAGTTTGGAATGGATGCAAGATCTATTACGAGAACTTTGGAAAACATAAAAGATCCAGAGCAGTTCGAAAAAGCTCTTAAAACAGACAATGTAGAAAAACTTGAAGATCTTCCTAGACAAGCCAAAAAATAAATTTAATTTAAATATAATTTCTCATATAAGAAATGCATGAAATGGAAAAATAAATTTAATTATCCAAAGTCCACAAGGTCAATTGAGGATGGTTATAGGAAATACTCTTTAGGAGAAGAAAAACTTCCAAGTGTAACAGCAATATTAAGTGCTACTAAATCTGAAGAGGAAAAAGCTGCTTTAGCAAATTGGAGGGAGAGAGTAGGTTTTAAAGAGGCAAATAGAATAAAAACAGAGGCATCTTCAAGAGGTACATCAATGCATTCATATATAGAGGATTACTTAAGAGGACGTATCAATGAAAGTTTTTTTGAAAGTAATGAACACTATAAAAATATGGCCAAAGAAATAATTGAAAAAGGTATAGATAATAAATTAGATGAAATTTATGGAATTGAAGAAACGTTGTATTATCCTGAACAATATGCAGGCACAGCTGACTTAATTGGTGTATATCAGGGAAATGATGTTGTAATCGATTTTAAACAAAGTAATAAACCAAAAAAAACAGATTATATTCAAGATTATTTTTTACAACTTGGAGCATATACTCTAGCTCATGACATTGTTTATGGAACAAAGATGAAAGCTGGGATAATTTTACTTTGCACAAGAGATATTTTGTTTCAGGAATTTAAAATAGAAGGTGCAGAATTAGAAATGTATCAAAATTTATTCTTAGGAAGGGTCAAAAAATTTTACGAGATGAATAATATAGCTTGACTTTAACAGACCATTTCATAGAAGAGATAAAACTAACTAGAAGCTACTTGTTTAGATGCAACGGTTTAGTCCTAAAAAACTTTCCAAAAACCAATCAAAACATAGCTAATTTATGGTTAAAAATATGAATTTAGCAATTTGGGACATAGAATCATCAAGTGCCAGCACCGACTTTGGTAGCATAATTGAAATTGGTGGAATTTTAGTCGATGAAAACTTTAAAGAGAAAGATCGATTTAATCTAAGATGTAGCTTGCCTGAAGGAGAGATATTTCAGGCCATGGCCTTAATAGTCAACAAGACATCAATAAAACAACTCACTCAAACTAACTTAAGTCACTATCAAATGTTGGGTGAAGTTGAAAAAATATTTAAAAAATGGAGTCCTGCTATATTTTTAGGTTGGAGTAGTCTTAATTTTGATGAAGAGATGATAAG
>CACFYO010000034.1 GCA_902570545.1 uncultured Pelagibacteraceae bacterium | reverse complement strand
TTACTCAAACAATATTAAATCTTGAAAAATCAAATGTAAAATTAAATGAATATGGAATAAGCGAATTTTTATTTTCCAAAAAATCCCGATTTCCTTATTTTGAAAAACTAGATAGAGTAATATTTTTTGACGATAAATTAAATTGGATTGGAGATACAAGATCTATTCCATCATCATTATTACTAATTGAAGAATTAACTGAACAATCAAGTGAGAATAATTTTAATAATCAAGAAAATAAAAATGAAACAATTTTCGATGAAGATCTTAATAAATATTATTTATCAGGATCTGAAAAATCTTTAACTAATTTAAAACAAATCCAAGAACAGTTTTTTGTTTTTAGTATTAAGCGTGTTAATTATTTGAATAATAATGGCTATATTCTTATATCTGAAAACGCCGATAACATAATTGCACAAATTGAAGAGAGAGAGAACTTTATTATTAGAACAGCTCTTGTGGTACTTTTGGTTATCATTATTTTCTCATATGTTTTAAATAGATATTTTTTAAAACCTATTAAAAATTTAGTTACTTATACAAAAATCATAAAAGACAAAAGTAACGAAAAAACAGATATAGAAAGGGTTAAGACAAGAAATGATGAATTAGGAATATTATCAAAATCACTTGATGAAATGACCAGCGAATTAAATAAAAGAATTACTACTGCTGAAAATTATTCAACAGACTTACTTCATGAAATTAGAAATCCTCTTGCCTCATTAAAAAGTGCATCTGAGATAATTTCAGAAACAGAGGATAAAACTAAAAGAGAGAAATTAATTAATATAGTATCACATGATGTTGAGAGAATAGAAAGATTGATTACTGATTATTCTCAAATGCTGAAAGATGAAGCAGTAATTTCCACAGAAACAATGCAAAAAATTGATATAAAGGATATTGCAAAATCTGTAGTTGATGATTTTAACAATATTTATAATTCAAAAAGAAAAATACAAATAAGATTAAAGTCTAATGGATCTGAAAATTATTTTATACTTGGTATCAACAATAGGATAGAGCAAATTATTGCAAATTTACTTGAAAATTCAATTTCTTTTAGCGATGAGAATCAAGAGATTATAGTAGAGGTCAGCAAAGACAAAGAAGGAAAGCCAAGACTTGTCGTAATTGACGAGGGGACTGGTTTTAGTGAGAAGGACACTACTAAAATTTTCAATAGATTTTACAGCAATAGACCTCAAAATTTTGGAGAACACTCTGGCTTGGGCTTAAATATAGTGAAAAACTTAGTTGAATTGCATAATGGACAAATCAAAGCTGAAAATAATAAAGATAAGGGTGCAAAAGTTGAAATAATTTTCCCGGCGACCCAATGAAAAGTTGATTAATATAAATAAAGTTGTTACAAGCCCTACCTTATGACAGATTATAAAGTAAAAGATATTAACGAAGCAGAATTTGGAAGAAAAGAAATCTCTCTAGCTGAGACTGAAATGCCAGGATTAATGGCGGTAAGAGCCGAATATAAAGGCAAAAATCCACTTAAAGGTGCAAGGATTTTAGGTTGTCTTCACATGACAATCCAAACGGCAGTTTTGATTGAAACTTTAGTTGATTTGGGTGCAGAATGTAGATGGTCTTCATGCAATATATTTTCAACACAAGATCATGCAGCAGCAGCAATTGCAAAAGCTGGTATACCAGTATTTGCTTGGAAGGGTGAGACAGAAGAAGAATACTGGTGGTGTGTTAAACAAACTATTGAGGGTAAAAAAGATTGGATCCCTAACATGATTTTAGATGATGGCGGAGATCTTACTGCTCTTATGCATAAAGATTATAAAGATTTATTAAAAGGCATAAAAGGTTTAAGTGAAGAAACAACAACGGGGGTTCTAGCACTAAAAAAAATGGAAGAACAAGGAGAATTGTTAGTTCCAGCAATTAATGTAAATGACTCAGTTACAAAATCAAAATTTGATAACTTATATGGGTGTAGGGAAAGTTTAGTTGATGGAATTAAAAGAGCCACTGATGTAATGATGTCAGGAAAAGTTGCAATCGTTGCAGGCTTTGGTGATGTTGGAAAAGGTAGTGCTGCATCCTTAAGACAAAGTGGAGCAAGGGTTTTGGTAACTGAAACTGATCCAATTTGTGCATTGCAAGCCGCTATGGAAGGTTACGAAGTGGTTTTAATGGATGAAATGATAGGTCAAGCAGATATTGTTGTAACTGCAACTGGAAATAAAGATGTAGTAACAGCAGATCATATGAGAGCTATGAAAGATAGATCTATTCTATGTAATATCGGTCACTTTGATAATGAAATACAAGTTGAGGCTCTGAAAAACTATAAATGGGATGAAGTAAAACCCCAAGTTCATGAAATAACATTCCCAGATGACAAAAGATTAATTTTGTTAGCTGAAGGAAGACTTGTAAATTTAGGTTGTGGAACTGGTCACCCAAGTTTTGTTATGAGTGCATCATTTACTAACCAGGTAATTGCTCAAATTGAGCTTTGGAATAATTCAGATAACTATGAAAATAAAGTTTATGTGCTTCCTAAACACTTAGATGAAAAGGTTGCAAGACTTCACTTAGATAAAGTTGGTGCAAAATTAACACCATTATCTAAAGAGCAAGCTGATTATATAAGTGTAACACCAGAGGGACCATACAAGCCTCATGCTTATCGCTACTAGAAGTGGCAAAATAAATATTTCTAAAGAAAAAGATACTAAACTTGTAGCCGAACGCCTATGTAAGTTCATTAATTTAGGAGATTTCATACTTTTAACTGGTAATCTAGGCGTAGGGAAAACTACTTTCATTAAATACATTATTAATTCTCTTCAAAGAAAAAACAGACAGGAAATATCGGAAGTTCCTAGTCCTACTTTTAATATTACTAATGAGTATCAGATAAAAAAAATTTTAATAAAGCACTACGATTTATATAGAATTAAAAATGAAAAAGAGCTTAATAACTTAGGTATCCAAGAAAATTTAAAAAAACAAATAACCCTAATTGAGTGGCCCGAAATAGCAAAAAAAATCAAAATAA
>CACFYO010000033.1 GCA_902570545.1 uncultured Pelagibacteraceae bacterium | reverse complement strand
AAGTTTCAGTTTCAATATTTGGACGACCTACACCAGTTGATTTAGAATATAATCAAGTAGAAAAGGCAAGCTAATGGCAAAAAAAGAAATAAGCGGTTATGTAAAATTACAAATTAAAGGTGGACAAGCTAATCCTGCACCACCAGTTGGTCCTGCGCTTGGTCAAAGGGGAATTAATATAATGGAGTTTTGTAAAGCATTTAATGACAAGACCAAATCATTTGCTGGAAAACCTGTTCCAGTAATAATAACAGTTTATAAAGATAAGAAGTTCGATTTTGTTATAAAATCTCCTCCTGCATCTCATTTTATTAAGGAAGCAATGAAATTGAAAAGTGGCTCTAAGGAACCAGGAAGAAATATTATAGGAACTATATCAAAGCAACAGCTTAAGGATATAGCCGAAAAAAAAATGGAAGATTTAAATGCACATAATTTAGATGAAGCGTCCAAAATCATTGCTGGATCAGCAAGATCAATGGGGATAGAGGTAAAAGAATAATGAATTCAAAAAGATATAAAAAATTACCTGATAACACTAAAGAACTCAAATCTGAATTAATAGATAAAGTTTTAAGTTTGGTAAAAAAAAATTGTACTACCAAATTTGATGAGTCAGTTGACTTAAATTTCAGGATTAATAATAAACAAAAAAAAAGTGAAGTTAATCTTAGAACTATTGTAAATTTACCAGGTGGATCAGGAAAAACTGTTAAAGTTGCAGTGGTATGCGAAGAGACAAAATCTCTTGAAGCAAATGAGTCAAACGCAGACCTTGTTGGCGGAGATGAGCTTGTAGAAAGAATAAAAAATGGAGAATTAAACTTTGAAAAGTTAATATGTACACCTTCAATGATGATTAAGCTTTCAAAACTAGGAAAGGTTTTAGGACCAAAGGGACTTATGCCTAACCCTAAATTAGGAACTGTAACAAACGATATTAAAAAAGCTGTAAGTGATGCAAAAGCTGGTCAAGTTGAGATAAGAAATGATAAAGACGGAAATATAGGATTGAGTATTGGCAGAAAATCGTTTGATGATGAAAAGTTGATTAAAAATTACAATGCTATTATTGATGCATTAGAAAAGGAAAAATCAAACTTAGCAATTAAAGGTGATCTTATCAAACAAGTTTTTATAACTTCTAGTATGGGTGTTTCTTATAAATTAAAAATGGAAAAGAGTTTCTAGATATGATGAATAAAGAACAAAAAAAAATTTATATAGATCAAATGACAGCCCAATTTGATAAATCAGAAGCAGTCATAGTTACACATTATCAAGGGTTGACAGTCACACAATTAGACGACCTTAGAAAAAGAATGCGTGAGCATGGCATAAAATTTAAAATAACAAATAATAGAATAACTAAACTAGCTTTAGAGAAAACTAGATGTAAAGAGTTATCAAGTTTATTTAATGGACCGACAGCTGTGGCTCTATCAGAAGATGCTATTACATCAGCAAAAATTCTAACCAAATTTTCAAAAGAAAATGAAAATTTAAAAATTTTAGGTGGAATCATGGGTGCAGACATTTTAGATGTCGCAGGGGTCAATAATGTAGCAACACTTCCATCGTTAGATGAGGCAAGGGCTAAAATAGTAGGTATTTTAAGGTCTCCTGCACAAAAAATAGCAAGTATTTTACTTGCGCCAGCGTCAAAAATCGCTATTTTAGCGCTCGAAAAATCAAAAAAATAACTAGGAACAAATATTATATCATTATGGCTGACTTAAATAAAATTATAGAAGATTTATCAAGCTTAACTGTTGTTGAAGCAGCGGAGCTTTCAAAACAATTAGAAGAGAAGTGGGGAGTTTCAGCTGCAGCTGCAGTTGCTGCTGCACCGGCTGCTGGTACAGGCGATGCACCTGCAGAAGAAAAAGATGAATTTACAGTTATGTTAACTGCCGCAGGAGACAAAAAAATTAATGTTATTAAAGAAGTAAGAGCTGTAACAGAGCTAGGTTTAAAAGAAGCAAAAGATTTAGTCGAAGGTGCACCCAAAGAAGTCAAAACAGGTGTTAATAAAAAAGATGCTGAAGAAATAAAAGCTAAGTTAGAAGCAGCAGGCGCAACAGTAGAACTTAAGTAAATAAAAACTAGAAAGAATATAATTACTGAAATAAAATTCAGTAATACTTGCATATGCAATTATCTTTTACTAAGAAAAAAAATATAAGAAAAAGTTTTGGAAAACTTAAAGAAAGTCTATCAATACCAAACTTGATTGAAGTACAAAAAAATTCTTATAAAGAATTAACTGAGTTTAAAGGCGACGTAGAGCAACATTTAGTAAAAGGTTTTCATAGAGTATTTAAAAGTATTTTTCCAATAGAAGATTTGAATGACAAAGCAACTTTAGAATATATATCCTATAGACTTGAAAAGCCAAAGTTTGATGTTGATGAATGTATAACAAGAGGCCTTACTTATTCGGCTGCACTCAAATGTACCTTAAGACTAGTAGTTTATGAGATAGATCAAGAAAATAATACTAAAGACATATTGTCTGCAAAAGAACAAGAAGTATATATGGGCGAAGTCCCTATGATGACAAATAGTGGAACCTTTATAACTAATGGTGTTCAACGAGTTGTTGTAAACCAAATGCATAGAAGTCCTGGAGTTTTTTTTGATCATGATAAAGGCAAATCACATGCTAGTGGTAAACTTCTATTTAATTGTAGAGTAATCCCAAATAGAGGATCTTGGTTAGATTTTGAATATGATGTGAAAGACTTCTTATATTTCAGAATAGATAGAAAAAAGAAGATTTTTGTTTCTACACTACTTCAAGCTTTAGGTTATACAAAGTCTGATATTGTAAATGAGTTTTACGAGAAAGAAGCATACAGTTACGATCAAAACTCAAATAAATGGAGAACTAAATTTGATCCAGATAATTATAAAGCTAAAAACTTTTCTGAGGAAGTAATAGACGCCAAAAATGGCAAAGTATTAGTTAAAATTGGAGAAAAAATAAACTTTCTAACAGCAAAAAAACTTCAAAATGATGGTTTAAAGGAAATTTTAGTATCTAACGATGCTTTATATG
>CACFYO010000032.1 GCA_902570545.1 uncultured Pelagibacteraceae bacterium | reverse complement strand
TAAAGTTGAAGAAATATGGAATGGAGATCTTGAAAAAGAAAAACTAAATACAGAATATTTTGGTTTAGGAGATCTTGAGGTAAGTTTTGATGATAAATTTCTAGGATACTCTTTAGATTTAAAAGGATCTGAATATTATACAATTTATATAAGAGATATAAAATCAGGTAAATTAGTTACAGAAAAAATTGAGGAAACGAGTGGAAGTATAGAATTTAGTTTAGATGATAAATTTATATTTTACTCTAAATTAGATGAGCATCATAGACCAAGAACAATATACAGACATAAAATTGGCACTCCTGTTAAAGAAGATAAGTTGATATTTGAGGAAAAAAGTGAGGCTTTTACAGTAGGTATAGGTTTAAGTTCAGATGAAAAATATTTCATGATTACAAGTTCTGATCATAATACATCGGAACAATATTACTTTAAAATTGATGAAAACAATCCAAATCCTAAATTAATCCAAAAGAGAAAAAGAGGTATAATTTACTCTGTAAACTCCTGGGATGGATATTTTTACAAACATACCAATGAAAATGCTGAAGATTTTAAGATTGATAGATGTAATGATTTAGTTGAACAAAAATGGGAACCATTCGTTAATGCAAAAGATGAAGTATTGATTGGAGGTTTAGTATTTTTAAATCATTGGATAATTAGATCTGAAACCTCAAATGCTTTAGGAAAAATAATTTTGAGAAATCCCAAAACAAATGAAGAGGAAGAGATAGTTTTTAGTGATGAGAAAGTAATAGTTCCAAGTATATCTTTAATTCAAAAAGATAAAGATACTGATAATGTTTATTTATCATACTCATCTCCTAAAACTCCAGGAAGGACTTTTTTATATAATTTAAAATCAAAAGAAAAAAAACTTGTTAAAGAACAAGAAATTCCATCTGGACATAACCCCGATGATTATATTGTTGAACGAATTGAATGCCCTTCACATGATGGACGAATGGTACCAATAACTATAACAAGACATAAAGATACACTTCTGAATGGTTCATCAAATATTTTGTTATATGGTTATGGTTCTTATGGAAATTCAATGTCTCCTGGGTTTTCATCCACAAGATTAAGCTTAATTAATAGAAATATAATTTGGGTTACAGCACATATAAGAGGGGGAATGGAAAGAGGGATGAAATGGTGGAAGGAAGGAAAACTTTTAAACAAAAAAAATACATTTGAAGATTATATTGCTGTTGGAAAATTCTTGATTGAAAAAAAATATACCTCTAAAGGAAAAATTATAGGAATGGGTGGTTCAGCAGGTGGGTTGTTGATGGGGGCAGTTGTAAATGAAGCACCTGAGCTATTTTTAGGGTTAATAATGGCTGTGCCTTTTGTTGACTCTTTGACTACTAACCTTGACCATTCTCTACCATTAACAATTGGAGAATTTGATGAATTTGGAAATGCTAAAGATAACAAAGATCATTTTGACTATATTTACTCATACGCTCCTTATAACAATATTAAAAAAATGGATTATCCAAATATTTTAATCACTACTAGTCTTAGTGACAATAGAGTTCTGTTTGATGAGCCTGCGAAATTCACTGCAAAACTAAGAGACTATAAAACAGATAATAATTTATTATTATTAAAAACTGAAATGAACGCTGGTCATGGAGGAAAATCTGGTAGAGATGGTGCTATTGAAGAAATAGCTATTGATTATGCTTTTGCTTTAAAAATTGCAGAAAAAATTTAGATAATTTTATATTGAAATTTTATAATTAGTCACCATATAAACAATGTAAGTCGCCTTATGGGACTTACATAAATTAACTTGCTTAACAAAAGGAGTAAATATGACAAGTAAGGATCTATCTATCTTTAACTCACTAAGACCTTTTTCTATTGGTTTCGATGATATGTTTGACCAATTTGAAAGTATGCTTGGTAATGGTGGCATGACAATGCAATCAAATTATCCACCATATAACATAAGAAAAACTGGCAAAGACAACTATTCTATTGAAGTTGCGTTAGCTGGTTTTAATAAAAAAGATGTCGAGGTTGAGTTTGAAGATAATATATTAACTGTAAGAACTAAACAGCTTGATAAGTCTGAAGATCAAAATGTAGACGGTGAAATAATTCACAAAGGTATATCACAAAGACAATTCGCAAGATCTTTTACTATTGCAGATGATGTAAAGGTAAATGGAGCTGAACTTAAGGATGGTCTTTTGACAATAGCTTGTGAAAGAATTTTACCAGATCATAGGAAAAAAAGACTTATTGATATTAAGTAATAAATTATAACCTTGCTTGTGGGGTTCGCCCCACAAGTTTAAAAACATCCACTAGAACTGAAAGCAATTATAGTTCCACCAGCGTTAACTTCGAATCTTCTTTCACATGGTACACCGTATTTTTTTGTTTTATAAATTAAAACTTCATTGCCGGTATCATTGACCATATCTTCACTAGGAGCTCCTAATTCTAATTTCATTTTATTAACATCTCCACCAACAAATAAACCATATTTTTTATTTTCCTTTTCTACAACCTCGTCAGTTTTATTCTGAATAGTTTGACAGCCGGCAGTTAAAAAAAGTATTGATATTAATGTAACAGCGAATCCAATTTTCATAATTTAATTATAATACTGAAATGTGACAAAAGATTAACTTAAAAGTTGAAAAAAAAATAAGTTTTCCATCAAAATTAGATAAATATAATGTATTTATATTACTTAATTCTTTATTTTTATTACTATCAAACCGATTCTAATGAACACAAAACTTAAAGTATCAGAAATTTCAAAAATTTATCCAGGGTGTATTGCAAACGATAAAGTATCATTAGAATTTGGAAGTGGGAAAATATATGCATTATTAGGAGAAAATGGGGCCGGCAAGTCTACACTAGTTAAAATCTTGTCTGGAGTAGTAAAACCTGATGAGGGCGAAGTTTTTTTAAATGATGAAAGTATTAAACTTAACTCTCCTCTAGATGCCAAAAAAAATAATATTGGAATGGTTTTTCAACATTTCAACCTCTTCGAGACTTTATCAGTATTTGAAAATTTAAGCATCGATAGTGACAAAAAAGATGAAGATCTAAGAATTTTAGTCAATGACATATTAAAAAAATATAATTTTAAAATTGATTTAGATATTCCAGTTCTAAATTTATCAGCAGGTCAAAAACAAAAAG
>CACFYO010000031.1 GCA_902570545.1 uncultured Pelagibacteraceae bacterium | reverse complement strand
CTTTAAACTGTTTTAGAAATGTAAAAGATGAAGCAACTGAAATTGGTTCAAATATTGAAGATTTTAAAAATAAATTTTCATTAAATGAAGTCGCAATTCTTGTAAGAGCTATTTTTCAAACTAGAGAATTTGAAGAAAGATTTTTAAAAATTGGTATTCCATATAGAATTATTGGTGGTATTAAATTTTATGAGAGAGCTGAAGTAAAAGATTGTGTTGCATACTTAAAAACAGTTTTTCAGCCTCAGGATGACTTGGCCTTTGAGAGAATTTTAAATGTTCCAAAAAGATCTATTGGGGATACTACTGTAAAAGCTATTAATAATTTTGCAAAATTTAATAAATGCTCATTAGAAGTAGCCTCAAAACATTTAATTGAACAAAACAAAATTAAGCCTAAAACAAAATTAGGTTTAAATTCTCTTTTAAATCTTTTAGCTAAATGGAGAAATGACTTAAACGGAAAAATGAATCATAACAAGTTATTACAAACAATTCTTGATGAATCTGGATATAGTGAAATGTTAAAAAATAAGAAAGACTTAGAAAATGAAAATAGGTTAGAAAATATAAAAGAATTATTAAATGCGATGAAAGAATTTGATAATTTGGAGAGTTTTTTAGAGCATGTTGCCCTTGCAACATCATTAGATCAGGATTGGCAAAGTGAAAAAGTAAATTTAATGACAATACACGCTTCGAAGGGACTGGAATTTGATGTTGTATTCTTGCCTGGTTGGGAGGAGGGTTTATTTCCTCATCAGAAAAGCATTGAGGAAAAAGGCGAAAGTGGATTGGAGGAAGAAAGAAGATTAGCCTACGTTGCAATTACTAGAGCAAAAAAACTTGCAAAAATATCATTTTCTATGAACAGGTTTTATCAAGGGGATTGGATTGACAGTATGGCTTCAAGGTTTGTGGATGAACTTCCGGACGAATATATTAAAAAAAATAATAATTTTATAGATGAAAAAGAGGAAGATTTTGAATTTAACCAAGATATAGATTTTGACAGTGATAGTGAAATTAGAAGTCCAGGTTGGATACGTTACCAAAAAAAATTAAAATGAGTGTTAAAATAAATAATATTATTTCTTCAAATAATTTAGATGGATATATTTTGCCAAAAAATGATAATTACTTCACTGAGTATTCTAAAATAAATAATTTAAAATCAATAACAAATTTTTCTGGATCAGCGGGGTTTGCTATTTTTTTAAAAAATAAGAAATATTTATTTGTTGATGGAAGATATACTATTCAAGCAGAAAAAGAGGTTGGAAAAAAATTTGAAATTCGTGAAATTCCTTATGTCTGGCCTAAAGATATTTTGGAGAAAAAAATTAGAATTGGTTTCGATCCAGATCTTTTTACTTGGGAAACTCTACACAAATATTTTGGGTATAATTACAAATTAATTCCTTTAAATTTTAAATTTAAAAGAAAAAGTAATACAAAAGATAATTATCCATTTTTTAGCCTCGAAACATCAATATCAGGAGAAAGTGTAAATAAAAAAATAAATCGATTAATTGAAATAATGAAAAAAAAGAAAATTGATTATAATTTTATAAGCTCAGGTGAGAATATTTGCTGGCTTTTGAATATAAGGGGAAAAGATCTCCCAAATTCGCCGATTGCAAATTGTAAAATGATATTAACGAAAGATAAAAAAATTTATTTTTTTTCAAGTCAAGATAAGATAAAAAAAATAAAATTAAGTCATAAAAAATTTAAAATACATTTTTTAAAAGAAGACAATATTTTTAAATGCTTAATAAATCTTAAAAGCGGAAACTTTTGTATTGATGATAAAACTTGCTCAATATTTGAAGAAAGCTTAATCGGCTATAAATTTAAAATTGTAAGTAAAATAGACCCTCTTTACAATTTAAAATCTTTAAAAAATAAAATTGAGATTAAAAATATGGTTAATGCACATATAGAAGATGGAGTTGCTTTAACAAAATTTTTATATTGGATTAAAAATCTTAAAATTAATAACCTTACAGAGAAGAAAATTGAGAGGAAATTAGAGAGTTTTAGAGAAAGAAGCAAAAATTATTTATATCCTAGCTTTGATACAATAGCAGGATCTGGACCAAATGGAGCAATTATACATTATAGATCTGATAAACTTTCAAACAGAAAGTTAAAGAAAGATGATTTGCTATTACTTGATTCTGGCGGACAATATAAATGGGGAACAACAGATGTAACAAGGACAATATGTTTTTCTAAAGTATCAAATAGAGAGAAGAATATATTCACAAGAGTTTTGAAAGGTCATATTGCTGTTGCCTTATCAAATATAAAAAAACTGAGAAATGGACATAATATTGATAAAATTGCGAGAAAAAGTCTTAATTCTATTGGTCTTGATTATCGTCATGGAACTGGTCACGGAGTTGGGGCATTTCTTAATGTACATGAAGGACCACAGGGAATATCAAAAAATAACTTTGTTAAATTAAAAGAGGGAATGGTTTTAAGCAATGAGCCTGGTTTTTATAAGAAAAATGATTTTGGTATAAGAATTGAAAACTTAGTTTATATTAAAAAAATCAGATCTAAGCTATTATTTGAAAATCTAACAATGGCGCCAATTGATATGGACTTGGTTAATCTTAAAATGCTAAATAGAGAGGAAAAGAAATATTTATTCAAGTATCATTTTGATGTTTACAATAATATTTCACCATTTTTAAATAAAAATGAAAAAAAATGGTTAGCTAGCCTAATCTAGCAAATTTAGCCAATCTTTTTGAGATAAAATTTTAATTCCTAATTCTTTAGCTTGTTGGACTTTTCGTGTAGTAGGCTTTTCACCTATTATTAAATATTTTAATTTTTTATTAACTGAGCTTACAACAGATCCTGAATTTTCTTCAATCAAAGATTTTGCTTCAGCTCTACTCATATTTTCCAATTTTCCAGTAAACATAAATGTATTATTTAATAATTTGCCATATTTATTTACTTTTAGATCAGTAATATTTAATAATGAAGATAACTTTTCAACAATTCTATAATTTGATTTATTTTCAAAAAATTTTTTTAAGGAGTTAATTTGAGTTTCTCCAATTCCATCAATATTTAAAAATTCATTAAATTTTTTATTCTTAATAAAATTTAAAAAATTTGTTATCGACTTTGTAAATTCTGCTAAAAGCTTTGCATTTTCAATACCAATATGTCTAATACCTAAAGAATAAAGAAATCTATCCAAAGAAACGTTTCTTGATTGATCTATTGAATATTTTAAATTTGAAACTGAAAGTTTACCCCAACCCTCTAACTTAGAGATTTGACCATAATCTAGTTTAAAAATATCTTGTGGAAACCTTATTAATTTTAGATCACAAAATTTTTCCACAACTTTTTTTCCCAAGCCATCAATATTAATGGCCTCTTTTGATATGAAATGTTTAATTTTTTCTACTGCTATTTTTTCACAATCAAATCCTCTATCTGGACATCTTCTTACTGCATCATATTTTTTTGTTATTTTATTAAATTCCTTGATTGTGTCAAAACCACAGGGACATTTTTTTGGAAACACAAACTTTTTCAAATTTTTTTCTCTTTTTTTAAGATCAACTAAAACAACATGAGGAATAACATCTCCTGCTCTCTCTACTTTTACTGTATCGCCAAGTCTTATATCTTTTCTAATTATTTCATCTTCATTATGAAGTGTTGCATTGGAAACTACTACACCCCCAATATTTACTGGCTTAATTCTTGCTACTGGAGTTAATGCTCCAGTTCTTCCAACTTGAATATTTATGTCTTTTATTTGAGAATATGCACTGTCTGCAGAAAATTTATGAGCTATAGCCCACCTTGGAGAATTCGCAGTAAAACCTAACCTTTTTTGGAGTTCTAAACTATTTATTTTATAAACCAGGCCATCTACATCATATTCTAGTTCAAATCTATCTCTTTCAAATTTTCTATGGAAATTCACTAAATCATAAATAGTTTTTAAAACTTTGTTGTGTTCATTAATTTTAAATCCCCATTTTTGTAATGAGCTTAAAAAATCCGATTGTTTCTTTATTTTTTCACTTTCAAAAAAGCCATAGGTATAGGCTACAAAGTTTAATGGTATTTTTTTTGTTTGTTCAGGATTTTTTTGTCTTAGAGAACCAGAGGCCGCATTTCTAGGATTTGCAAAAGCATTTTTTAATTTATTAAAATCATTTTTTTTTATAAAAACTTCTCCCCTTATGTCAATATCTTTTGGGAAATCTTTACTTGATATTTTTTGTGGTATATCTTTAATAGTTTTTAAATTTTCAGTAATTACTTCCCCTGTAGAACCATCACCTCTAGAAGTTCCTAAAACTAGAAATCCGTCTTTGTAAGTTAATGAGGCTGAAATTCCGTCTATTTTAGGTTCAACGCTATACTCAAATTTAATTTTTTTATTTAAATAGTTAAATATTTTTTTTTCAAAGTTTTTTAAATCTTCAATATCAAAAGCATTTGATAATGACAACATTTTAACTCTATGGCTTGATTTTTGAAAAATTTTTGAGGGAGCAAATCCTAACGAGCTTGATGGAGAAAAATCACTTTTAAGATATGGAAATTTT
>CACFYO010000030.1 GCA_902570545.1 uncultured Pelagibacteraceae bacterium | reverse complement strand
AGCCAGGCGGTCAACTAACAATTACAACTGATGTTGAAAACTATCCAGGGTTTGCTGATGTAATACAAGGACCATGGTTAATGGAACAAATGAGAGAGCAAGCTAGAGCAGTAGGAACGGATTTAGTTGAAGATCATATTCAATCTGTAAATCTAAAATCTAAACCTTTTGAAGCGATAGGCGATGGTGGGCAAAAATATACTGCAGACTCAATTATAATTTCAACAGGCGCTCAAGCAAGATGGTTAAATATTGACTCTGAGGAAAAATTTAAAGGATTTGGGGTTTCAGCATGTGCTACATGCGATGGCTTCTTTTTTAAAGATAAAACCGTGGCAGTGGTTGGAGGTGGTAATGCAGCAGTTGAAGAGGCAATGTTTCTTACAAAATTTGCTTCAAAAGTACAATTAATTCACAGAAGAAATGAATTAAGAGCAGAAAAGCTTTTACAAAAAAAATTAATGGAAAATAAAAAAATTGAAATTATATGGGACTCAGTCGTTGAGGAAGTGATTGGAGATGATGAACCGAAAAATGTAAAAGGTTTAAAAATAAAAAATGTTAATTCTAATAAAGTTACTGAGCTTAAAATTGATGGTTTATTTATTGCTATTGGTCATGACCCTGCAACCGCACTATTTAAAGATCAACTAGAAATGGACAATACAGGTTACTTAATTACTAAAAGTGATTCTACAGAAACAAATATTCCAGGTGTTTATGCAGCTGGGGACGTCAAAGATAAAATTTATCGACAAGCTGTAACTGCAGCAGGAATGGGCTGTATGGCTGCATTAGAAGCTGAAAAATATTTGGCTTCAAATTAGTTAAATATCATCTATAAGAGAGAAATGGAAAATATTGTAAAGCAGATACAATTGTTAGCTTTAGTGATAATTCTTGTGGCAACGATAATTGCATTTGGTATGGAAGTTTATCAAATGATATCCATTCAAACAGTTACACTTGCAGATTTATTGTTGCTTTTTCTATACTTGGAGGTACTTGCGATGGTAAGAGTATTTTGGGAAAGTCAATCTATTCAAATTACACTTCCATTGTTTATCGCAATTACTGCTCTTTCTAGATTTATAATTTTACAAGGTAAATCTATTAATCCAGAGGTGTTATTATATGAAGCTGGCGCTATTGTTTTAATCGCTATTGCAATTCTTGTTTTACGGTTCAGAAACTCTCCATTATTTGGTTTAGAAAAAAAGAAAAAAACTAAATAAATTTTAATATAAATGACTGATAAGGTGTTATTAACAGGAATAAGTGGTTTTGTAGCAAAACATGTAGCTATAGAATTGCTGAATTCAGGCTTTGAAGTTTTAGGAACGGTTAGGAATAAAAACTCAATAGAACAAACTAAAAAAACATTAGAAGAAAATAACGTTTCAACTGAGAAATTATCATTTATAGAATTAGATTTGCTAAAAGATGATGGTTGGAATGCAGCTGCAAAAGGTTGTAAATATATCATTCATGTTGCCTCTCCTTTTCCATTGAAAGTTTCAAATGACAGAGAGTCACTTACTCCAGCTGCAAAAGATGGAACTTTAAGAGTTTTAAATGCTGGAATAAATGCTGATGTAGAACATATCGTAAAGACTTCATCTATAGTTTGTATGTATAGAAAACCAAATAGAACAAACCCTTATACATTTGGTGAAAATGATTGGACAGATTTAGAATGGGATAAAACTACAGATTATTTTGTATCTAAAACTAGAGCCGAAATAGCTGCTTGGGAACTTATGGGGAGTAAAGGTATTAAAAATAAACTTACTTGTATCAACCCAGGTTTTGTCTTGGGAGACTTTTTGAATGAAAAAAGTTGTACTTCAATGGAATATGTTAAACAATTACTTCAGGGTAAATACCCGGCAGCTCCAAAATTTTCAGTCATGATATCTCATGTTAAAGATATTGCCAAAGCACATGTTTTATCTTTAAATAATAAAAAAGCTGAAGGCAGAAGATTAATTGTTGGATCCGGAGTAAGATCTATACTAGAATTGTCAAAAATAATGGCTGAAAATATTCCAAGTCATGCAAAAAAGCTTCCTAAAAAAGAATTACCTAATTTTATGGTTAAACTTATAAGTTATGTAGATTCAAGTGCAAAAAATTTGGTTCCTGATCTGGGACTTAGAATGCAAACAAACTCAACTTATGCTGAAGAAATTCTTGAAATGAAATTTATAGAACCAGAAGTTTCAGTAGTTGATGCAGCAAAATCAGTAATTAGACTAAATTTAGCCTAAACTTTCACAAAAACGCTTAATTCGATCCATAGCAATCTTTAATTTTTTCATTGATGTTGCGTATGAAATTCTAAAATAACCATCAAGTCCAAATGCAGAACCTTGGACTACAGCTACATTCTGTTTTTCAAGAAGTTTTTGTACAAAATCTGTATCATTTTTTATTTTTGTTTTTTTTCCAATTAACGCTTTACAGCTTGGGAAAACATAAAACGCGCCTTTTGGCATTAAACAAGTAATCCCTGGAATACTATTTAAATAATTCACAACAAAATTTCTTCTGTCACTAAAGGATTTAGCTCTTTTTTTAATAAAACTCTGAGTTCCGTTCAAAGCTTCAACGGCAGCTGCCTGACTTATAGATGATGGATTAGAAGTCGATTGCGACTGGATTTTTCTTATTGCAGCTATGATATTTTTAGGACCAGCTGCATAACCAATTCTCCAACCAGTCATTGCATATGCTTTGCTTACCCCATTCATTGTAAGTGTTCTATCTTTAAGTTTCTTTAACTGTGCAATTGTAAAAAATTTAAAATTATCAAATTTTACATGCTCATAAATATCGTCACTCAAAATTAAAATATTCTTATTTTTTAATAATATATTTCCTAAATTAATTATTTCTTTTTTTGTATAAGCCGCACCAGTTGGGTTTGAAGGAGAATTTAAAATTATCCATTTAGTTTTTTTTGTAATAGCTTTTTTAAGTTTGGTAGGCGTTAATTTAAATCCATCTTCTTCTCCACATTTTATAAATTTTGGTTTCCCCCCAGCGAGCAAAACCATGTCTGGGTAAGATACCCAAAACGGGGCTGGAATAATAACTTCATCACCTTTATTTAATGTTGCTACAAAAGCATTATACAAAACTTGTTTTCCACCAGTACCTACCGTTATCTGGTCTGAGGTATAAGTTAAGTTATTTTCCCTTTTAAACTTTTTAATTACTGCATTTTTAATTGCAGGTGTTCCATCAACTGGCGTATATTTAGTGTCCCCTATTCTAATTGCTTTAACTGCTGCCTTTTTTATATTGTTAGGTGTGTCAAAATCAGGTTCACCTGCGCCCAAAGCAATTACATCTTTGCCTGCAGCTTTCAATTCTCTTGCTTTCTGAGTGACTGCTATCGTTGGTGAAGGTTTAATTCTTTTTAAACTGTTTGATATTATGCTCATTGAAAATTGTTTATATTCTATTACTTTATTTAATATATGGAAAATACTTATCAAGATTTAATTACAGATATTCAAAGTAAAAATCCAAAAATTAGTGGAAAACTTGAAGGTGGAAAGAAATTCAAAATTAAATCAGATTTTAAGCCAGCTGGTGACCAACCAGAAGCTATTAAAAATTTAGTAAAAGGCGCTAAGAAGAACGAGTTTAATCAAGTTTTATTAGGTGTTACTGGATCAGGTAAAACCTTCACTATGGCTAAAGTTATTGAAGAAACAAACAGACCTGCCCTAATACTTGCACCAAATAAAACCCTTGCTGCCCAACTCTATGGTGAGATGAAAGGGTTTTTTCCAGATAATGCTGTTGAATATTTTGTGTCCTATTATGATTATTATACTCCAGAAGCATATGTACCAAGGTCAGACACATATATAGAAAAGGAAGCATCTATAAATGAACAAATAGATAGGATGAGACACTCAGCTACTAGATCACTTCTAGAAAGGGATGATGTGCTAATTGTTGCAAGTGTATCCTGCATTTATGGATTAGGTTCAGTTGAAGCTTATAGTAAAATGACTTTAACTCTTCAAAAAAATTATGATTATAATAGAGAACAAATAATCAAGTCCTTAATTGCGCTTCAATATAAAAGGAATGACCAGAATTTTTATAGAGGAACATTTAGAGCTAGAGGTGAATATTTAGAAATTTTCCCTTCTCACTTGGAGGATAGAGCTTGGAGACTAAGTTTATTTGCAGATAAACTAGAGAAAATTGAGGAATTTGATCCTTTAACAGGTGATCTTGTGAGAGAATTAAATTTAGTTAAAGTTTACGCAAACAGTCACTATATAACTCCAAAACCTACAATCGAACAGGCAGTAATTAATATAAGAAAAGAGTTAGAAATAACACTTAAAAAACATAAAGAGCAAAATAAATTGCTTGAGGCTCAAAGATTAGAAGAGAGAACAAAATTTGATCTTGAAATGATAGAAGCTACAGGTTCATGTGCTGGCATTGAAAACTATTCAAGATTTTTATCAGGAAGAAAACCTGGCGAGCCCCCTCCCACTTTGTTTGAATATTTTCCTGACAATACATTAATATTTGTTGATGAGTGTCACGTCACGGTACCTCAATTAAATGGAATGTTTAAAGGAGACAGATCAAGGAAAAGTACTTTGGCAGAGTACGGATTTAGACTTCCGTCATGTATGGATAATAGACCATTAAAATTTGAGGAATGGGACATGATGAGAACTCAAACAGTTTTTGTCTCTGCTACACCTGGTCCATGGGAGTTAGAACAAACAAAAGGAAAATTTATAGATCAGGTTATAAGACCTACTGGACTAATAGATCCACCAGTTGAAATCAAACCTGCTAAAAATCAAGTCGATGATCTAATGCATGAATGCAAAAAGACTATCGAGAAAAATTATAGAGTATTAGTCACGACATTAACTAAAAAAATGGCTGAAGATCTGACAGAATACC
>CACFYO010000029.1 GCA_902570545.1 uncultured Pelagibacteraceae bacterium | reverse complement strand
TGGTTCTTTAGGAATATCGGCACCGACTTCAGCTGCATGATCTGAATAATTAAGCCCTATTGCAACAAATTTTCCAGGGCTTGTAATACATGAACCTACTCTTTGATTAGATGAAAGCTCAGGAAGATTTGATGTATCTGCACTTTGAATTTTTGACATTGTTTCAAAATTTAAATTTTCTGGGTTTAAGTCGTTTATGTGAGAACTTATGTCTCTTATTTTTCCATCAGTGTCTAAAATAGCTGGTTTTTCTTTTCCTTTTTCTCCTACTCTTAATAGTTTCATTGTTTCTCCTTTATATTTAAATTGTCATTCCACCATCAACAGAAAATGTATTTCCTGTTGTAAATGTTGATTCATCGCCAGCTAAATAAATAGCCATAGAAGCAATTTCTTCAGCCGTTCCTAGTCTTCCCATAGGTTGTCTTGCTATAAAATCTTTCTTAGCTTGAACAGGATCAGGGCTTTGGTTTACCCTATCTTGCCAAGAAGGAGAGAAAACTGTTCCTGGTGCTATTGAATTACATCTAATATTTTGTTTTACAAAGTCTGAAGCTATAGACTTAGTTAACCCAATAATTGCAGCTTTCGAAGCGCCATAAACAAATCTATTTGGTAAACCTTTTAAACTGGAGGCAATAGACGAAACATTGATTATACTTCCGCCATTTTGCTTCACCATTAACGGTAAAATTGCTCTGCACATGAAATACATAGATTTAATATTTACATCAAAAGAAAAATCCCAATCTTTTTCTTCGCAATCTAAAATTGTTCCATGATGAACAAATCCTACTGCATTAAATAGAACATTTACTTCATCGAGTGTTTTAACAAAATCTAAAATTGCTTTGTTGTCAGTAGAGTCTAGAGTTTTAATTTTAATATTAGGATATTCTTTATTTAAATCAGCTAAAGTTTTTTCATTCAAATCTGTTGCTATTACATGGGCCCCTTCATTATGAAAAGCGATTGCTGTTGCTTTTCCGATACCTTGGCCTGCTGCTGTAACTACAATTTTCTTACCCTCTAATCTTCCACTCATTTATTATTTATCCTTTCAATTTCTTTATAAAGTGAACTATGATCTGTTTCACCATGTCCATTATCAACAAGAGATTTATACATTTCTTTAACCAAATTTGAAATAGGTAAATGAGTATTATAATTACTGGCACATTCTAAGATATTATTCATATCTTTTAATTGACCAGATGTTTTACCTTTTGGAGTAAAATCTTTATCGATCATTCTTTTTCCATGTGTCTGTAGAACTTTGCTATCTGCCCATCCACCAGACAAAGCTTTAATCATTTTATTTGGATCAGCTCCTGCTTTTTCACAAAGAGTTACGGCCTCTGCCACGGCGCCTATTGCTAAACCAACAATGATTTGATTTGCTAATTTTGAAACTTGTCCACTTCCAATTGGACCAACTAATGTTGGGTTACCCATTGTTTTTAAAATATCAAATGCATCATCAAAAATATTTTGTTCTCCCCCAACCATTATAGCCAATGATGCTTCCTCTGCACCAATTGTTCCTCCAGATACAGGTGCATCCAAATAATTTATATTTTTAAATTTTAAATTATTACCATGTTTAGTTGCAGTAGTTGGTTTAACTGAACTCATATCAATAACTATTGAACCAGATTTTAAGTTTTCTAAAAAATCAGTATTGTTCATCACTGCATCCACAGCAGTATCATCTGTTAACATTGTTATAACAATATCACTTCCATCCACAGCATCTTTTAACGTATTTGAAATTTTTGCTCCAAATGCTTTAAGTGGTTCTGTTTTATTCTTTGATCTATTGAATACTGTTAAATTATATCCAGCTTTTACTATATTTTTAGACATTGGCAGACCCATCAGGCCTATGCCTATAAAACCTATTTTTTTTGTCATTTATTTTTTAGGTACGAATTCGTGGAAATTTTGTGTCATTGCTTCTGGAAAGTACATTACACATGCTAAAACGATTAACTGAATTACTACGAATGGAGCAAATCCTCTAAAAATATCTGTTAATGAAATATGTGGAGGTGCTACCGATTTTAAATAAAAAGCTGCTGGACCAAAAGGTGGGCTTAAAAATGAGACTTGCATATTTACACAAAATAAAATTCCAAACCATATAGGATCAAAACCAAGTGCAAGAACTATTGGTAAAAATACAGGCATAGCCAGTAGGACAATTCCAACCCAATCCATAAAAGCACCCATTATCAAAAACATTACTTGCATCATAAAGATTAAGTACATTGGTTTTAAATCATAAGCTAAAATAGTTTCAGCTACATAAGTTGGTCCACCTGCTAAAGAATAAGCTCCAGCTAAAACCGTAGCTCCAAATGTTATAGTTAAAATCGTACCTGATGCTTTAAAAGTTCGAACAAGCGCATCTTTAAATAGAAACCATGTAAGCTCTTTTCTTGCGCCTATTATAATTAATGTTGCAACTACACCCATACCAGCTGCTTCTGTGATACCTGTTATTCCAGAATAAATTGAACCTAAAACAATTATTACAATACCAATTGGTGGTAGTAGTCCTGGAAGGTAAGACATTTTTTCTTTTAAAGTTAAGGCTGGTTCATCACTTAATGGTGCAAGATGCGGTTGTAATCTTGTTCGTATAAGAATGTAAGTAATAATTAAACCTGAAATCATTAAACCTGGAACAATAGCTTCCTGGAATAACATTGTAATTGATGTTTCTGTTGTCAATCCGTAAATAATTAAAACGATAGACGGAGGTATCATAGTACCTAGGGAACCTGATGCACAAATAATACCAATCGACATATCTTGATCATATTTCAATCTCAACATTTGAGGTAGCGCAATCAGCCCTAATAAAACTATTTCTCCTCCAATAATTCCACTCATGGCAGCCATAATTGTTGCCATGATTGCAGTTACAACACCTACACCACCTCTAGTTTTTCTTAACCAAGCATTTAATGCATCATATAAATCTCTCGCGATGTTAGAGCGTTCAAGTAAGGAGGCCATGAATATAAATAAGGGTACTGATAAGAAAGAATATGTTACAACAAGCGAATAATATCTTGAAAGTAAAATTCCTAATGCATGCTCACCTATATATAAAAATACGAGTACAGCACCCATAAAACCTGAGGCAAAACCCATTGGAACACCAATAGCTATAAGAGCTAGCAATCCAACAATCAGTATTATTGAGAGTGTTCCTATTTCAAATTCCATATTATTCTAAATCTTTAGCGGGATCGTATTGTCTTTCTTTAGGATTTCTCCAATCAATTATTAAATTGTTAATAGACTGAAGTGCAATAAGGAATACACATATTAGTGTAAGTGGTTTCATAGTAGCTGGTATCGGTGGGTCCCAATAAGTTGCAAATCTCTCCCAGTTTACAAATGATCTGTAAGCATCCTCCATACCACCATAAATTACAGCCCCCGCAAAAAGAACAATAACTATAGTGCTAATTAGATCAAAAATTCGTTGTGTCGGTCTACTGACATAATCATATAATAATACTATTCTTATATGGCTTCTTAATCTTGTTGCATATATCCCGCCAACTAAATAACAAACACCAGCCAACCATAAGCATAATTCATTAGCCCATAAGGTAGGTTTAAATAATACATATCTCATGAAAATTTCGTACATCATCACAAGTACAATTACAGGAATTAAATATTTTATTGTATGGCTTAAAAATAGAGAAATTCTATCTATCCAAAATATTGGAAAATCGTCTTTACTTGCAACTTTTTCACTTTGCTCTTTTAATTGTTTATCTTGAAGTTCTTTATCGTCCATTGGCAAAAAAAATTGTTCATTAAGAAGGGCCCTTTCAGGCCCTTCAATATTTTTTTATGTTGCTAATAATTATAGGATACCGTTAGCTTTCATGTAAGCTTTGTGTATCTCAATAAGAGCAGCAGCTTCAGGAGATTTTTTCTTCCATTCTTCCCAAGCGCCTAAAGCAGCATTTCTGAACTTAAGTCTATCTTCTCTAGACCAGTCATGAAGAGTAACACCCATAGCAGTTAAAGCTTTAACTGCTTCAGCATTTTTTCTCTCGACTAAACTTGTGATTGTTCTACCGCAGATTTCGATTGCTGCTAGCATTGCACCTTTTTCATGAGGCTTTAACTTATTCCAAACTTTAGTGTTACAAGCTAAGTGGTCAGCAGGCATAGAGTGAAAACCTGGGTATGTAGCATATTTATTTTGCTCATAGTGTCCACCTGCATAGTTTGTAGCTAAAGATGAATAGTCGGCACCATCAATTAGACCAGTTTGTAAAGCAGTTGGAACTTCACCAAAATCCATCACGATCGGCTTAGCACCTAATGCTGTAAAGATCATACTTTCCATTCCTGGAGGCGATCTAAATTTAAAGTCTTTGATAGACGCAACATCTGGAATTGGTTTGCTAGATATTAAAGACTCATGTCCTGGTATCCACCAACCGATTAAAGTCATTCCATATTTATTGTATAGTGCATCAACAGCTTCTTGAGCTCCTGGGAAATTCAAGAATTCATATTGTTGATACGGGTTGTCATATCCACCCATTACATCGCCTGCGAATTGGAAAGCTGCATTTTTACCAGTTTGGTATCCAGCACCTGTCATATCACAGTCAATAATTCCAGTTTGTGCAGAGTTAAATACCTCAGCAGACTTTCCTGTAACTGATGATGAGTAGAACATTTGTACTTTTAAGCTTCCGCCAGAAAACTTTTCAACGTTTTTAGCGAATTGAGCTGCAACTTCACCATTAGGCGAGCTAGCTGTAAAATGAGTTTCTATTTTTAGAGTTTTTGCATTTGCAGAACCAAATAAAGCAATAGAGACCACAGCTATAGCAGCAGTTATTTTTGTTATTAATTTTAACATTATTTCCCCTCTCGGTTATGTTTTTCTAAATTTAAACATAAAGAGAAAAAAAATTCAAACAAAAGACAGAAATAAATTTCTTAAGATAATTAATTTATGTGATTACAACTAAAAGTTGTATGATTTAAACAACTTCTGATAAAAGAGGTTTTTGAGAGAAAAAGCATTTTATATTATTCACGGCTAACATACTCATAGCTAGTCGGGTTTCATGTGTCGCACTACCTACATGAGGAAGAACAAAACAATTTTCTAATTTTAGA
>CACFYO010000028.1 GCA_902570545.1 uncultured Pelagibacteraceae bacterium | reverse complement strand
TTGATGATCATGAGGCTATGTTGAAAAGAATTAGAAGAAAAGGTAAAACTGTTGCATTAGAAAGTGCAAATAGAAATTACGAAACAAAAATTTTCGGCCCAGATAGAGTGAAAGTTCAAGGAATTCTTGTATCTTTATATAGAAACTTTCAGTAAAATAGTCTAAATAAATTCCATGAAAAAAGTAGCAACTAGATTTGCTCCTTCTCCTACCGGTCCTCTTCATATTGGTGGGGTAAGAACAGCTCTATTTAATTGGTTATATTCAAAAAATAAATCAGGTAAATTTTATTTAAGGATAGAAGATACTGATAAAGAAAGATCTAAGGAAGAGCATAAAATTCAAATAATTAACTCTCTAAAATGGATGGGAATTGAATACGATGGTGAAGAGTATATTCAATCAAAAATGATTGGTGAACACGTAACTATTGCTAAAAGATTATTAGAAAATGGAAATGCCTATAAATGCTTTTGTAGCGCAGAGGAAATAGAAGAACAAAAGAAAAGAGCAAAACAAAAAAAAATTCCTTATGTGTATAATAGAAAATGGCGAGATATTGCTGAAGATCAAGCCCCAAAGGATATAAAACCAGTTATAAGATTTAAAAGCAAAATAGAGGGTACTTCTAGGCTAAAAGACTTAGTTCAAGGAGAAGTGGAGATTGAAAATAATACTATTGAGGATTTTGTTATTTTAAGAAACGACGAAACACCGACATATAATTTATCTGCATCAGTTGATGATCATAATATGGAAATGACTCATATTATTAGGGGAGATGATCATAAAATTAATACTTTTAAACAAATACAGATATATGAGGCGCTAGGATGGGAAATTCCACAATTTGCTCATATACCTCTTATTCATACAATTGATGGCAAGAAGCTATCAAAAAGAGATAATGCCTCAACATTAGAAGATTACTCAAAAATTGGAATTCTACCTGAGTCACTTAGAAATTACCTTCTAAGGTTAGGATGGTCCTATAAAGATAAAGAAATTTTTAACTTAGATGATAGTATAAAACTTTTTAACCTAGAGGGAATAGGTAAATCACCTTCAAAACTTGATATGACTAGAATTCTTTCTATGAATGAATATTACATTAAAAATAGTGAAGAAAATACATTGTACAAAAAGTTAAAAGAATATTGTGAGATTTATAAAGATAAAATTAAAGAAGAAAAAGAAGATACAATAAAGAACTCTTTAACATTCTTAAAGAATAAAGCAAAAACACTTGAAGATATATTCAATAACTCTAAATACATATTAAATGATAAAATTATTTTTAATGACAATGATAAAAAACTGATAAACGATGAAGCCAAAAAAATAATACATTTATTTAAAGAAAAGATTTCAGAATTAGAAGTTTTTGATAGAGAAAATTTAGAACAAATCATAAATGGTTTAATAAAATTAAATAATACAAATTTTAAAGGTGTTGGGCAGCCATTACGAATAATGTTAACAGGATCTAAATTTGGTCCAGGAATATATGATATAATATTATCTCTTGGAAAAAATGAGGTAATAAAAAGATTAGGAAATATAGGATAAGATAATATTTGATGCTTCCTCAGATGAAGAGCTAGGAGAGGTCAAAGTTTCAAGAGTTTTTTTTATTTCATCTTTTTGTTTGGCAATTAAATCTGGCTTTTTTAGAAAATAGTAAACACTTTTAAATATTTCCTCAGCATTACATTCAGATTGTATCAACTCTGGAATAACTTCTCTGTTATTGATAATATTTATCATATTAACAAATTTTATATTTAATAGAGATTTTGCTAAATAAAAATTAACAAAATTCATTTTATATATAATTATTGATGGAACATTCATTTTACAAACTTCCAACGAAACTGTTCCAGATTTTACTACCGCAAAAATTGATTTTTTTAAAACTGCAGTTTTAATTTTATCGTCATTAATAATTTCTAAATTTTGTATGTGTTCTTTTGAAATATAACTTGATATAAGTTCTTTATTTTTATCAGTTCCATGAAATATGAAATTATAACTGGGATCCTTGATATTCATTTTTTTAATAAAATTAATTAAAATTGGCATATGATGGTTTATCTCTGAAGTTCTGCTTCCAGGAAAAATTGATATTATTTTTTTTTTATCTAAAAATTGGTCTATTTGGATATTTTCATTAATTTTTTTATCTAACAATGGATGACCTACAAAAGTGTTAGTTATTTTTTCTTTATCAAAATATTCTTTTTCAAACCTAAAAAGTAATAAAATATGGTCTAAAAATTCCTTCATTTTCTTTACCCTACCATCTCTCCATGCCCAAACTTTAGGAGCTATAAAATGAATTATTTTTATTTTTGGGTTTTTTTCTTTTACTAGTTTTGCCACTCTTAGTGTAAAATCGGGACTATCAACACTAAATAAAATATCTGGGTTAAATTTTAAGACTTCATTAACTGTATCTTTTATTTTACGTTTTATTTTAAAAAAGTTTAATAATATATCGGTAAAAGCTATATAGGTTATTTCTTTTTGGTCGTAGATTGTCTTTATACCTAATTTTTCCAAGTTTGTTCCACCAACACTTAAGTATTCTAAATCAACTTTTTTTGTTTTTATTTGTGATATTACTTCTGATGCTATTTTATCCCCAGAAGGTTCACCTGTAAGAACAAAAATTTTTTTCATATAGCGATGAGAAAAAGTTTATTTTGATTAGCATATTTAATGCAGGCTTCTTTATTTAATATAATATTTTGATTTGATTTTATAACAATTCCCTTGATGCCAACCTCATTACAATCTTTAAATGTATCAATTCCTATTGTGGGTAAATCTACCCTTAAATCTTGTTTTGTTTTAGGCAGTTTTATTAAAATACCTTTTTTTACTTTGGATTTAGTAACAGATTTTATCATTACTTTTGTGCCTTTTCTTGTTTCTCTAGAAATGATTTTATTGTCTCTTATAATCACTGCTTGTGTATGATTGTACGAATTTATCTTTTTTAATCCATTAATTCCTTTAACTATCTCTTCCTTTTCAAATAAAGTTGGTCTAGTTTTTGTAAAAATTCCTTTCTTTAATGTTAATTCTGGGTTGAAAGTATTTAACTTTATAACTTTAATTTTATTTTCAGACAAAATTTTAATTAAAACTTTTAATATTGCTGCATCACCTTTTTTTGATGCTTTAACTATTCTTGGAATGTAAAATAGCCCTCTTAAATCTAATTTTAGCTTTGATATTTTAGGTTTAACTATATTTCCAGCAAATATGACCTTTTTACATTTTTGTGATTTAATAAGATTTAGAATCTCGCCAAATTTACCTATGTTAATGAAGAAACTATTCTTATTTTTTTTAAATTTGTTGTTTTTTGTAAGATCTATGATGAAATATTTTATCTTCTTTTTCTCTATTTTTTTAATAATTTCATTTGGTAGATCTTTTTCTCCTAAAAAAAGCCCTATCATTATTTGTTAAGTGGGAGTGATATTGGTCTTTTTTTGTCTGAATTAATAAAATTAATTATTTTTTTTACAAATTCATTGTTTTTAAGATCATTATTAAGTTGTTCTATATTTTCTCTAAAACTTGGAGTTTTAAATATTATTTCATAAGCTAATTGTATTTTTTTTATATTATCATTTGACACTTTCGATCTTCTCAATCCAATAAGATTTAAACCCATTAAATTGTTTCTATTTCCCATTGATAAACCAAATGGAATGACATCACTTAAAACTCCAGTCATTCCTCCTATCATTGCAGACTCACCGATCCTAGAAAATTGATGTATCGCACAGCTTCCACCAACTATTGCGTTATTTTGAATAGTAACGTGTCCACCTACTTGAACGTTGTTAGCTAAGACAATGTCATTAGATATCAAACAATCGTGTGCAACATGGCAATAAACCATAAATAAATTATTATCACCAATTCGAGTTATTCCACCACCTTGCTCTGTTCCAGGATTTATATTTACATACTCTCTAAACTTATTGTTATCACCAATTACTAATGAATTTTTTTCTCCTTTATATTTTAAATCTTGTGGAGGAGTTCCAATAGATGAGAAAGGATATATTTGATTATTCTCTCCTATCTTTGTATTACCAACTATATTTACATGCGAATGTATAATTGAATTAGTTCCTATTTCCACTTCTGGACCTATAATACAATAAGGTCCTATCTCAACATTATCTGAAATTTTTGCTTCTAAGTCGACTATTGCTGTTTTATGGATCACACTCAATAGATAACAAATTTAAAATTTATTTCTTATCAACTATTACTACTGATTATTACTTTCTATCTACAATTGTTGCTGACCATTGAGCATCAGCCATTTTTTTATCACCAACGAAGGCAGTACCCTTATACTTCCAAACTCTTCCATGTGATCTAATAGCCTCAATATTAAGTTCTAAGACACAATCAGGTATCACCGGATTTCTAAATCTTGCTTTCTCAATTGTCATTAAAAAAACTAATTTATTTTCATAGGTTGCTTTATCTAATCCATTAGCAGTCAAAGCAGCAGCAGCTTGTCCAAATGCTTCTACAATTAAAACACCAGGCATCACAGGTTCACCAGGAAAATGACCATTTACAAAAAAACTATTTTTTTTTACATTAACAATGGCAGTTGCTGAGAAAAGTTTTTTAATATCTCTAAGTTCATCAATTAAGAGCATCGGCTCTCTGTGAGGAAGTAAATTTTTTATTTGTTCTTTATTTAAGTTAGTCATTTAATTTATTATCTTTTAAAAATTTTCTAATGCTTTTAGCAGGATATCCCATCACTTTTGAATTTGGAGGAACATTTTTGATTACACCACTACCCCCTCCTATTTGTACATTATCTCCTACATTTATATGACCTGAAATTCCAGCTTGTCCTCCAATCATTACTTTATTTCCAATTGAGGAACTGCCAGCGAATCCAACCTGACCAGTAATAATACAATTTTTTCCAATTTTGACATTATGTGCAATGTGTACTTGATTATCTAAAAAAGTTCCATCACCTATAACTGTATTTGAAAGTGAGCCTCTATCAATTGTATTATTACATCCAATCTCAACATTTTTTCCTATTATTACTGCGCCTACATGTGGGTATCTAATATTTTTTGCTTTATCTGGAAAAAAACCAAAACCTTTTTTTCCTATAATTGCACCATCAAGAATGTTTGTATTATTTCCAATAATACAATTTTTTATAATTACATTGCTTCCTATATTACAAAAATTACCTATAACAACATTTTTTTCGATAATAGTATTGTGTCCTATGGTGCAGTCTTTACCTATTTTTACATTTTTACCCAAAAGAATATTATTTCCAACCTTTAATCTTGCAAATTTTTTTTTGTCGATCGTTTTAACTTCAGAGTCAAAATTATCATTCAAGGCATTTGGATAAAGAAGAGATGTAACTCTGGCTACAGATAAAAGAACGTTATCAACCTGAATAATATTTTTCTTAAGAGGTACTATATGTTTAAATTTTTTACTAGTTATAATTAGATTGGATTTTGTAATTTTTAACGAATTTAAATAGTTAATTGAATTAAAAAAAGAA
>CACFYO010000027.1 GCA_902570545.1 uncultured Pelagibacteraceae bacterium | reverse complement strand
ATTATTATTATTGGTTGGTATAGCAATTGCTTATGATACTTTTATCAAAGATGAAAAAACAACAAGTGTTATTGTTAATGCTACAGATAATTTAGGACCATTAAGTGAATTTATATTAAATTTTTCAAAAGATTTACCAGTATTTTACGGTCTAACCTCAGTTTTACTTGCTGTAGTACTCGGAGTTGGAGCTGCAATGATTAGAAGAGTTTATTCTAATTGGGATGATAAAAGATTAGCAAAATTAAAAAAATAATTAGGCGCTTCTATATAATTTAGTCATAACAAACTCTTTATGACCAAGAGCTTCAGCACAAGTTAATCTTCCATTAGCAACCCTTAAAGTTGATTTGATTAACTCATCTCCTGCTTGGCTCAAATTCATTTCTCTAGATAAAATTTTAGAAACGTCCACATCAATATGTTCACTCATAGTTTTTGCTGTAAGAGGATTTGCTGTCAATTTAATCACAGGCTCTATTGGATTTCCTATAATATTGCCCTGTCCAGTTGGGAATAAATGGATATTAAAACCTCCCGCAGCTTGTAAAGTAACACATTCTGCAGCAGCTGAAGAAGTATCCATGAAGTACAATCCCGCACCTTTTGTCGGTTCCTCGGCTGGCTCTAGAACATCAATAAACTGACATCCTCCAATTTTCTGAAAATTACCAAATGCTTTTTCTTCGATAGTAGTTAAGCCACCAGCAATGTTACCTGCAGTTGGTTGACTTTCTGATAAATCATCTGTTGCTTCTTTAAGAATAAAATCATTATAATCATTCCATGTCTTTTTAAACTTTGCCTGAGCCTCCGGTGTTTTGCCTCTTTTTTCGCAAACTGTTTCAGCTCCTGTAAGCTCAGAAGTCTCACCAAAACATAAATGAACACCAAGTGGTTCTAACTTATCCATAAGATTTCCAACAGTAGGATTAGATGCTAATCCTGATGTTGTATCAGACTCTCCACATTTTACTGAAATCCATAAATCACTCATTGGACACTCTTCTCTTTGTTTTTCAGAAGCCCACATTGAAAACTCTTGTGCTTTTTTTGAAACTTTAGCAATAGTATCTATATCTCCAACTCCTTCTATACTAAATCCTTTAACTGGTTTGCCAGTTGTTGCAATTGCATCAACAATCCTTTTTGTCCATTTAGGTTCAATACCTATAACTATAACAGCTGCAACATTAGGATTTTTTCCTGTACCGATCATTGTTCTAAAATGAAGTTCTAAATCTGCACCAAATTGTAGTCGCCCATAAGAGTGAGGTAGAGCTATTGTACCTTTAATGTTATTTGCTACTGCTTCTGCACATGCATTTGAAATATCGTCTACAGGAAGAATAATAACGTGATTACGTGTTCCTGCACGACCATTTTCTCTTTTATATCCTAAAAAACTTTCTGGAATTTCCATTTATTACCACTTTTTTGTTTTTACATTATGAACATGAACATGTTCGCCTTTTTTAATATTTTTAACTACTTTCCCAATATCATGACCATATTTCAAAATAGTGTCACCCTCACTTAGATCTGCCATTGCAATCTTATGACCCAATGGTATTTCATCTTTTGATTGTATTGAAACAGACTTATCATTTTCCATTATCCAACAATTACAATCTTGTTCTGGGGTTATTTTCTCTATAACTACTACGCCTACGTTGTCTTTTTCATCATGTATTATTATATCAGTATTTGACATTGTGACGATTTCTTTATTTGAAATTCGCTCAATCTTATATATTAATCGGGCACTTTGACAATTAAAAAAAAGAATTAGAAAGGCTGAACCATGACTAAAATGACAACTGAAGAAGCATTCATAAAAGTTCTTCAAATGCACGGGATTGAACACTCGTTTGGAATAATTGGATCAGCTTTTATGGCAATATCTGATTTATTTCCAAAAGCAGGAATTACATTTTGGGATGTTGCTCATGAGACTAATGGAGGATTAATTGCGGATGGATACACAAGAGCCACAGGAAAAATGTCAATGGTTATAGCTCAAAATGGGCCAGGAATTACTGGATTAGTAACACCTATTAAAACAGCTTATTGGAACCATACACCATTATTATTAGTTACACCTCAAGCAGCAAATAAAACTATGGGTCAAGGTGGTTTTCAAGAAGTAGAACAGATGAATTTATTTAAAGATATGGTTTGTTATCAAGAAGAGGTTAGAGACCCATCAAGGATGGCTGAAGTACTAAATAGAGTAATTGAAAAAGCATTTAGAGGTTCTGCACCAGCACAAATAAATGTACCTAGAGATTATTGGACACAAGTAATAGATATTGATTTACCACCAATTGTAAGATTTGAAAGACAAGGTGGAGGAAAAGAGGCAATTGAAAAAGCTGCAAAACTTTTATCAGATGCAAAATTTCCAGTAATATTATCTGGAGCAGGAGTGGTAATTGGTAATGCAATTGATGAATGTAAAAAGTTAGCTGAGAAGTTAGATGCTCCAGTATGCAATGGATACCAACACAATGATAGTTTTCCAGGAAGTCATCCTTTAGCAGTAGGACCATTAGGATACAATGGTTCAAAAGCTGGAATGGAGTTAATTTCAAAAGCAGATGTAGTTTTGGCTCTAGGAACAAGATTAAATCCTTTTTCAACTTTACCAGGATACGGAATTGATTATTGGCCAAAAGATGCAACTATTATTCAAGTAGACATGAATCCAGACAGAATTGGACTTACAAAAAAAGTAACAGTTGGTATCTGTGGAGATGCTAAGATGGTTTCACAACAGATTTTAGAAAAACTTTCACCAACAGCTGGCGACAAGGGTAGAGATGATAGAAAAAATTTAATTCATAAAACAAAATCAGCTTGGTTACAAACTCTTACAAGTTTAGATCATGAAGATGATGATCCAGGTACCGTTTGGAATAAAGAAGCTAGAGAAAGAGACTCAGACAGAATGTCCCCAAGACAAGCTTGGAGAGCAATTCAAGCTGGAATGCCAGATGATGTAATTATTTCAAGTGATATCGGAAATAATTGTGCAATAGGCAATGCATATCCAACTTTTGAAAAACCAAGAAAATATTTAGCACCAGGTTTATTCGGTCCATGTGGATATGGTTTTCCATCAATATTAGGCGCAAAAATTGGATGCCCTGACACACCTGTAATTGGTTTTGCTGGTGATGGTGCTTTTGGAATAAGTATGAATGAAATGAGTTCTTGTGCGAGAGAAGAATGGCCTGCAATAACTATGGTTATCTTTAGAAACTATCAATGGGGAGCAGAAAAGAGAAATTCTATACTATGGTTTGATGATAATTTTATAGGCACAGAACTTGATCCAGAATTAAGTTACGCTAAGGTTGCTAATGCATGTGGTTTAAAAGGAGTTGCAGTTAAAACTATGGAGGAAACAACTGCAGCAATTAAGCAATCATGCGAAGATCAAAAAAAGGGAATTACAACATTTATAGAGGTAATTTTAAACCAAGAATTAGGTGAGCCATTTAGAAGAGACGCTATGAAGAAACCAGTAGAAGTAGCAGGAATTGAAAAAGGTGATATGAAGCCTCAAAAATCATTGGTAGGATAAATAAATATATGTATGATGTTTATTCATACTGTAATTTATGGACGTTAAATTAGAAAAGTGGTTCAGACCTAATATTGACAAAGAAGTCTTAAAAGAACTTACAAAAAAAATCAGACATCAAAGGATTAATTCATGTAAGTGTTTATTTTAGCTTACTAAGCATTGTTGGATATTTAGCATATTTAACTTGGGGTAGCTGGTGGTCAGTATTTTGGTTTTATATTTATGGAAATATTTTTTGTTTTTGTAATCCAATTTGGCATGAAACAGGTCATAAAACAGCGTTCAAGACTAAATTTTTAAATGAAATATTTTACTATATTTCATGTTTCATGGCATACTTTGAGCCTACCAGATGGAGATTTACACATTTTGTTCACCACGGAAATACTTATTCAACAAAAAATCCTTATGATCATGAAATTGAATATGACAATAATTTAAAAGATACTCCTAAAAAATTAATAATGAATTTAATTCCTTTTGGGGAATTATTATTTTTCAAAAAAAGCATAGCTTTTGAAGTCATAAAACATGCTTTTGGGATACGAACTAAAGTTATGATTGATAGTATTCCAGAAAATGCAAGACCAAGAGCTATTTTAATCTCAAGGATTTATGTTTGTATTTGGTTGTCTATAATTATTTGGTCTCTATTAATATCTTCATGGTTGCCCGCATTATATCTTTTGTTGCCACATTATTATGGAAAAGGATTACACAAGTTTGTTGCCTTTACTCAACATGCTGGTTTAGCAAGAGACGTAAAAGATCATAGATTATCAGCGAGGGATATGAAATTAAACCCAATACTAAGTTTCCTTTATTGGAAAATGGAATATCATTGTGTACATCATATGTTTCCAACTGTTCCAGCTTATAATTTAGAAAAATTACATTATCATTTAAAAGATCAGTTACCTGAAATTAAAAATGGATTATTTTATACCTACAAAGAAATAATACCAGCTCTTAAAAAACAAAGAGATGAACCAAATTATCATCTAGATATTTCTTTACCAGAGCAACAGGCTTCTTAATGTATAAAAACTATAAATTATTTTTATTCTTGGGTGCAGCTGCAATTTTTCTTTATTTAAGTGTGGGAAAATATGAGGAATTTAGTCTTCAAAAATCTATATCAGCATGTGTTATTGCAAAAAGCAAATTAATGAAAAAAACAGAACCAGAAGAAGCAAGAAAAATCTGTGAAAAAGAAATTAGACAAAGTAAATAATTTTTACTTCTATACAACTATATTTTTTTTATTAATTATAACAAGTGCATCTTCTGAAACAAGATTTGAAAAAGATTTAAAAAAACTTTCGAAATATAATTATTTTGTTAATAGTAATGGAAATCGTTACGAATTAGATAAAAATATTGATAAAGATAAAACAATAATCTTAATTTATAGTCATGGTTCTGCAGGGAAAGATAGTTCATTACAGCTCTGTAAAAATTCGTGGTATCAAATACCACCAACAGTTTATCAATTAGATGGATTTAAAATAAAAGATTTTACAATCAAAACTTATCAGCTTTGCAAAGGTGCCAGAGGATGGACTCAAAAAGAGGAGGATTTATTTTGGAACATTTATGACAAAAACAATCAAGACGTAAATAGTGTTTTAAATCTTAAAGATGAAAATGGAGTATTTTTGATTAATAAATGGAAAGGTCTAATACAACAAAAAGTTATTAAATTGAAGATTGATGAATTCAAAAATGAAGGTTTTAATAATATTGTTCTTTCAGGTCATTCAGCTGGTGGATGGGACTCTCTTATCTTAAAATCAAATTTCCCAACAGAAATTGATGGAGTAATAGCATTCCATCCTGCAAGATCAGGAAAATTTGCTAAAGAAAAAAAACCTCATAGAGGATGGGTGAATTGGAGAGATTACAAAATATCAATGATAAAAGTAGAACAATTAGAAAATGTTTTAGTTTTTAGCCATGAAAAAGACAAATATGAAAATCTCAAAACATCTAAATTTTTATCTGACTCAGAAAATGTAAGATTTGTTGATGTTAGTGATACTAAATGTAAAAAAAAATTAAAAACTGGTGGATGGCACGGAATAACTCTTACAAAGTGTTTTGCCAACAAAGACCCAAGAAACGAAGAGGTAATCAAATATTTAGAAAAACTGTTTTAAAGGAGACTTGGCAACCAAGTTGAAAATATAGGAAATAATATCATCAATATTCCATAAATTATTCCTACTATTGTAAACAATGGAACTTCTTTAAATGCATTAGCTGGATTTTCTTTTATTACGCCAGCAGCTGTATATATGCCTACACAAACAGGAGGAGTTATCATGCCTATTCCGGCAAAAGCTACAAAAACTACGTATAAATGAAGTAAGCTTTGATCAAAAGATAGTGTTAATGCTGCAAATATTGGAACAGTTAAATAAAATACTGGTACTATTTCAATAAAGGTTCCTAAAATTAAACAAATAGTTCCTAACATTATCCAAAATAAATTCACACTTACGCCCATATCTGTGAAGTAAGTTATAATTTTCTGAGGTGCTTGAGTGTACGTAAGTACCACACTTAAAAAAGTTGCTGTAGCAATTATAGAAAATATAACAGCAGTAATTATTGCCGTATCTTTTAAGCAACTTAGTAAAGATGAAAAAGTTAATTCTCTATAAATTAAAAAACCAATTGCTACAGCATAAACCCCTGCAATCGCTGCAGACTCTGATGGGGTTAAAAACCCTGCATATATTCCACCTAAAATTATAATTGGCGTAATTAAAGCTGGAAGTGCTGCAACAAAAGAACTTAATCTCTCTTTAAGGGTTGCCTTTTTATCTGCTCTTATATGTCTGCATTTAAATAAAACTAACAGAACCATT
>CACFYO010000026.1 GCA_902570545.1 uncultured Pelagibacteraceae bacterium | reverse complement strand
CTTTGCAATCTAGATCATTTACATCAAGATCAATTCTTTTGTTAAAATCAACATCATAAGTTCCCCAATAATAAAAGTTTTCTGCTTCATCAGGGTTGAAAAATTTTTGTTGAGTTTTACCTGTTAAGACTTCAGAATGAAGTCCCATTGATTGAGCTTTAGTTTTATTCTCGTTAGTTTTCATATTTGCCATACTTTTACCTCTCCATCAAAAGGATCGTAAGTGTCAATTTCGTGGGGAAGTATAGATCTTATTGCTATCTCCTCAGATCCCATAGCTACCAATTCATCGGACTCATAGAGAACCAATGGTTTAGCTGCCATTGTATCTTTCGCCATTCCTAAAGAATCTTTTGTTGCCACAAAATAAGTAAACACACCATCTAATCCTGACAAACTGTCTTTCATACCTTCTTCTAAAGTTGCTCCATTTCTCATTTTTTCTGCCAAATAAACTGCAATTAGTTCAGAATCACATTCAGACATGAACCTCATTCCTTTATTCTCCAATACTCTTCTATTGTTCCAATAATTAGTTAATTGACCATTGTGAACAACAGACACATCGCTGAAAGGATATCCCCAAAATGGGTGAGCAGATTTAATATCTACACCAGACTCTGTTGCCATCCTGGCATGACCTATGGCATGAGTTCCTGTTACTTTCCCTAGATCGTATCTATCCAATACTGCTTGTGCATCTCCTAAATCTTTAATTAATTCTAGTGATTTTCCAATTGATAAAATCTCAACACTCTCAATACTTTCTATTTTCTTCGAAAATTCCATTAGATCATCATCATATTTCATTTCATATCTATACGAATATGGTGTTAATTTTTCTTCCTTAATTACTTTTGCACCAAGATTTTTTAACATACTGTCTACAAGTTCTTTTCTCTTATCGTAAACACTCTCATCCTCATTAACTGAAGAGCTGCCCTCACCAACATTTTCTCCAACTTTAAATCTCATTATGAAGTTTTCACCATCGTTATCAGCATAAAGAGCGTAACCCGTTGAATCAGGCCCTCTATGCTTTAAGGCTTGAAGCATTGCTTGCAATTCATTCCCAACATTTGAGGATTTTCCTCTATGGATAAGTCCAGCAATTCCGCACATTTTTTCCTTTCCTAATTTACCTTATGGTAAGCAATCCAAGTATGTATCAAGATCCCATTGAGTTGTTGCTCCAAGAAATCTTTCCCACTCATCGTTTTTATACCAATGAAAAACTTTATACATCTCGTCAGGCATTGCTGATTTGATTACTTCATCCTCAGCAAGTCTATTTAATGCTTCACCAAGACTTAGTGGTAATTTTTTAACATCTTTACCAGCTTTCTGAGCCTCATAAATATTTCTAGACTCTGGTTTAGCCGGTTTCATTTTTTTTGATATTCCTTCATCACAAGCTTTTAGCAAAGCTGCACCTAGTAAGTATGGATTATGCATAGAGTCAACAGATCTATACTCAAATCTTCCAGGTGCTGAAACTCTTAATCCACAAGTTCTATTTTGATATCCCCAGTCCGCATATACTGGTGCCCAAAACCCCTGGTCCCACAATCTTCGATATGAATTTACCGTAGATGATCCTAGAGCTGTCAAAGCTGGTAAATGTTTCATTATACCAGCGATTGATTGAAGTCCAATTTTTCCAGGCAACTGCATATCCTTTGTGTCTGGCATAAAAGTGTTTGTTCCGCCAGATACATAACTAAATACTTCTTCAACTCCTGGAAGTTTTTTATTTCCTAATTTGTTAACAGAAACTTTTCCACCTTTCCATAAAGACATGTTTGTGTGACATCCACTTGCAGACACACCCATAAATGGTTTAGTCATAAAGCAAGCTATTAGATTGTGTTCTCTAGCAACTTGTGCACAAATTTGCCTATATGTTGATAATCTATCAGCATTTCTTAAAACATTATCATAAGTCCAATTTAGTTCTAGTTGTCCAGGAGCATCTTCATGATCTCCTTGTATCATATCTAATCCCATCGCTTTTGAATATTCTATTACTTTCATAAAAACTGGTCTTAACGACTCGAATTGATCAATATGATAACAAAAAGGTTTGGAAAAACCTTTACCAGTTGGAGTTCCATCATCATTTTTAGTTAGCCACATCATTTCTGGTTCAGTCCCAACTCTTAATTCTAGTCCATGTTTCTTCTTAAATTCATCACTAAAAATTCTTAAATTTCCTCTGCAATCAGAAGTCAAGTGCCCACCAGGGTTTTTTCTCTCCTCTCTATTTCTAAAACACGTTACAAAAACTCTTCCAACTCTTTTATCCCATGGTAATTGTACAAAAGTTTCTGGGTCTGGTATCCCCACCAACTCCATGGCCTCTGGTCCATAACCAATGTAGTTATTATGCCTATCCAAAAATAAATTTGCTGTTGCTCCATATACTAATTGAAAACCTTTTTCAGCAGTCCTCTCCCAATGATCCGCAGGAATACCTTTTCCTACTACTCTACCTGTTACCGAAATGAATTGATAATATATGTATGTTATTCCTAATTCGTTAATTTTTTCTCTTACTTTTTTAACTAACTTTGCTCTGCCTGGTTGATTTACATGTTTTTCTAGATCAGTCATTTTCCCCCTAAGAATTTTTAGAATAAAAAGTTAACTGAAAAAAAAACATCTGTCTACTTAGATAAATTAACTCCAAGGGAAAGGACTGTTAGATGTCGGATGCAATTCACCTTTCGCGTACCGATTGAATCTAAACGGTTTTAATAATTCGCTCTCTGTACCTAAAATTTCTTTTGCTACTAGCTCTCCAACTCCGATCATTTTATAACCATGGTTAGAGTCTGCTATCATATAAACGTTTTCTAAAAATCTATCGAAAATTGGAAAAGAATCTGGTGTCATACATCCAAGTCCGCCTGATGGTCCTTTTCTATATAAATCTGATTTTCCTTCAAATCTTTTTTGACAATGAGCTAAAGCTGAACACCACATATCATTAAAAGCTTCTGTTGTTTGATATTCAGGGGACTCTATTCCATACGGATCGACGTTTACTTGATCAAAATGTTTATCAACAATGTAAGGTGAAGTTCCACCTTGAACTCCAAGTCCGTCAATATCTGGTTTGTAATATATTCCCCAAATTTTATCTGTAATTAATTTTTTAGTTTTGTCTGAATATAAAGGAGCTGTTGAGTCTACATGGATTACAGGTGGCTGTTCACCGTTGTCCATTTTTAAAAAATCTGGTTCTACACCAAGTACACCCTCTTGAAGCATCCAATATTTCCACATGTCGGTTTCATGAATTCTGCCATCTTTACCTTTAATATTTGCAGTTTTAGGAAGTTCTAACATATTCCAAAAATCTCTTGCCCAAGGACCTGCTCCAACGACAACTTGTTCACATTCAATTGTACCTTTGTCTGTTTCAACTCCTGTAACGGCTTTGCTGTTACTTCCTCTTTTGAAGCCAGTGACTTTAACACCTTTCTTTACTTCAACACCATTTGAAGTAGATTTGTGTTCAAGTGCTTTAATTGAATCTTTATTAAAAGCGTATCCACCTTTTTTTTCATGAAGAACAGAAGTTATACCTTGTGCTTGCCAATCACTAAACATAGCTTTCATATATTTCATGCAATCTTTTTCACCTTCTATAAATTCAGATTCATAACCAATTGCTTTTTGTTGTTCGTAAATAGTTGCAACATCTGCATGCATTACTTCTGGTGAAATTTGTAAATAACCAACTGCATTATATTTAAATGCCTTAGGATCACTCTCCCAAACTGAAACTGAATGAGCCATTAATTCTCTCATTGCAGGCTGAAAATAATTATTTCTTACAACACCACACGCAATACCACTTGCGCCAGCTGCGGTATCTTTTTTTTCTAATACGACAATATCACCTGGATTTTTGTAAGTTTCGGAAAGTTTCCAAGCAGTACTTAGGCCGTGAATTCCCCCTCCAACGATTACTACTTTTGCTTTTGTCGGCAATGACATATTTAAACACTATTTTTTGAAAAGGGTTAAATATATAATTTTTTTTATATATAAAATTTAGAAATAAAAACTTATAGAACTTAGGATTTGATTATTGTTAAAAGCTCAAATTTTTAAGAGTAGATAAATAATCGTTAAATTCTGAGATAAACGAAGCACTTGGTTTTATATGTTTTTTTCTTTGATCTTGAGCGGTTTTTTCTAAATAAAAAAAACCTTTTTCACATGCCTCATTAATTATTAATGCAGATTTTGGTCTAGATGTTTTAAATAGTTTAGTTTTTAGCTCCTCTACTGATAAGTTCTGTTTTTGCTTAAATGCTGACATAACTAGAAGCATCATATGATAGTGAGAAGGTGATTTTCTAAAAAAATAGTTACTTGATGTGTGTGAAAGTTTCATTTGATCTTCCCAAAACTCTAACAAATCCTTAGTTGATTTAGCCATTAAGATCTTACTTTAGTTTTCTTTGGATCGTAATGAGGAAATCCAACAATTTTTGCAGGTATTCTTTTTTGATGTCCATCTATTTTTCCAATTTCAACTTCATTACCTAATTCTGAGTGACCTACATCTATTCTACATAATGCAATATTTTTATTTAATGTCGGAGAAATGCATCCACTAGTTATAATTCCAACCTGAGATCTTCCAATATGAACGCAATCTCCATGATTTGCAATTTCTTTACCTATTAACTCTAGCCCTACTAGTTTTTTTTGAGGATTTTCTTTTCTCTTAATTAAATTTTCTCTTCCAATAAAATCCTCTGTTTTGGATTTTAAAGGAACTGAAAACCCAATTCCTGCTTCAAACGGATCTTGTTGTCCGTCAAATTCATTACCAAATAAAATTAAACCAGCTTCAATTCTTAAAAGATCTAAAGCAGCAAAACCAGCTGGTATCAAACCTTCATCTTTTCCTGCTTCCATTACCTTATCCCAAACTGTAGTAGCATTACTTGGATGACACCAAATTTCAAAACCAAGTTCACCAGTGTAACCTGTTCTTGAAACAATTAATGGTATTCCGTTTAATTCTTCCAATCGACAAATTGTAAATCTAAACCATTCCAATTCTAATATAGAGGGTTGGGTAGGGGGAGTAAAAATTATTTTTTCTAAAATTTTTCTACTTTTGGGACCTTGTAAAGATAAATTATTTATTTGGTCAGTAGAATTTTTGATATGAACTTTATAATTTTTTTTCTTAGCTTGTTCTTTAAGCCATTCACCTCCATATTCATCACCACAAATCCATCTAAAACCATGATCACTAAGTTTTAATAACGTTCCATCATCAAACATAGTTCCATTTTCATAACACATTGCTGAATAAACAATTTGACCAACTGAAAGTTTTTTTACATTTCGAGTTAATGTATAATTCATTAATTCTTCAGCATCTGGACCAAGAATTTCAAATTTCCTTAATGAAGATAAGTCAATTAGGACGGCGTCTTCTCTGCATGCATTGTATTCATTAATTACGCCATGTTTTGTATAATCATTTGGTAACCAAAAACCTCTAGCATCGACAAAGTTTCTAGTTAATTTTGATGTTCTTTCATAGAAACCGGTATTTCTTGTAAGTTTATTTTCTGAATCTGTTTTCATTCTAAAACCATATGATTTAGTAAATTCTTTGCTTTTCTCATAAGTTCTAACAAAAATATCAGTAGGGTTCCATCCATTACAGCTATCAATATCACTAGGGCATGCAGTAGTTCCACATGTTAAATCTTTTAGAGCTTTAAAAATGACGTAATCACCAGGCCTTGCATAAGACTCATCAGATGTAACAGAATTTTGACCTCCCGAAGATGTATTAAAGAAAAGATTAATTGCATGCCAACCTTTTTTTTCTTCTACGCCATATTTTTTCATTGAGTCATTTAAATTGTCAGAGCAATTTGCATGACCAAAATATCCTGAGTCTTCGTAGTACTTTGAGGTACAAGCTAAATTAAATGTATCATGAATACCCACTGTATCTCTTACAACTTCTACCAATGGCTCATGATCAGTATCATAGAACTTTGAAAACAAACCAGGACCAGGAAAAGTATGTCCCATAAAGGTTCTAGTAGTTTGCCAATCAAGACCCCTTTCTATACCTTTTTCAAGTTTAGCAGTGTCGTATGCAACAAAATCTGAGCATTGTCTTCCCGTTGGTGTAATTATTTGAATATAGTCTCCAGCTTTAACTTGATATCCTGTTGCAGTTTTTCTATCTATATTAACTTCATAGTCAGGATCGTAAATTGGATCAGGAATTATTGAAAATTCTTTTTCAGAATTTTTAATTTTTGCTCTTTTAACTAATACAGTTAGATCTGAAGGTGGATTTTGATCATGAACAAGCATATTGGCTCCTGGAGCAGCAAAGATGCAATAACAGTCATCCTTCGAATTTAGAATTATTTCTTCTCCTGCAGAGGTGTTTTTATCAAAAATTACTGATGAAGCAGCTTTCTCAATTTGTAAATTTCTTTTTTTTAATTGAAGTAATGCTTGCAAAGAACTTTCTTCATTTTTCAAAAGTATTTTTTTTATTTCTGATGATTTTGTATTTTCTTTTAAATTTAAAATTCCTAATTCTGATTTTCCATGTTTATCAAAAATATTTATTTCGCAAATTTGATTTCCCTCATTATTTATAATTTTAATTTCATCTT
>CACFYO010000025.1 GCA_902570545.1 uncultured Pelagibacteraceae bacterium | reverse complement strand
GGATTATTTGTCAATACTAATCCTAAATTATTTTCTTAATCCAATAATTGCTTTTACAATTTACTTTTGCTTTTTACATTCTATTAGGCACTCGATTTCTTTGATTAGAGAATTAAATAAAAATTTAAAAAAGGGTTTGCCAGTATTCATTAAAAAAGCCTTTCCACTAACAATTTTAACGATTTTAGGATATGTTGTTTCAATATCAATTCTGAATAATTATAACGAATTTAATGAAACTATATATCGAGTAATTTTTATTGGATTGGCCTCATTAACTTTTCCACATATATTGCTCGAATATTTAATTGAAAAAAATGAGCAATAAAAATATTAATTTAATTGGTTGGATTTTATTCATTATTTCTGCGTTAGGTTTTATTATATCAAGTATAGGAAGTTTTTGGGCTATGTTTGGTAGTCTTTTTTTTTTAATTGCATGTATTGTTTTTTTAATTCCATTTTTTCGAAAGGATGAAAGTGAAAAATAATCATCTTAAAATTCTTTTAGCAGCTCCCAGAGGTTTTTGTGCGGGCGTTGATAGAGCAATTGAAATTGTAAAGAAAAGTATAGAAAAATATGGTGCCCCTGTATACGTGAGACATGAAATTGTTCACAACAAACATGTAGTAGATGGCTTAAAGAAAATTGGTGCAATATTTGTTGAAGAGATTGATGAAATTGAAGACAAAACAAGACCCGTTATTTTCTCAGCTCATGGTGTCCCTAAATCTGTGCCTCTAGAAGCAGAAAGTTTAAATATGATATTTGTTGATGCGACATGCCCATTAGTATCCAAAGTTCACAGAGAGGCAGAAAATTTAAATAAAAAAGATGTTCAAGTTTTGCTTATAGGTCATAAAAACCATCCTGAAGTAATTGGTACAATGGGTCAAGTAGCTAATGGAAAGATTGATCTTATTGAAACAATAGACGATGCAAAAAATTATCAGAGAAGCAAAAACGATAAGCTTGCTTATATTACACAAACAACATTATCGGTTGATGATACTAAAGATATTATTAATGTTTTAAAAGAACGCTTTCCTGATATTCACGAACCAAAAAAAGATGATATTTGTTATGCAACCACAAATAGACAAGCAGCAATAAAAAAAATTGCAAAAGAGTGTGATAATCTATTTGTTATTGGTAGTAGGAATTCATCCAACTCAGTTAGGCTAGTAGAGGTAGCTAAAAATAATGGATGCGAAAATGCTGAATTAATTCATTCAGAAAGCACTTTTCCACTAGAAAAAATATCTAAATGCAAAACAATTGGTATTTCATCTGGTGCCTCAGCTCCTGAAGTATTAGTTAGTGAATTCATAGAAAATATTAAAAAAAAATTTACTGTAGAAATAGAGGAAGTTGAAATAGTAAAAGAGGACGTAACATTTAAAATTCCAGGAAAATTAAATTAATGGCTGTATATACAAGGATAAATCAGAGCGATTTAAGCTTGATCGAGAAAAACTTTAATATTGGTAAAATTGTATATTTTTCAGGCATAAAAAAAGGAATTGAAAATACCAATTACTTAATAAAAACAAGTAAAAAAAAAATAATACTAACCATTTTTGAAAAACGAGTTCAAAAAAAAGATTTACCTTTTTTTATGAACCTTATGTTTGGTTTATCAAAAAATAAAATCAAATGTCCTGAGCCAATAAAAAATAAAAAAGGAAAATATTTATTCAAAATTAAAAATAAAACTGCATGTTTAGTAAGTTTTTTAAAGGGAAAAGATAAAAAACAACTAACAAATAAAGACTGTTTCCAAGTTGGAAAAAATGCAGCTTTGTTACATTTAGCTGCTAAAAAATTAAGATTGTACAGAAAAAATTCATTATCGGTGAATTCATGGGGACCTTTATTAAATAGAATAGATAAGAGAATTAATAAAATTTCGAGTAATTTAATTAATACTATGCGAACTGACTTAGTCGATATCAAGAAAAAATGGCCAAAGAGTATGCCCAATGGAATAATACATAGCGATCTGTTTATTGATAATATTTTCTTCTATAAGAAAAAATATTATGGATTCATTGATTTTTATTTTTCTGCAAATGATTTCTTAGCTTATGAATTAGCCACATGTGTGAATGCATTATGTTTTAAAAAAAGAAATAAAATTTTTGTGCTAAATAAAAATAAGTCCTCTAAATTACTAAAAGGTTACCAATCAGTTCGGAAATTGAATACTAAAGAAAAAAGTAATTTTAACACTTTATGTAGAGGTTCAGCTTTAAGATATCTTCTTACGAGATCATATGATTATTTAAATACTCCCAAAAAAGCATTGATAAAAATAAAAGATCCAAGAGAGTATTTAGATAAATTAAATTTTCATAGAAAGTTAAATTCTTTTAAGGACTACTCCTAATGATAAAAATCTATACTGATGGGTCATGTTTGGGAAATCCAGGAAATGGTGGATGGGCTGCAATCATTATAGAAGATGAAAAGAAAACCCATATAAAAGGTAGCAAAAAAGATACCACTAATAATCAAATGGAATTACTTGCTCCAATAAAAGCACTTAAAAAAATTCCTAAAGGAAGCAGTGTTCAGATTTTTACAGACTCTAAATATGTAAAGTCTGGAATAACAGAGTGGATACAAAATTGGAAGAAAAATGGTTGGAAAACTGCAAATAAACAACCTGTAAAAAATAAAGAACTCTGGACTGAATTAGATCTTATGACTAGTGAATTTGAAATAAAATGGAGTTGGGTAAAAGGCCACTCTACAGATATTTTAAATAATGAGGTAGATTTAATTGCTAGAGAAGCTGCAAACTCATAACAGGAAACCTGGCAATAGAACTGCCCTTCTTGCTAAATAATATTTAAAATTCCCTCTGCTGAAGATATCCCACAATTTTTGGTTTCTTCTTCTTCTTGAATAGTTTGAACTTGGAGATTTTCAATAACGATTGCATAACGGCTTGATCTCATGCCCATACCTTTTGAATTTCTATCAACTTCTGCACCTATTAGCTTAGTAAATAACAAATAAGGATCAGCTAACATAGTTATATTTTCTCCTATATTATTCGCCTCACCCCAAGCATTCATTACATAAGGGTCATTAACAGCTAAGCAAAATATTTTATCAATACCTTTGTCTAAAATTTGTTGAGCATTTTTAACATAACCTGGTAAATGAAATTTAGAGCATGTAGCTGTAAATGCACCAGGTAAACCAAATAATACTATTTTTTTTGATCCTAATACCTCAGATATATTTTGTTCCTTGGGCTCACCATCAACTAAATGGAAGATTTTTATATCTGGTATTTGATCATTAACTTTTAGCTTCATAATTTACTTTTAACGAAATTTTTTACTGCCTCCGTATCATTTTTTAGTAATTGAAAATTTTCCTCTTTACTATGAACATATTGTAGCTCTTTAGGTAGTTCTTCATGTTTATTTATAGCCTTATCTGTAGCAGCTGGAAATTTACATGGATGTGCAGTAGATAAAACTACACAATCACTAAAATTTAGCTTATTTGCAGCTCCTACTCCAACTGCAGTATGAGGATCTAATATGACACTACTTTTGTCAAAATGTTGTTTTATAATTTCTAAAGTTTCATTTTCATCACAACTTTCTGAAATAAAATCTTTTTGGATAATGTCTAAGTTTGTTTTTTCTATTTTATATTCGTTATTCTTAATTTTTTTCATTATATCTGATGTAATGACAGAATTAGAATTATTCACATAATAAATTAATCTTTCAAAATTACTTGCTAACTGAATATCCATACTTGGAGAAAGTGTTTCTTTAACTTTTTTTGAAACATAATCACCTTTAGAAATTGCTCGATGCAAAATATCATTCTCATTAGTTGCAACAATAAGTTTATCTATGGGCAATCCCATTTCTTTTGCAAGATAACCTGCAAAAACATCTCCAAAGTTTCCTGTTGGTACTGAAAAAGAAATTGGCTTGTCACTATCAAGTTTAAAATAAGTATAAAAATAATAAACAGCTTGAGCTATAATTCTTGCCCAATTAATAGAATTAACCCCTGACATATTGATTGAATTTGAAAAATCTAAATCTGAAAACATTTGCTTAACAATATTTTGGCAGTCATCAAAATTTCCATCAATTGCGATATTGAAAACATTTTCATCTTCAACTGTTGTCATTAATTTTCTCTGAACTGGCGAAATTCTATTATTAGGATGTAAAACGAAAATATTTAAATTTGATTTACCTTTAATTGCATCAATAGCAGCTGCCCCTGTATCACCTGAAGTAGCCACAACAATGTTAATTTTTTTATCATTTTTACTTAAATAATATTCATACAAATTACCAATAAACTGCATAGCAACGTCTTTAAAAGCTAGTGTTGGTCCATGAAATAGTTCTAACAATTTTAGATCGCCAAGATTTGAGATTTTAATAACTTCTTTTTCTCTAAAAGTTGAATAAGATTTTTCAATTAACTCAGAAAGATCTTCTTTAGATATAAAATCAGATGAAAACAAATTTATTATTTCAGTAGATAAATCGTTGTAATTTAGATTTTTAAGATCTGACAATTCATCTGAGCTGAATTTTTTTAAAGATTTAGGCACATAAAGTCCTCCATCATCAGCAAGGCCTTTAATGAAAACCTCCTTAAAACTATATTCTTTTGAATTATCTCTTGTACTTACATACTTCATGAATTTTTTTTACCATTTTCCTATAAAATAAATAGGATTATTTATTTTATGATCTGGTCTACCAAAAATAAGACAAATAGCAAAAATAAGTAAAAAATTGAGTAAGAAAATACCTTTTTGGCCTTCTTAATCTCAAATTTGTTTTTTTTGAATTTAAGAAGATCATAACAGACATAGTTGTAATAAAATGTCAGTAATAGAGATACAATTAAAAATGTTTCACCAACAAACCCAATATAATAAGGCAAAATTACTATTGGTAACATTATTAATGAATAAACAAATATATTCTTCTTTGTCTCCTCAATTCCATTAGTTATCGGCAACATTGGGATTTTAGCTTTTTGATAGTCATCTGCTTTATAAAGGCTAAGAGCCCAAAAATGAGATGGGGTCCAAAAAAATATTATTAAGAAAAATGTTATTGGTTCAAATGTTAGCGAGTTAGTTGCTATTGTCCAGCCAATAACTGGAGGCAACGCTCCAGATGCTCCTCCTATTACAATATTTTGTGGTGTTTTTCTTTTTAACCAAACTGTATAAACAAATACGTAAAATGCTATGGTTATAGTTAATAATATAGCCGAAGTTAAATTTGAGAAGTAATAAAGTCCAGCTACAGAAATAACTGATAGCAATGTACCAAATAAAAGAGCATGCTCCCTGTTTACTTTTCCAGTAGGAATTGGTCTGAGACAAGTTCTTGTCATTAATTTATCTAGATCAGCCTCATACCACATGTTTAATGCACCAGCAGCACCCGCACCCATTGTAACAAAAAAAATCGCTATTATTGAATTTAGAAATGAAACTGAAACTGGAGCCGTTAATAAACCAACAGCACAAGTAAAAATAACCAACGACATTACTCTTGGCTTCATTAATAATAAAAGATATTTAAAGTACGATAAAAAACTTATTGAAACTGATTTTTTTTTAATTGTATTTGTGGTCACTACTACTCAACATTCAGTGAAACAAATATTACAAGTAATATAACGCCTGCTATTAAAATATGATTCCCAAGATCGAATATACCTACCTTACTGTTTTTCTTATCAATTAATTTTCTACTTAAAGGAATTTGATCATAAGGATTTATTGTGACTTTATCACCTTGTTCTTTTTGGTTTTCAACTTTTACCGAATAACCAAACCAAACTATATAAATGAAAAAAACAAATAAAATTAAGAAAAAAGCTAAGTATCCGTAGGCGTCCATATTAAGCTCCCCCTACTACAAAATAAAAGAATCTTGAAAATAGTGTATATTTGAATTCTGCAGTCATTAAAAATATAAAACAGGCAATTGCTGTCATTGGCCATAATAGAACATTTACTAACGCATATCTTTCCCAAAACAAGTGCATGAAAAAGGCCATAATTAACCCTGCTTTTAAAAACATAAAGAATAATATTAGTGACCATCTCAACATTCCTTGAAATTGATACCAGTCAACCATATACGAAAAGAAACTTAGAACAAATAACAACAGCCATATCCAAAGATAAATTCCTATCTTTTGAGTACTTGTTTGCTCTTCTTTTTTAGTCGTCTCGTTCATTTTGTTAGTCTCTTCCATATTTTATTTTACCATAAATAGAAAAATGCGAAAATGAAAACCCAAACTAGATCTACGAAGTGCCAATAAAGACCTAATATTTCAATTTCAACATAATCCCCTTACGATTTTAGCGTCCCAGGAGCAAAGGATGACTTTATTCCACAAACAACAGCACCTAGTGAAGTAATACACACAGATGTAGAGAAAACATAAGAGAAAAATTATGTCTGAACAAAAAATAGACGGCTTCGAACTTAAACCTGGGTTTAAGGGCATGGCGTCAGATACTGGTTCAGACCAAACGATGTTTAAAGGTGTGCATTGGGGTAAAGCCATGATGTGGATCTTTTTATTGAGTGATACTTTTGTATTTAGCTGTTTTTTAATTTCTTATATGAAAGGTAGAGGATCAACCATTGTTGATTGGCCTAACACGAGTGAGGTTTTTTCTTTATATGTGGGAGGTGTACCTGTACCACTTTTACTTATTGCCATAATGACATTTGTATTGATTACAAGTAGTGGAACAATGGCTTTAGCGGTGAAATATGGTTACGAAAAAAATCGTAAA
>CACFYO010000024.1 GCA_902570545.1 uncultured Pelagibacteraceae bacterium | reverse complement strand
ACGAATTTTTATTTTAAAAAACTTAATAAGCCTTTTAAAGTTAATAATAAATTACTTGGCAAAGGATATGACCCTGTTACTACATGCGATAAAGCTTTTGAAAAATTCATTAGAGCAAAGATAGGCAAAAAATTCCCTGGTCATGAAATTATTGGAGAAGAATTTGGTTACAAAAAAACTAAAAGTGATTTTAGTTGGGTAATTGATCCCATAGATGGAACCAGGTCATTTGTTATAGGAAGTCCTACTTGGAGTAATTTAATATCAGTAAATTACAAAGGTAACCCAATATTTGGATTGGCAAACTTCCCAATGTTAAACAAATATTATTATAATCAATCTACAAAAATTGCATATGTTGTTGAAAATAAAAAAAGAAAAAAAATATCAGTCAACAAAAGTGTTAAATTTAAAGATATCAAATTAACTGCTGGTTTTCATGGAGCAATTTCATTAAATCAACAAAAAAAAATTCCAAAACTTCTCAAATTAATACAATTCCCTTGCTCAGATGCATTGTCATATGCTCAGATATGTGAAGGTAGAATTGATGTTGTATTGCAATGCAATAATAAAATTTGGGACATTCATCCACTAATTCCAATTATCAATGCATCTGGTGGTATTACTACAACTTGGAATAATAAAGATGCAAAGCAAGCAGGACACGTAGCAGTATCATCCAATAAAATAATTCATAAAAAAATATTAGGTTTGCTAAAACCCATCGTGTAACAATGGAAATTCTTGTTCTTCAACACATAAATATTGAAGATCCTGGTTATATAAAAGATTTAATGATCAAAGATGGAGTTAATATTACAACTATTGAATTAGATGAAGGCGAAAAAATTCCAGATAATTTAAATTTTTTTGACGGCATGCTATGTATGGGTGGACCTATGGATACTTGGATGGAAAAAGATTTTCCTTGGCTTATCGAAGAAAAAAAAAAAATTAAAGAGTTCGTTGTAGAATTAAATAAGCCATACTTAGGGTTTTGTCTCGGATGTCAATTACTAGGAGAAGCAATTGGAGGAAAAGTAGTTAAAACTAATAATCCTGAAATTGGAATGCTGGATGTAAACTTTTTGGATGAAAAAAAGAAAGATATGCTTTTCGCAGATTTTCCTCAAAAAATTACATCATTACAATGGCACTCTTATGAAGTTCAAGAATTAGAAAAAAATAGAAATGTAACATTACTTGCTTCATCAAAAGAGACAAAATATCAAATATTTCGATACAAAAACAATGCTTATGGCATTCAATTCCACATAGAGATCAAAGATACAACTGTAAATGATTGGGGTTGTGTACCTGAATATAAGTCAGCACTAGAAAATCAATTAGGACAGGGTGCTCTGGAAAAATTTGATAAAGACGCCAAAGAAAATATGACAAATATGAATAATTATTCAAAAATTTTATATACTAAATTCAAAAACGATATCATTCTTAACAATTAAGTTACCTATTTTACCCTTGTAGTTAACCTATTAATCAGGTTTAATTTTATTTGTAATAATTAGGAGGAAAAATGAAATTTAAAAATTTTATTAAAATTTTCTTTGCAATTTTATTTGTTTTTGTATCAACACATTCATACGCGAAAACAATTAAATGGTCTATGCAAGGAGATAGTCTAACTTTGGATCCTCATGCCCAAAATGAAGGTCCTACAACACAAGTTTCAAGACAGGTCTATGAAGCACTTGTAACAAGAGGTCTGGATATGAGTATTGAACCTCAACTTGCAACTGATTGGAAAACAACTGATCCAAATACTTGGGTTTTTAATTTAAGAAAAGGTGTAAAATTTTCTGATGGTACAGATATGACTGCAAAAGATGTTGTATTTAGTATTTTGAGAGCAAAACAACCTACATCAGATTTTAAAGAATACATAAGTACAATTTCTGATGTTAAAGAAATTGATAATTACACTGTTCAAGTGACTACAAGTAAACCAAATCCAATTCTTTTAAACCAATTATCAAACATATTTATAATGTCTAAAAAATGGTCTATTGATTTTGGAGCAACAGTTTCACAAAACTGGGATGGTGGAGAAGAAACATTCTCAGCAACTAATGCAATGGGAACTGGACCATTCAAAATTACTCTAAGAGAGCCAAATACTAAGACAGTATTTGAGAGAAATAGTAATTGGTGGGGTTCAATGAAAGATAATAGTGTTAGTGAAATACACCTATTACCAATTAAAAACTCAGCTACAAGAGTTGCAGCATTATTATCTGGTGAAGTTGATTTAGTAACTGACGCGCCAGTTCAAGACTTAGCTAGAATTGGAAATTCTGCAGATCATGATGTAGTGAGCACAGCTCAAATGCGTACAATCTTTTTAGGTATGGACCAAGCAGCAGATAAATTAAGATCTGGAAATACTGGTGATAATCCATTTAAGAAAAAAGAAGTAAGACAAGCCCTTTATCAAGCAATAGATATAGAAGCAATTAAGAAAAAAGTAATGAGAGGTCTTAGTGAGCCTGCGGGTATCATAACTTTTCCTGGTGTAAATGGATACACAAAAGATCTAGATAAAAGATTGCCTTATGATGTTGACGCTGCGAAAAAATTGTTAGCTGACGCAGGATATCCAAAAGGTTTCAATGTTGAACTAAGATGCCCTAACGATAGATATGTAAACGACGAAGCAATTTGTACTGCAGTAGTTGGAATGTTAGGCAAAATCGGCGTAAATGTTAATCTATTCGCTCAGACAAAAAGTAAGCATTTTAAGGAATTAAAAGAAGATAAGGGTGATTTCTATATGCTAGGATGGGGAGTTCCAACATTAGATAGTCATTATGTTTTCCATTATCTATATGAGTCAGGCGCTAGCTGGAATAAAGTAAACTTTAGCAACAGCGAAGTTGACGCTGCTATAAGAGTAATGGAAGGTGAAGTTGACTTAGATAAAAGAAATGCAGCTATTGCAAATGCTTGGAAAATTGTAAAAGATGATATTTCATATCTTCCTTTACACCACCAAGTAATTTCTTGGGCAACTAAAAATAGTGTAGATGTTCCAATAAGACCGAATAATGAACCATTATTCCGTTTTGCAAGTTTTAAATAAATAACTTTTTTATAAGCCCTTTGTTTAACAAAGGGCTTATAAGTATAAATATTTCTTAAATTGATAAAGTATTTTTTCAAACGTCTGATTCAATCAGTAATAGTGATGCTTGTTGTGTCATTTGTTTCATTTTCTTTATTTAACTTTGTGGGTGATCCAATTAACAACATGGTTGGCGAAGAAACTTCAGATGAAGAAAGAGCTGAATTAAGAGAAACTCTTGGATTAACAGATCCAATACATATTCAATTTTCAAGGTTTGTAGTAAACGCATCCAAAGGTGAGTTTGGAATTTCATATCAACTTAGGAGACCAGTTTCTGAATTAATAATTGAAAGACTGCCAGCAACTATTGAACTAGTATTAATTTCTGCATTAATTGCATTAGTTTCAGGCACTTTATTGGGAGTTTATACGGGTATTAATAGAAAAGGCTTTTTAAGTGACTTTATACTAGCAGTATCTCTTTTAGGTGTATCACTTCCAACATTTGTGATTGGAATATTATTTATTTACCTTTTTGCAGTCATATTAGGTGTTCTCCCATCCTTTGGAAGAGGAGAGGTTATTGACCTAGGCTTTTGGACTACTGGACTTTTAACTGTTTCAGGATTGAAAGCAATTATACTTCCATCTGTAACACTCAGCCTTTTTCAAATGACTTATATAATTAGGTTAGTAAGAGCTGAGATGATGGAAATATTACAAACTGATTATATAAAATTTGCCAGAGCTCGAGGCATAAGTGAAAAGAGTATTAACTATAAACATGCACTTAAAAATGGATTAATTCCAGTCATAACCATAGCGGGAATAAATATAGGGACATTAGTTGCTTTCTCAATAATTACTGAAACTGTTTTTCAATGGCCTGGCATGGGTTTTTTATTTATTCAGGCGGTTCAATTCGTAGATATACCAATTATGTCAGCATATTTAGTATTTATAGCTTTTGTATTTGTGATGATTAATTTTATTGTAGATATACTATACTATTTTATCGATCCTAGAATTCGAGTTAAGGGAGATGCTACAAGTGGATAAAAAAATACTTGATTCTTGGGAAAGACTAAAAGATAGCGACATTTATTTTAGTTTTATAAAATCTCCAACTGCAATTGTATCATCAATAATATTATTAATAATTTTCTTTTGCTCTTTTTTTGTTGAGTTTGTTACACCTCATAACCCTTTTGATCCTGCATCATTATCTTTGATGGAAGCTTTTACTCCTCCTTCTTGGACAGAGGATGGTATGGCAAAATTTATCTTAGGTACAGATGGACAAGGAAGAGATATGCTTTCAACAATTCTTTATGGTTCGCGAATTTCATTAATAGTTGGATTTTCAGCAATTATTTTTAGCCTAATTTTAGGTGTCTCACTCGGTTTAACAGCAGGTTACTTTGGTGGAAAATATGAAATGATAGTAATGAGATTAACAGATGTGCAGCTTACAGTGCCAAGTATATTAATGGCTCTATTAGTTGATGGTATTGCAAGAGGCATCATTTCTAGAGAAATGCATGATGAGATGGCAATATATGTTTTAATTTTTGCAATAGGCATTTCAGAGTGGCCACAATTTGCAAGAGTTTCTCGTGCAGCAACTTTAGTAGAAAAAAATAAAGATTATGTTTCAGCTTCATCAATTATAGGTGTTTCAAATTTACTTATAATGTTTAAGCATATATTGCCAAACATAATGAGACCTGTTTTGGTAATAGGTACAATAGGTCTAGCTCTTGCTATAATTGCAGAGTCAACATTAAGCTTTTTAGGTGTGGGAGTTCCTCCTACAACACCCTCATTAGGCACTTTAATTAGATTAGGAAATGATTTTTTATTTTCAGGTGAATGGTGGATAACATTTTTTCCTGCAATATTCTTAGTTATTCTTGCTTTCTCAATTAATTTATTAGGAGATTGGATGAGAGATACGCTTAACCCAAGGTTAAAAAAATGAGTTTTCTTAAAATAAGTAATTTAAGTGTCGACTATAAAATGAGAAAAGAAACAGTAAATGCTGCAAAAAATATAAATATAGACATAAAAAAAGGTGAAATTGTTGGATTAGTTGGTGAGTCTGGTTCTGGAAAAAGTACTGTCGCTAATGCCATTGTAAATTTAATTGATGAACCAGGTAAAGTTTCAAGTGGATCAATATTGATGGGAGAAACAAATATCAGCGAAAATCCAGAGACAATTGTTCAGTATAGAGGAAAAAAAATTGGATTAATATTTCAAGATCCTCAAACCTCTTTGAATCCGATTTTAACAATCGGTGAACAGCTTATAGAAACAATACAAACTCATTTAAACTTAAGTTCAGAAGATGCAACAAATAAAGCAATCAATCTACTAAAAGAGGTAGGGATCAAGGATGCCGAAAAAAGATTTTATAATTACCCTCACCAATTTTCTGGAGGGATGAGACAAAGAGTTGTTATTTCTCTTGCTTTATGTTGCGAACCTGAATTATTAATTGCAGATGAACCAACAACAGCACTAGACGTTTCTATTCAGTCACAAATTCTTGAATTAATTAAAAGATTAACAAAAGAGAGAAACTTAGCTGTAATACTTATTACTCATGATATGGGAGTTATTGCCGAAACTACAGATAGAGTAGCTGTAATGAAAAATGGAGACTTAGTTGAGATAGGTTTAACCAAACAGATATTGGTCGAGCCTAAGAAAAAATACACAAAAAGTTTAGTTAGCTCTGTACCACCGACTAATAAAAAAATATCTAGATTTACAATAATAGAAAAAGAGAATGTTAATTATCAAAATAATAACATTAAAATATTAAACAGGTGGTCCAAAAAGATAATTGTTGATCAAAATTTAATAGAAATAAAAAACTTGAGTAAATCTTTTGACGATAGTTTTTTCACGGAGAATACAAAGAATTCTGTAATGGCTGTAGATGATGTCTCACTAAATATAAAAGAAGGACAATCCTTTGGCTTAGTTGGTGAGAGTGGAAGTGGTAAAACAACAATAGCAAAAATGGTTGTTAATTTGTTTAAGCCTAGTTCTGGAGACATTTATTTTGACAGTGTTAATGTTACCAAAATTAAAAAAAACAAAGATCTACTTAAATTTAGAAAACAAATTCAAATGATCTTTCAGGATCCATTTTCTTCGTTAAATGGAAGACTAAAAGTAAAGGAAATTATTGCAGAACCAATTAAACTTCATAATCCGGATATAAAATCTAGCGATTTAGACAGTTATATCTATGATTTATTAGAATCTGTTGAATTAACTCAACAGTCTGCAATCAGATATCCCCATGAATTTTCAGGGGGCCAAAGGCAAAGAATATCAATAGCAAGAGCATTAGCTACACAACCAAGACTTCTTGTTTGTGACGAACCTACATCAGCATTAGACGTGAGCATTCAAGCACAAATATTAAATTTATTAAAAGATCTTCAAGAACAGTTAAATCTCACTATTTTATTTATAAGCCATGATTTACCAGTTGTTAGACAAATGTGTGATAAGATAGCTGTGCTTAAAGACGGAAAATTATGTGAAGTGTCCGAAACAGAAGAGTTGTTTAAAAAACCAAAACATAATTATACTAAGGAACTACTAAAATTAATGCCAAAAATTGAGTCAATTTATAACTAAAAGGAGAAAACTATGACAATATTTAAAAAAATTTCTGAAAATGAGGCTACTGGCAAAGTAAAAGAAATTTTTGATGAAATAAAAGAAGCCCGACAAATAACTGAAATTCCAAATTTTTGGAAAACTATGGCTAATAGTCCTGAAACATTAGAAAGAACCTGGAGATCATTACAACAAGTAATGGGAAAAGGTGAATTAGATCCTGCTGTAAAGGAGCTTATTTATGTTGCAGTTTCAATTACTAACAATTGTGAATATTGTATTAAATCTCATTCTTTAGCTGCCAGAAAAAAAGGTGCTACAGACGGAATGATAAACGAAATGATCGCAATCGTCGGGATGGCAAATGAAACAAATCGTTTAGTTGAAGGCTATCAAGTAGAAGTAGACGACTTTCTCAAATAAAATGAATTTTGATTTTGTTTACAAGATATGTACAAAATCTGAGTGGAGTGAGGCAAAACAAAATAATGTTTTTAAAGGCACTGCATTAGATTTAAAAGATGGTTATATCCATTTTTCTGATAAAGATCAGGTCAAGCAAACACTAAATAAGTTTTATCTTAATCAAACTAATTTAATAATTCTTAAAGTGGATGCTCTAAAATTAAAAAATCTAGTTTGGGAGCAATCAACTGATGGCAACATGTTTCCACATTTATACTCAGATCTAGATTTAGATTTTGTAGTTAAAGAATATATTATTGATTTAAAAGATGATGGTAAGCATAATCTGCCAGACAAACTTTAATATTTAATTTGATTTTCCAACTAAATTGACAATTAAAACACCAGATATAATTAATATGAGACCTATAATTGTAAAAAAGTCTGGAATTTGATTAAATTTATAAATACCAACAACTGAAGTAGCTATTATACATAAGCCTGCAAATGAAGCATAAGTTACGCCAACAGGAATAGTTTTCATAACTATAGACAGCGTATACATGCAAGCAACTATTGTTATTGCTGTAAAGACACTTGGTAAAAATATTGTAAAACCATTTGCAGCTTTGGCAAAACCATTAGATGCTGTACCAAGAGCAACTGCAATAATTAAAATTATATAAGCAGTTATATTACTCATCAATTCAGAATAATATTATCTAAAATTAATATCTACAAACTTTTCTAATTTATTCAATTATTATTGGCCCAACCATTCCAGTTTCATAATGACCCGGAATATTACATGCCATTTCTAAAGAAATATCTTTTGAAAACTTCCAAATAATTTCTCCTGTTTTATTTGGCTCTAACATTACACTATTTGCGTGTTTGTGGCCCAATGAATGATCTTTTTTTGACATTTCTTTCATTTTTTTATGGTCAATTCGGTCGCCTAAAAGAATATCGTGTTCAATTAATCTTGCCATTTCGGGTTGGTGATCAATATGCATCTTTTTAGTTCCAATATTATATTCATGAACTAGTTCACCTAAATTTTTAACAATTATTTTTATCGTTTCACCTTTTTTAACTTGAATTGAACTTGGCTCATAATAATTATCATACATCTTTACTTCTATTACTCTTGTAACATCATTTGGATCACCCTTAGACCCAATCATCTTCATTGAAGCTGCATTAGAATTAAAGGCGATAAAAATAAATAAAAGTATAAGTTTTTTCATTATTTAGGCATTGGTGTTGCGCCAGTCTCTAAACTCATGATTTTTCCATTATCATATTTGTAGACTGCCATTACAGCTTCTGTATTTCCGTCATCAAATGTTACAAATGCGTGGTGTACACCAACTTCATCATTTTCATATACAACTCTTGTATCTCTTTGATTAATATCACCGCTCATCGCCCATTTGATCACTTCAGCTTTACCTAAAGTATTTCCTGATTTATGCATTGTGAATTTAAAGTCATCATGCAAAAGCTCATTCATAGCTGCTTCATCTTTATTTTTTAATGCAGCACTGTATTTTTCTAATATTGACATTTTATCTCCTTTATACTCCTTCAACTATTATTCCATTAGTATCTGCGTTATCTAATCGAATTTGTTTTACTGGTTTATATTCTTCAGAATTATACCATTCTTTTGCTTTCTCGTAACTTGGAAATTTTATCACAACTGTCCTTGGATGTTGCCATGACCCTTCAATAGTCTCGCTGGTACCACCTCTCACAAGATACTCTCCACCAAATTTTTCTGCAGTGGGTTTAACTTTGTCTATGTACTCCTTATAATTTTCTGGATTGTTAACATTAAGGTTAAAGATCGCATAACCACTCATAATTATTCTCCTGGTTTAATAACAGATTTTGTGGCATCTGCAGCATTTTGAAAAGCTTTATTGTAGTCAATAACTTCATGTACCATCAAATCATCCATAAGACCTGAATTTTTAAATGCAATCTTCAAGGAAAGTGCTTGTTCATAATCTCCCTCGACACATGAGATAACATCAAATCTACCTCTTACCCATTCATAGCTGATCAATTTTAAACCAGCCGCCTCAGTAACTTTCTTAGTCGATGCATATCTATCTGCAGTTGGATCATTTTGCATTCTTTTCATTAATTCTGCACTTATTTTGCCAACCAAATAAAATTTCGCCATATTACATTTCAACCTTTGTTAAATCCCAAGCAGTCATTTTGATAACACATTCTTCGTAAATTTCCTTTCCAACT
>CACFYO010000023.1 GCA_902570545.1 uncultured Pelagibacteraceae bacterium | reverse complement strand
AATGATAAAGTAATATCTGCTGCTTCATGCACGACTAATTGTTTAGCGCCAGTTCTGAAGGTGCTCAATAATAATTTTGAAATTGAAAAAGGTTTTATGACTACTATTCATGCATATACAAGTGATCAAAGAATCTTAGATAATTCTCATAAAGATCCAAGAAGAGCAAGAGCTGCAAGTCAATCAATTGTCCCAACTTCAACTGGAGCGTCAAAAGCAATTGACGAAATAATACCAAGCCTAAAAGGGAAATTAGAAGGAGTTGCAATGAGAGTACCGACTCCCAATGTATCGCTTATTGAGTTGGTATTCTGTACATTAAAAGAAATTGATATAAAAAAAATTAATGCTGCATTTGAAACTGCATCTAAAAATGAGTTGAATAAAATTTTAGAAATTACTCATGAAAAATTGGTTTCTATTGATTTTAATCATCATTCTGCATCTGCAATAATTGATTCTTCTTTAACAAGTGTAATTGGAACTAATATGGGTAAAATCTCTGCTTGGTATGATAATGAATGGGGTTTTTCAAATAGAATGTGCGATATTGCTAAGAATTTGCATCAAATCTCTTAATGAGAAGTATTTTTAAAGAAAAAAATCTTAAAAGTAAAAAAATATTATTAAGATTAGACTTAAATGTTCCTTTAGAAAATGGAAAAATAAGTGACACTACAAGAATTGATAAGATTATACCTACTTTAAATTTTTTAATTCAACAGAAAACTAAAATAATTATTTTATCACATGTGGGAAGGCCAAAAGGTAAAAGAGTAAAGGAGCTATCTTTAAAACCAATAGGTGAAGATATAGAAAATAAATTAAATGTAAAAGTAAAACTAATCACCGAAAACATATACAAAATAAAAAATAAAGATTACTTTGAAACATTTGATGAAGAAATTCTTATTTTAGAGAATATTAGATTTTATACGGAAGAGGAAAAAAATGATAATAAGTTCGCAAAACACCTTGCAAGTTTAGGAGATATTTATGTGAACGATGCTTTTTCATGTTCTCATCGAGCACATGCATCAATTCATCAAATTCCAAAATATATACCCTCTTTTTCTGGATTACAACTTGATATAGAAGTAGCCGCTCTCAATAAAATTACCTCTGAAATAACAAACCCTATAACCTGTATTATAGGAGGATCTAAAATTTCGACTAAAATAGATGTTATAAGGAATTTAATACCAAAGTTTGATAATATTATAATTGTAGGAGGTATGGCAAATAACTTTATTGAATATTTTGGAAATAATATTGGAAAATCAATTAAAGAAAAAAATTGCTATCAAATAGTTGAAGAGATTATTTCACTTTCAAAAATAAAAAAATGTAAAATAATTTATCCTGACGATGTGCTTGTATCTAAAAATTTAAATGGTTCATCTAAAAATAAAGAAATAAATCAAATTTTACATGATGAAATGATTTTAGATATAGGCCCAAAGACAATTAATAAGATAATAGATATAATCGATAATAGTAAGACAGTATTGTGGAATGGACCAGCTGGGTATTTTGAGAATCCAAATTTTGCAAATGGAAGTATCGAAATAGCGAAAAAAATAATTGAAAACGATGGATCAAACAAAATTTTTTCTGTTGTGGGTGGTGGGGATACTGTATCATTATTAAATAGCTTAAAAATTACTGATAATTTTAATTTTGTTTCAACTGCAGGTGGAGCCTTTTTGGAATATCTTGAAGGCAAAAAACTACCTGGTATAAGCGCTTTAAATTAACATGTCTGAACTTAACAAAATTGCATTTAAAATAATTTCTAATGGTAAAGGCATCCTTGCAGCTGATGAAAGCATAGGAACTATGACAAAAAGACTTGAGGCAGTTGGTGTGACCTCAACACCTGAAAATAGACTTTTATTTAGAGAAACTCTCTTTTCATCCGAAAGTATGAAAGAATGTATAGGAGGTGTAATTCTTTATGATGAAACAATAAATCAAATGTCTAGTTTAGGAAAATCAATCCCTGACTTAATTTCTTCTTCAGGTGCAGTTGTTGGAATTAAAGTTGATACGGGTGCAAAAGATTTAGCAAACTCTTCTGAAGAAAAAATAACTGAGGGTTTAGATGGACTTAGAGAAAGATTACAAAAATACTATGAACTTGGAGCAAGATTTACAAAATGGAGAGGAGTTTTTACTATAAGTGATAAATTTCCAAGCAATCTATCAATTCATAGTAACGCTCATGCACTTGCAAGATACTCAGCCTTGGTTCAAGAAAATGGAATGGTTCCAATAGTAGAACCTGAAGTGTTAATGGATGGAAATCATGATGCTGAACTTTGTTTGAAAAAAACCTCAGAAGTGATTAAAAAATGCTTTGAAGAATTAGTGCTCCATAACATAGACCTTACTGGAATTATTTTAAAACCAAATATGATTTTAGCTGGCAACCAATCAAATAATAAGATATCTAATGAAGAAGTTTCTCAAAAAACAATTGAATGCTTAAAAAAATCAGTTCCAAGTGAAGTTCCAGGAATTGCTTTTTTGTCTGGTGGGCAATCAGAAATTGAAGCCACAGAAAATTTAAATTTAATTAATAAAAATAATGATACCAAATTCATAATGACTTATTCATATGGAAGAGCTCTACAGCAAAGTGCTCTTAGAATATGGTCAAAAAATATTGAAGATATAGAAGCAACTCAAAATACTTTTAATCATAGGGCTAAAATGTGTTCTCTAGCTGCTAAAGGTAAATGGTCAAAAGAAATTGAAAATAAATAAAAAAAAATTCATTTATCTTATTTCTCCAAATAGAATAAAAAAAGATTTCTTTAAAGACCTCGAATCATTATTAAGCACAAATAAAGTCAGTTTTTTTCAGATGAGACTAAAAAAATACTCAATAAAACAAAAAATTTTCATTGGAAAAAAAATTAAAAAATTATGTAATATTAAAAATGTAAAATTTTTAATAAATGACGACCCTTGGCTTGCAAAAGAACTTGATGCGGATGGTTGCCACTTGGGACAAAATGATATGAAAATAAGTGAAGCTCGGAAATTAGTTGGAAATAAAATAATTGGAGTTACTTGTCATAATTCAATTAAACTGGCCAAAGAAGCGATTAAAGCAAAAGCTAACTATTTAGCTTTTGGTTCTTTTTACTCAACTAAAACAAAAAAAATTAAATATAAAGCCTCAATAAATATTTTACATGCAGCAAATGAGTTAACTAATCTTCCCATAGTTGCGATAGGTGGCATTAATTCAAATAACTATGAAAATCTGTTGTTGAATAAAGCTAATTTTTTAGCTATCTCAAGCTTCATTTGGAATAATAAAAAATATAAACCAAAAACAGCAATGGAATTACTAAAATGAAAATTAATGCAGGAGAAATAAGAGTAGGAATGCTACTAGAGTATAAAAATGACTTGTGGCAAGTATTAAAAACACAACATGTTAAGCCAGGTAAAGGTGGTGCTTTTGCTCAAGTGGAAATGAAAAGTGTAGGTAAAAACACAAAATTGAATGAAAGATTTAGATCAAGTGAATCGGTTGAAAAAGCTTCACTAGAGGAAACTAATTTTAATTATCTTTATAAAGATGAAAATAATTATTTTTTTATAAATCCTAAAACATTTGATCAAATAGAGATCCAAAGACATTTAATTGGAGAAAAAGGAAATTTATTAACTGAAAATCTTCAGGTTTCAGTAAGTTTTTACAATGAGGACCCCATTGCAGTTGAGTTACCAAATCAAGTAAAATGTAAAATAGCCACGACTGATGCTGCGCTGAAAGGTCAAACAGTATCTTCATCTTATAAACCAGCAATACTAGATAATGGATTAAAAGTGCAAGTTCCTCCATTTGTAGAAGCTGACGACGAAATTATTTTAGATAGTAGAACATTTGAATATGTAAAGAAAATTTAATTAATGAACTCTATATCACCTAACTTGAATATTATGATTAAAGCATGTGAGAAAGCTTCTAAGGTAATTATAAGAGACTTTGGAGAAGTAGAAAACTTACAAGTAGCAAAAAAAGGTCCAAGAGATTTTGTGACTAAAACAGATAAAAGAGTTGAGGAAATTCTTATAGAAGAGTTATCAAAAGCAAAAAAAAATTATTCTTTCTTAACTGAGGAAAGTGGAAGAATTGAAAATAATGACAAAGATAAAATTTGGATAATTGACCCCATAGATGGAACAACAAATTTTTTACATGGTATACCTCATTTTGCAATTTCAATTGCACTAAAAATAGATAATGAAATTAAATCAGCTTTAATACTTGATCCAATTAAAAATGAAATATTTTTTGCTGAAAAAAATAATGGAGCCTATTTCAATAATCACAGAATAAGAGTATCAAAAAAAAATGATATTGAAGATTGTTTATTTTCATCTGACCAGCATGGTTTAAAAATTATATTTCCTGATTTAAATATGCGAAACTCAGGTTGTGCTGCTCTTGATATGGCTTATGTAGGATCTGGTAGATTAGATGGTTTTTTTCATAACAAAATAAACTTATGGGACATAGCTGCTGGTGTACTTATTGTCCAGGAAGCTGGTGGAACTGTAAATGATTTCAGTAAATATGAAGTCAATAGTATAGACATTAGAGCAGCTAGCAGTAGTATTTATACAGAAATGATGAAAAAATTAGTTAACTTTTAATTGTTTTTATTTAACTTTTTGCTATAAGTCCGGCTATGAAAAAAAATATTCATCCTAACTATCACAAGATAAAAGTAGAGATGACTGATGGTACTCAGTTTGAAACAAGATCAACATGGGGAACTGAAGGAGATGTTTTAAAGCTCGAGATTGACCCTAAGTCTCACTCAGCTTGGACAGGTGGAAAACAAAAGATTCTTGACAAAGGCCGTGTAAGTAAATTTAACAAGAAATTCCAAAATTTTAGATCAGAGAACAAGTAATGAATAATGGACCATTAATGCCAATGGCCACCGCTGTTTGGCTAGTAGAAAACACGTCATTAACATTTAAGCAAATATCAGAATTTTGTAAATTACATGAAGTTGAAATTCAGGGAATTGCAGATGGTGAAGTTGCAAAAGGGATTGTAGGATACAACCCAATTATTGCAGGTCAATTAACTAGAGAAGAAATAGAGTTATCCTCAAAAGATCAGGATAGACCATTATCTTTGAAAGACAATAAGGTAGAGATTAAAAATAATAATGAAAAAAAGACAAAAAAATATATTCCATTATCAAAACGTCAGGATAAGCCAGACTCTGCTCTATGGTTACTTAAACAGCACTCGAACTTAAAAGACTCTCAAATTGCTAAATTAATTGGAATTACTAAGAACTCTGTAACATCAATAAGAAATAAAAGTTATTGGAATTTTAATAATCTTAATGCTAAAGATCCTGTTGCTATGGGCTTATTTGATCAAAAAGATTTAATTGATGCTATTGAAAAATCTGAGAGAAGATTAAAAAGAGAAAAAAGAGAGAGAGATAAATCGAAATAATATAAAAATATCATGAATTGTAATAGACAAATAATTTATAAAGTGCTAAGTAGTTGCCTTTTTGGAGGTAGTTATTAAAATAGAGGTCAAAGATAATAATATTGAGCAAGCATTAAGAGTTTTAAAAAGAAAACTCCAAAGAGATGGTTTTTTTAAAATAATTAAATTAAAAAATAATTATGAAAAACCCTCAGAAAAGAAAAAAAGAATTCTTCAAGAAAATATAAAAAGAGTTAAAAAGCTTAATAAGCTAAAAAATAGGATTTAAACATCGCGGGGTGGAGCAGCCTGGTAGCTCGCAAGGCTCATAACCTTGAGGTCGGCGGTTCAAATCCGTCCCCCGCAACCAATGTGTTTAAAACTTCCATAAATTAAAAAATAATTTAAAGTGTTTATAAGTGCTTACTAGTCTAAAAAATTTTGTATTTAATAATATATTGTTCCTAATCTTTTTTTTATATTTATTGTTTATTTTGAGTATATTTTTTTCATCCAATTATATTACTGCTGCTAATTTTATTGACGGGTACATCTTAGGTGGAGACAGTATTAGATATATTGATGGAGCTAACAAAATTATAAATTCAGAATACCCAACTGGCAAGGCAACAAGCTACATCGGCTACATTATTTTTTTATCCCTTTTTCAATATTTAGATCTAAATTTGACTTTTGTTGTTATTTCTCAAGTATTATTAACTATATTATCAGCAATATGCTTATATAGAATAACTAAATATTTTTCATCACACATTGGAGGTATATTTAGTTTAACAATTTATTTGTTTTACTTTCCTCTACAAATAAGAAATTTTTATATTTTAACAGATACATTATTCATTTGTTCTATAATTTTTATAACCTATTTACTAGTTTTCTTTAAAAAAAAATACTTACCGATATTAGTTTTTTTGATTTTGTTTACTGCTATTTTAAGACCTCATGGTGTAATTTTAATACCAAGTATATTGCTATCAACATTTATTTGGTTTTTCATAAACGAACAAAAAAAGTATTTTTTCTTATTATTTTTTTTATTAGTTATTTTGTGTTATCCAATTTTATCATTATTAAACTTATATTTAGAAAATGAAAAAATAATTAACAAAATAATAGATATGGGAATAATCTATGGCTACAAAAGTGAGAATAATTTTTTAAAATACAAAATTAATGGAAACTTAAATAATGATTTTTTATCCTTATTAATTTTCTTCAAAAATAATATTACTATTTTCATAACCGCCTTTACAAAGAAGATATTTTTTTTCTTTTTAAGAGTTAGGCCTTTTTACTCAGATATACATAATTTATATTTAATTTTATTCAATTTTATAATCTATCTTCCTGCAATTTATGGGGTTTTAAAATTAAATTTGAGACTTAATATTGGTATAAATTTTATTTATTCCTTAATTTTATTTTTTGTCCTAGCAATAGGACTTTCTTTTGTGGATTGGAGTGGAAGGTTTTCTTTATATATTTTTCCTTTATTTTTTATTTTGTCTGGTATTGGAATACATAATTTAATTAAAAAATATTAATATTCTAAAACATAAATATATAAATAATTTTTTAGTAGTTTTAAAATAAATAAAACTTTTTTTTATTTATTTAAAAAGGTTGTATTTTATTATGCATCTTAGCGCACTAAAACCATCTTTCCATGTAATTTTTTTTCCTTCGGCATATTTTCTTCCATTGTATGAAATTCCTACTTCAAAAATTTTGAGATTCAATTTTGAAATTTTAGCAGTCACTTCTGGTTCAAATCCAAATCTGTTTTCTTTCAGATTAATATTTTTTATCACTTCAGATTTAAAAACTTTATAACAAACCTCAATATCTGTTAAATTTAAATTAGTAAAAATATTAGATGTTAAGGTGATTAACTTATTGCCTAGAGTATGCCAAAAATACAATACTCTTTTTTCTGAAGAGCTGATAAATCTAGAACCATATACAACATCCGCATCTTTATTAATAATTGGACTTAATAATTTTTTGTAATCACTTGGTGAATATTCTAAATCTGCGTCTTGGATTAAAATAACTTCACCCTCAGAAATTTTTATTCCCTCTCTAATAGAAAAACCTTTGCCAGAATTTTTTTTATTAAAGATTATTTTATCTACCTTATCTTTTAACTTGTTTTCTATTATTTGTTTAGTGCCGTCATTAGAGGCATCATCAATAATAATTATTTCATAATTGAGATCTTTTATCTCTAAAATTTTAGTGATTAAAATTTCAATTGTTTGAACTTCATTATAACAGGGTATTATTATACTAATTTTCATTAAAAATGCATTCTGTTTTAAAAAATAATTTATTAAAATAATAAATTATAATATTAAATTAAATACTTAAATTTTGATTATGCTTTCTTAGTTATTTTATTTTAAATTTTGATTTATTGCTATCAACTAGAAATGTCTTTACAGTTTCCTTGGTAAGCTGATCATAAGTTTTTCCAAAGTTTTCAATTTTTTCAATAATTATTGGTGGAGCAGTAATTATATCACAACCTAATTTTTTAGCTTGAAGATAGTTGTATGGTTCTCTTGTGCTTGCCCAAAGTATTTTTATATTTTTATAGTTTTTTGTAATTTTTATAATATCTTTGAACTGGGGAATTGGATCCTTACCGGTGTCAGCCATTCTTCCAGCAAAAACAGAAATAATAACTTTTGTATTATTTTTTAAACTTTTTATAATTTTTTTAGTTTGTTTATAAGTATAAACAGCTGTTATATTTAGTTTTATTTTTTGTTTACTCAGTGATTTTATAACCTTCCCCATAAACTTTCCTTTGGAGTTTATTACAGGAATTTTTACATAAACATTTTTTCCCCATTTGCTTATTTTGTTTCCCTGTAAAATCATATTCTCAATATCATCAGCAAAAACTTCACATGAAACAGGTTTTTTTGTAATTTTTAATATTTTTTTTGAGTACTTTTCATAGTCTTTCGCACCAGCTTTTCTCATTAAGCTAGGATTTGTAGTAAAACCTTTAACAATTTTTTTTTTGTTGAAGCTTTTGATTAAGTTAATATCTGCAGTATCACAATAAATTTCGGTCAATTATAAACTCTTTACTATTTCTTCTGTCATTTTTTTTGCATCTGCAAAAAGCATCAATGTATTATCTCTATAAAAGAGATCGTTATCAATACCTGCATATCCCGGTGATAGACTCCTTTTAACAAATAATACTGATTTACTCTTTTCCACATCCAAAACAGGCATTCCATATATAGGACTTTGAGGATCAGATTTTGCGACAGGATTGGTTACATCATTCGCGCCTATGACATAAGCAACATCACAGTTTGCGAAATCATTATTTATTTCTTCTAGTTCAAATACTTCGTCATATGGCACATTAGCTTCTGCTAATAAAACATTCATATGGCCTGGCATTCTTCCAGCAACAGGGTGAATTGCATATGAAACTTTTACCCCATTTTTTTTTAAAGCATCTACCATTTCTCTTAAAGCATGTTGGGCTTGTGCTACAGCCATACCATATCCTGGAACAATAATCACTGATGAAGCATTTTTCATTAAAAAAGCTGCATCATCTGCATTTCCATTTTTTACAGGTTTTTGTTCCTTATTTTCTGAATTTGAAGATTGTTCATTTGCGCCCCATCCTCCAAGAATAACATTAAAGAATGATCTATTCATTCCTTTACACATGATATATGAGAGAATAGCTCCTGAAGAACCTACTAATGCACCAGTAATTATTAGAGCAGTATTTTCTAGAGTAAAACCTATACCTGCAGCTGCCCAGCCTGAATAAGAATTTAACATTGAAATTACGACTGGCATATCTGCTCCACCAATTGGTATGATAAGCAAAACCCCAACTAAAAATGATATAATTACAATAGACCAAAATATATTTGATGACTGAGACATACATAAATAAAAAATCAAGAAAATAATAGCAAGTCCTAATACCAAATTAATTAGATGCTGGCCTTTAAATGTGATTGGTGAGCCAGACATTATTCCTCTAAGCTTAAGAAATGCAATTATTGAGCCTGAAAAAGTTATTGCTCCAATTGCAGCACCAAGAGACATTTCAACTAAACTTGCCAATTTTATATTTCCAACTATTCCTAGGTTAAACGCTTCAGGCTTTAAAAAAGCTGAAATTGCGACAAAGACTGCGGCAAGACCTACCAGACTATGAAAACCAGCAACGAGCTCGGGCATTGCTGTCATAGGTATTCTAAAAGCTATAAATGCACCAATTGAACCTCCAATTAGTAAAAAAACTAAAACGTAAACAAATCCCGGACCAAAATTTCCTACTGATAAAAAAGTTACTACAATTGATATTACCATTCCTGCAATACCAAAATAATTTCCTTGTCTTGATGTTTCAGGTGATGAAAGACCTCTAAGTGCCAGTATAAATAATATTCCTGATATTAAATAAAATGATGCTGAAAGATTTGCAGACATATTTATTTATTTTTCTTTTTTTTATACATTTGCAACATTCTCTGAGTTACCAAAAACCCTCCAAAAATGTTCACTGCTGCCAAGATAATTGCCAGAAATCCAAAAATATTAGAAATT
>CACFYO010000022.1 GCA_902570545.1 uncultured Pelagibacteraceae bacterium | reverse complement strand
TAATAAAGAGACTAAGCTTAATTTTTTTTCAGTTTTGTTAAGCTTTCTTTTTTTATAATTGGACTCTCCTTTTGGTCCATGTGCTACCCCACCTCCAACAAATATAGGTGCTTTTTTACTTGCATGCCTTGCATTACCTGTTCCTTTTTGAGCATAAATTTTTGCAGTCGATCCTTTAATTTCATTTTTTTGTTTTGTCTTAGCTTTTCTTCCCTTGTAGTTTGCATTTGTTTTATACAAAACATTACTAACGAGTTTATCATTTATTTTAGCAGCAATTATTTTGTCAGATATCTCTATTGAGTCCTTTTTTCCATCTAAATGTAATTTATCTATTTTCATGATTATTTTTTCTTATCTTTTGATTTTTTAGATTTTTCAAAGATTTCAATTTTTTCTAAAATGGTTAGTTTATTGATATTTTTTACAGATTTTTTTAGTAAAACTTCGGAATTTTTAGATCCAGGTATTGAGCCTTTTAAATATATTAATTCATTATCTAGATCAGTTTTTATAATTTCAAGATTTTGCATTGTCCTCAACTTATCTCCCATGTGTCCAGCCATTTTTTTTCCTTTAAATACTTTTCCTGGATCTTGATTTTGTCCTGTAGATCCATGTGCCCTATGAGATATAGAAACTCCATGTGATGCTCTTAATCCACCAAAATTGTGTCTTTTCATAGCTCCTGCAAAGCCTTTTCCTATAGTTTTAGCTCTTACATCTAGAAATTTTATATCTTTAAATATTTCGATACCAAACTCATTACCTTCTTTGTAGTCTGATAATTCTTTTACTCTAAATTCCTTTAATATTTTTTTTGCTTCAGTATTTTTTTTTGCAAAGTATCCTTTCATTGACTTAGATAATTTTGAATTTTTTATTTTACCAAAACCAACTTGAACAGCATTGTAGCCTTTGTTCTCCTTATCTATTAATTGAATTACTCTACCTTTTTCTACCTTTAGCACAGTAACTGGCACGGAAAGTCCACTTTTGAAAAACTCCCTTGTCATACCAATCTTTTTTCCAATTAGACTAATTTCGCTCATTAAATTTTAATCTCCACGTCTACACCTGATGCTAAATCTAGTTTCATTAGTGCTTCTACTGTTGCTGGGGTTGGTTCTATGATGTCTATTAATCTTTTGTGAGTTCTTGTTTCAAATTGTTCTCTACTTTTTTTATCAATATGCGGTGATCTTAATACGGTATATCTTTCTTTTTTGGTGGGTAGAGGTATAGGTCCTTTAATGTTAGCACCTGTTCTTTTGACTGTGTTAACAATCTCCTCCGTAGACTGATCTAATACTTTGTTATCATAGGCTCTTAGCTTAATTCTAATATTTTGTTTTTCCATATTTAACCTGTTTTTTTTGTTACTTCGTCTTGTACATTTTGTGGGACTTTATCGTAATGATCAAAGAACATCGAATATTGCGCTCTACCTTGGGACATAGATCTTAAATTATTAATATAACCAAACATATTTGCTAATGGTACCATTGCGGTTATTACTGTGGCATTACCTCTTTGTTCTTGTGTGCTTATTTGACCGCGTCTACTATTTAAATCTCCAATTACATCACCCATATAGTCTTCGGGTGTAACGACTTCAACTCTCATAATAGGTTCTAATAATTTTAGAGTTGCCTTTGAGCAGGCTTCTTTAAAACATTGTCTTGATGCTAATTCAAAAGCTAAAACACTTGAGTCAACATCATGATGAAGTCCATCTACAATTGTAACTTTGTAATCTATAAGTGGAAATCCAGCTAAAATACCTCCATCTGCTACAGTTTCTACTCCTTTTTCAACACCTGGTATAAATTCTTTAGGTATTGCACCACCTTTAATTTTACTTTCAATTTCTCTGCCTTTTCCAGGTTCAAGAGGCTCTACAGTGAGTTTTACTCTTGCAAATTGTCCAGCGCCACCACTTTGTTTTTTGTGGGTATAATCATTTTCTGCTGGTGATAAAATTGTTTCTCTATAGGCAACTTGAGGAGCTCCTACGTTAGCCTCAACTTTAAACTCTCTTTTCATTCTATCAACAATTATATCAAGGTGCAATTCTCCCATTCCTTTAATAATAGTTTGACCTGACTCCTCGTCAGATGTAACTCTAAACGATGGGTCTTCCTTGGCTAATCTACCTAAAGCTTCACCCATTTTTTCTTGGTCGGCTTTTGTTTTTGGCTCTACTGCAATTTCTATAACTGGGTCTGGAAATTCCATTGGTTCAAGTAATACAGCCGTTTCCTTATTAGCAAGCGTATGTCCTGTTATAGTATTTTTTAAACCAGCTAGCGCAACTATATCTCCTGCATTTGCCTCTTTTATGTCTTCTCTGGAGTTAGCATGCATTAAAAGCATTCGACCAACTCTTTCTTCTTTATCTTTTGATGTGTTATAAATTCCAGTTCCAGATTTTACTGTTCCTGAATAAATTCTAATAAATGTTAAACTTCCCACAAATGGGTCATTTGCTACTTTAAAGGCAAGTGCAGAAAATGGAGCATTATCTTCAAATTTCATTTCTATCTCTTCATCTGACCCTGGTTTAGTTCCTTTTATCGAGCCAATATCTTTGGGACTTGGGAGATAGTTAACAACTGCATCTAGAAGTGGTTGAACACCTTTGTTTTTAAAAGCTGAACCAGTTAGAACTGGAACAAAGTCAAAACCCAGACATCCTTTTCTAATACATCTAATTAAATCTTCTTCTGCAATATCTTTGCCACCAAGATAATCTTCCATAAGTTTTTCATCCTGCTCAACAGCAGTTTCAACCAGTTCTTGGCGATATTTTGAAGAAACTTCTTTCAAATCATCAGGTATGTCAGTTAATTCCCAGGCTGCGCCAAGATCCTCGTTTTTCCATACAACAGCTTTCATTTTAATTAAATCAACAACACCTTTTAAAGAAGCTTCAACGCCAATTGGCACCTGCATTACTAAAGGTTTTGCTCCAAGTCTCTCTTTTATCATTTCTACACATCTAAAAAAATCAGCACCAGTCCTATCTAATTTATTGACAAAACAAATTCTTGGTACTTTGTACTTATCTGCTTGCCTCCAAACTGTTTCTGATTGAGGCTCAACACCTGCAACACCATCGAATACAGCTACAGCTCCATCTAATACTTTTAAAGATCTTTCTACCTCTATTGTAAAATCAACATGTCCAGGAGTGTCAATGATGTTGATTCTGTGATCATTCCAAAAACAAGTTGTTGCTGCTGATGTGATTGTAATTCCTCTTTCCTGTTCCTGTTCCATCCAGTCCATAGTGGCAGCTCCGTCATGGACTTCACCAATTTTATGACTTTTACCTGTATAATAAAGAATTCTTTCGGTTGTTGTAGTTTTTCCAGCATCAATATGTGCCATGATGCCAATATTCCTGTATTTATCTAATGTATGTGTTCTAGACATAATTTTTTACCACCTAAAATGAGCAAAGGCTTTATTAGATTCTGCCATTTTATGCGTATCTTCCTTTTTTTTTATTGCTGACCCTCTATTTTGATAAGCATCAAAAATTTCATTAAAAATTTTATCTGACATTTTTTTATCTTTACGCTTTCTTGAGGCATCAATTAGCCATCTAAGAGCTAATGCTTGAGATCTTTTTGATTTAACTTCAACAGGTACTTGATATGTTGCACCACCAACTCTTCTAGATCTTACTTCAACAGTTGGGCGAATATTGTTAATTGCATCATTAAACACGTTTAATGGTTCATCTTTAGATTTACTTTTTATTTTATCAATAGCATCATATACTATTTTTTCTGCTATAGTTTTTTTGCCGTCATACATAATTGAATTAATTAACTTGGGAATTATTGTAGATTTGTATTTTGGATCAATAATTGCTAATTTTTTTGGGGCTTTTCTTTTTCTGGACATTTATTATTTACCTTTTTTAGTTCCGTATAATGATCGTCTCTGTTTTCTATTAGCAACGCCTTGAGTGTCTAAGTTTCCTCTTAAGATATGATATCTTACTCCTGGCAAATCTTTAACTCTTCCACCTCTAATTAAAACAACCGAATGTTCTTGCAAATTATGACCTTCTCCAGGTATATAAGCTGTAACCTCAAATCCATTTGATAATCTTACACGAGCAACTTTCCTTAGTGCAGAGTTTGGTTTCTTAGGTGTAGTAGTATAAACTTTTACACAAACACCTCTTTTTAAAGGTTGCTTTTGCAAGGCAGGAACCTTGTTTCTAGTAATCTGTTTATCTCGACTTTTTCTGACTAACTGGTTAATAGTTGGCATAATTAATTATTTACTAAATATTTATATTTTTGATGAAAATAACTGACATGTTATTTGTGGCAGCGTTTAGTGATCTAGTCACTACATTCCAACCAAAAACATGGCCAAAATACATTAGAAATTGTATTTGTCAAACTAAATAACGGCTCAAAAGTACCTAAATTTACTGATTTATTTGAGCTTCTGATGGATCAGAGCTCTCTTGTTCAGATAAGAATTTTTGATCATCATTAATAGCTTTTTTATTCCATGAATTTTTAATTGATCCTGTACCAGCAGGAACTAATCTTCCTACAATTACATTTTCTTTTAAACCAGTTAGTTTATCAACTTTTCCTTTAATTGCGGCATCTGTTAGGACTCTTGTGGTTTCCTGAAATGATGCTGCAGAAATAAATGATTCTGTTTGTAATGATGCTTTTGTTATTCCCATTAGAACTCTTTCGCCAGTTGCAGGTTTTTTACCTTCGGCTACTAACTCTTCATTCATTGTATCAAATTTTATTCTATCTATTATTTCTCCAGGTAATAGTTTACTATCACCAGTCTCTTTAACCTCTATTTTCTTAAGCATTTGTCTTAAAATAGTTTCAATGTGCTTGTCGTTAATTATTACACCTTGTAGTCTATAAACATCTTGTACTTGATTAACAAAATATTCGGTTAATTCTTCTATTCCCAATATTCTTAAAATATCATGGGGTAAAGGTTGGCCGTCTAATAAATATTCGCCTTTTTTGATTTTTTCGCCTTGGTTAAAATTAATATGTTTACCTTTTGGAATTAAGTAACTAGATGTATCGCCGTTTTCTGCCTCTATTGTTACTCTTTGTTTTCCTCTAACTTCTTTACCAAAAATAACACTACCATCATTTTCAGCAATAATTGCGCTATCTTTTGCTTTTCTTGCTTCAAATAACTCTGCTACTCTAGGTAATCCTCCTGTAATATCTTTAGTTTTCGTTGTTTCTTTAGGTAATCTTGCAATAACGTCACCTGCAGAAATCTTAGCACCATCTTTAACTGATAAGATTGAATCTGGAACTAAATAGTATCTTGCTTCATTGTCATCTGCTTTTTTAATTACATTTCCTTTTGTATCCCTTAAAGTAATTCTTGGCTTAAGGTCAGTATTTTTAGATTGCGTTTTCCAATCAATTACAGCTTTTGTAGAAATCCCTGTTGCATCATCTGCAGTTTCTGCAATTGATACACCATCAATTAAATCAACATAATTTGCTATACCATCTTTTTCAGCAATAACTGGTGTTGTATATGGATCCCATTCACAAATTTTAGCGCCTTTTTTAACTTTTTGTTCATTTTCAAAAAATAATTTAGATCCATAAGGTACTTTGTAAGATGCAACTTGAAGCCCATTATCATCTTCAATGGATATTTCTGTATTTCTACCCATAACAATTTGGTTATTTTTTGAATCTTTAATTAAGTTCGTATTAACTATTTTAAGAGTCCCTTCTGAGCTTGATACAATTTGAGACTCTTGTTTTACAGAAGCAGTTCCACCAACGTGAAATGTTCTCATAGTGAGCTGGGTTCCTGGTTCTCCAATTGATTGAGCAGATATCATTCCAATAGCTTCTCCTACATGCACCATTTTTCCTCTAGATAAATCTCTTCCATATGAAGTTGCACATACACCTTCTTTTGCGCCACATGTCATTACTGAATATACATTTATAGTTTTAACTCCAGCTGCATCAATTTTCTCACATCCTGCTTCATCAATCATTTCATCTTTTTTTATTAAAACATCACCAGTTAATGGATTTTTTATTTCTTTTGCAGCAACTCTTCCTAAAGCTCTTTCAGATAGACTTACCATAATATTACCACCCTCTAGTACTTCTGTAAGTTTTATTGAACCACACTTCATATCACATTTAGGTTTAGTAATTGTTAAATCTTGGGCAACATCACATAATCTTCTAGTCAAATATCCTGAGCTTGCTGTTTTAAGTGCAGTATCTGCTAACCCCTTCCTTGCTCCATGAGTTGAATTAAAATATTCTAAAGCTGTAAGACCTTCTTTAAAATTGGAAGTGATTGGAGTTTCAATAATTTCTCCTGATGGTTTAGCAATTAAACCTCTCATTCCTGCTAATTGTTTCATTTGTGCTGCTGATCCTCTAGCACCACTATCTGCCATCATAAATACTGAATTAATTTTTAATCCATCATCTGTGACTTCTGTAGCAGAAATCCTTTTCATCATTTCTGACGCAACTCTATCTGTACATTTAGACCAGGCATCAATAACTTTATTGTATTTTTCTCCTCTTGTAATAAGACCTTCTGCGTATTGTCCTTCGTAATCTGCAATAAGTTTTTTAGTCTCATCAATTAATTGTTCTTTATTATCAGGTATTAAAAGATCATCTTTCCCAAATGAAATTCCAGCCTTGAATGCATGCTTAAAACCAATGTCTTTTAATTTATCGCAAAATATGACCGTACTTTTCTGACCAGAAAATCTAAAAACATGATCAATGACTTCTGAAACTATTTTTTTTGGTAGCAATCTATCAATTAAAGAAAATTTATTATTTACATTTTTTGGAATTATGTTTGATAATAAAAACCTTCCAGCTGTGCTAATATGTTTTTCAAACTTTGTGTTTCCTTTTTCATCAACCGTTTCAAATCTTGATACTATTCTTGAGTGTACTTTAATTTGACCTGTTTCTAGCGCATGTTCAATCTCAGACGTGTTTACAAAATATCCATCAACTTTTTCTGTTTGTACTGGTGGTTGAGATAAATAATATATTCCTAGTATCATATCCTGACTTGGTACAATTATAGGTTTTCCATTGGATGGGCTTAAGATGTTATTTGTTGACATCATTAATACTCTTGCTTCCAATTGTGCTTCTAAACTTAATGGTACATGTACAGCCATTTGATCGCCGTCAAAATCTGCATTAAATGCAGCACATGTTAAAGGGTGAAGTTCAATAGCATTACCCTCGATTAGCTTAGGTTCAAATGCTTGAACACCTAATCTATGCAGTGTAGGTGCTCTATTTAGTATTACAGGATGTTCTCGAACAATTAATTCTAATGCATCCCAAACTTCGGCTCTTTCTCTTTCAACTAATTTTTTTGCTTGTTTAATTGTTGATGCCAAACCTAACTTATTTAATCGAGCATACAAAAAGGGTTTAAATAGCTCCAAAGCCATTTTTTTAGGTAAACCACATTCATGTAACTTTAAATCTGGTCCAACAACAATTACTGATCTTCCAGAATAATCTACTCTTTTACCCAATAAATTTTGTCTAAATCTTCCTTGCTTACCTTTAAGCATTTCAGCTAGTGATTTTAACGGTCTTTTTCCTGTACCAGTTATTACTCTGCCTCTCCTACCATTATCAAATAGTGCATCTACAGACTCTTGCAACATTCTCTTTTCATTTCTAACGATAATATCTGGAGCTTTAAGATCCATTAATCTTTTCAATCTATTGTTTCTGTTAATTACTCTTCTATATAAATCATTCAAATCTGAGGTCGCAAAACGTCCACCATCTAATGGTACTAATGGTCTTAGTTCAGGAGGTATGACTGGCACAGTTGTAAGTATCATCCATTCTGGTTTGTTGCCTGTTTCTATAAATGACTCTATTAACTTTAATCTTTTTATAGACCTCTCCTCATTAACCTTTGATTTTGTCTCTTTAATATTTTTAATCAATAATTCTCTTTCCTCTTCAAGGTTAATTGATTTTAAAATTTCTAAAATTGCTTCTGCACCTATTCCAGCTGTAAACGCTTCCTCTCCATAATCATCTTGGTATTTAATAAGCTCTTCTTCACCTAAGAGTTGGTTCTTTTTTAATCCAGTTAGACCTGGCTCTATAACTATAAAATTTTCAAAATATAAAACTCTTTCCACTTCTTTTAATTTCATATCTACAGCTAGTGAAATACGACTTGGCAATGATTTTAAAAACCATATATGTGCAACTGGTGTAGCGAGATTTATATGACCCATTCTTTCTCGTCTTACATTTGATTTTGTTACCTCAACACCACATTTTTCACAAATAATTCCCCTAAACTTCATTCTTTTATATTTCCCGCATAAACATTCGTAATCCTTTATAGGACCAAATATTCTTGCACAAAAAAGTCCATCTTTTTCAGGTCTAAATGTTCTATAATTTATTGTTTCAGGTTTTTTTATTTCACCAAAAGTCCAAGACTTAATCTTTTCGGGACTTGCTAATGTAATTTTTATACTATTAAAATTTTGCGCTTCGGATATTTCAGAAGACTTGAATAGATCTGATAGTTCTTTGCTCATATTTTTAATTCAACTCCACATTTAATGCTAATGATTTAATTTCTTTTACTAACACATTGAATGACTCTGGTATACCAGACTCAAAATTTTCTTCACCTTTTACAATTGTTTCATAAACTTTTACTCTTCCAGCAACATCGTCTGACTTAACTGTTAATATTTCTTGGAGTGTGTATGAAGCTCCATAAGCTTCTAATGCCCATACTTCCATTTCTCCAAATCTTTGACCTCCTAATTGTGCTTTTCCTCCAAGTGGTTGTTGCGTAACTAGACTATATGGGCCGGTTGATCTAGCATGTATTTTATCTTCTACTAAGTGATGTAATTTAAGCATATAAATAATGCCCACTGTTACAGGTCTATCAAATTTTTCACCTGTTCTACCATCCCATAATGTAGCTTGTCCTGAATTTGGTAGTTTGGCTAAATCTAACATTTTTGTTACATCATTTTCTTTTGCACCATCAAACACTGGGGTTGATATTGGAACTCCATTCTGGATATTTTGACACAAATCTTTAAATTCTGTGTTCGATAAATTTTCGATATTTTCTGAATATACCTGTTCACCATAAACAGATTTTAAGAAATTCGATATTTTATCTTCTTTTTCAATTTTTTTCTGGTTCTGATTAATTAGTTCAGTTAATTGTTCCCCTAGTTCTTTGCATGACCAACCTAAGTGGGTTTCTAAAATTTGACCAACGTTCATCCTGCTGGGTACTCCAAGTGGATTTAAAACTATATCAACTGGCCTACCATTTTCTCTATAAGGCATATCTTCAACTGGAACGATCTTACTAACAACTCCTTTATTTCCATGTCTTCCTGACATTTTATCACCTGGTCTCAATCTTCTTTTAATAGCAACAAATACCTTAACCATTTTCATTACACTTGGTAACAAATCATCTCCTTGTCTTATTTTTAAAACTTTATCTTCAAATCTATCTTGAATATCTTTTTTTGCGCTCTCATATTGAGATTTCAATTGGTGTAATGCATCGGTTTTTTTTATTTCCTCAACACTGATTTTAAATAAATCAGAAACTGGTAGATCAAAAATTATTTCTTCTGATAATTTTAATCCAGAATCATAACCTTTAATTTTTTTAATTAGTTTTGTATTTATTAATATTGATGATGCTCTTTGTTTTATACTTCTCTCTAATATTTCCTCCTCAACATTCTTATCTTGTTGAACACTTTCTATTTCTGCTCTTTCGATCGTAATTGATCTTTCATCTTTCTCTATTCCATGTCTATTAAAAACTCTTACATCAACAACTATTCCACCACTACCACTAGGCATCTTTAGAGAGGTATCTGTTACATCAATTGCTTTTTCACCAAATATTGATCTTAAAAGTTTTTCTTCTGGTCCTGATGCAGAATCTCCCTTTGGGGTCACCTTTCCAACCAATATATCACCTGGTTTAACCTCTGCACCAATATATACAATTCCTGATTCATCTAAGTTTTTTAAAGACTCTTCATTTATATTTGGAATATCTCTTGTTATATCTTCCTCACCAAGTTTGGTATCTCTTGCCATTACTTCATACTCCTCAATGTGAATTGAGGTAAAAACATCATCTGTAACACATCTTTCTGAAATTAAGATTGAATCTTCAAAATTATATCCTTGCCATGGCATAAATGCTACCGTAACGTTTTTGCCAAGTGCTAATTCACCAGTTTTTGTTGAAGGACCATCAGCAATTATATCACCAGAATTTACTTTATCCCCAACTCTAACTAGTGGCTTCTGATTAATACAAGTATTTTGATTAGATCTTTTAAATTTTTGGAGGTTATAAATGTCAACACCAGATTCGGAATAATCTTTTTCATTAGATGCTTTAATTACTATTCTTTTTCCATCTATTTTATCAACAACACCATCTCGTTTCGCAACAATGGTTACACCTGAGTCTAATGCCACGTCACTTTCAATTCCAGTTCCAACTAATGGAGCTTCTGGTTTAAGTAATGGCACTGCTTGTCTCATCATATTAGATCCCATTAGCGCTCTGTTTGCATCATCGTTTTCGAGAAATGGAATTAAAGACGCAGCTACTGAAACAAGTTGTTTTGGTGATACATCTATATAATCAATATTTTCGGGTTTTGATAAAATAAAATCTAAGTTGGCACGACTAGAAATTAAATCTTCAACAAATTTACCATTTTTATCTAGGACAGAATTTGCTTGTGCGATTGTAAATTTTGTCTCTTCCATTGCAGAAAGATATTCAATTTTATCTTGCACAACTCCATCCTCAACTTTTTTGTAAGGACTCTCTATGAAGCCATATTTATTAATCTTAGAATAAGTTGAGAGGCTGTTTATCAAACCTATATTTGGGCCTTCAGGAGTTTCAATTGGGCAGATACGACCATAGTGTGTTGGATGAACATCTCTTACTTCGAAGCCAGCTCTTTCTCTAGTTAAGCCTCCGGGTCCCAATGCAGAAACTCTTCTTTTGTGGGTTATCTCGGATAGTGGATTTGTTTGATCCATAAATTGAGATAATTGTGATGTCGCAAAAAAATCTTTTAATGAGATTGTTAATGGTTTTGCATTAATCAAATCTTGAGGCATTGCTGATTCAACATCTAATGTCGTCATTTTTTCCTTAATTGCTCTTTCCATTCTATAAACACCAATCCTTGCTTGATTTTCAACAAGTTCGCCAACAGATCTTACTCTTCTATTTCCTAAATGATCAATATCATCAACTTCATCTTTACCATCTCTAAGATCTAACATTTTTTTTATAATTGCTAATATGTCATCATTTCTTAAAATAGTAA
>CACFYO010000021.1 GCA_902570545.1 uncultured Pelagibacteraceae bacterium | reverse complement strand
TAGGTATCTACAAAAGGTCCTTTTCCAATTGTTAGATCTGCAACAATAAATATTAGATCTCCTTTTTGTTTTCTTTCATGTACTTTTGAGCCCTGGCAAAATGGAACAAATTCAGGGTATTTTTCAATATCTAAAACGAACTCTATGAGTTTGTCTTTTTTGTTATCGATTAATCTCTTCACTGATGCTTTTGGCATTAATGAATATTTGTTCTGTTATTTTTAAGTTTATTAAAATCTTCATCGGCATGATAAGAAGATCTTGTTAAAGGTGATGAAGATACTAATAAAAATCCTTTAGATTTTGCTATTTTTCCTAGCTCTTTAAATTCATCTGGATGGTAATACCTATTTAATGGAAAGTGTTTGGTTGAAGGTTGAAGATATTGACCTATAGTTAAGAAATCAACTTCTGCAGATCTTAGATCATCCATAACTTGAATTATTTCATCTTTTGTTTCTCCAAATCCAACCATAATTCCAGATTTTGTAAAAACATTTTTATTGAATTTTTTTGAATTTTTTAAAAGTTCTAAAGATCCAAAATATCTTGCCCCTGGTCTAACTTTTAAATAAAGACTTGGAACAGTTTCAATATTGTGATTAAAAACATCTGGGCTTGCTTCCAATACTCTTTTATAAGCTTCTCCTTTTCTTAAAAAATCAGGTGTTAAAACTTCAATTGTTGTATTAGGATTTTTTTTCCTTGTTGCAATAATAACATCATGAAAATGGTTTGATCCACCGTCAGAAAGGTCATCTCTATCAACAGATGTAATTACAACATGTCTTAAACTTAATTTTTTAACTGCATTAGCTATTTTAATTGGCTCAAATTGATCCAATTTTTCTGGTTTTCCTGTTTTAACATCACAAAATGCACATGCTCTTGTACATGTGTCACCCATTATCATTAAAGTTGCGTGCCTTTTGCTCCAACATTCAGTAATATTAGGGCAGTTTGCTTCTTGGCAAACTGTTACAAGGTTATCTTTATTGACAACTGTTTTAGTTAAAAAAAATTCTTTACTATTAAGAAGCTTTGATCTAATCCAATCTGGTTTCTTTTTGATAGGATTGGCCGGCTTGTTTATTTTTTCAGGATGTCTTGGTCTATTTTTGATTTCCATTGTCTTTGATTATATAGGTAGTCTCTCCTTCTTTTCCAAATAAAAACTTTTCTCTTATTAATATTTCTATGAAATCTATATCTATATTTTCTGTTAAAAGTGAATTTTTATGCTCTAAATCCTCTATTTTGCTAATTAGAGTAATTTGATCATTTTTTAGTTGCTCGTATATTTCTTTCTTTTCCATGTAAGAAATGAGACCTCTATCACCATCTAATAAATTAAAGAAAAAATAGATATACAGGAATGTGATGATAAGAATAAAATAGTTCTTTTTTAATTTTTCTAACATTAATCGATTTTATTCATTTTAGCTGATCTACCAAGATCTTCTTCAATACGAATTAGTTGGTTATATTTTGCTATTCTCTCTGATCTTGCAAGAGACCCAGTTTTGATTTGATTTGAATTGGTGCCTACTGTCAAATCAGCAATAAATGTATCTTCTGTATCACCAGATCTATGGGAGATGATTGTTTTAAAACCAATAAGTTGAGCAAATTTTATTACTTCTAACGTTTCGGTTACAGTTCCTATTTGGTTCAATTTTATTAAAATACTATTTGCAGATAAGTTTAGAAAGCCTATTTTTAATCTTTCGAGATTAGTTACAAAAAGATCATCACCTATTATTTGTGTTTTGTTTTTTGTTTCATTTACAAATTTTGACCATGCCTTCCAGTCATCTTCACTAAATGGGTCCTCAATTGATTTAATTTGATATTTTTTAATAAGTTGTAAGTATTTTTTAATTGATTGATCAACACTTATGTAATTTTTAGAATGAATTGAATATTTGCCTTTTTTAATTAATTCATTTGCTGCAACATCTAAACAAATAGATATATCTTTACCATTTTTAAATCCTGATTCTTTTATAGCTTGAACTATCAGTTTTAATGCACTTTCATTATCACTTATCATTGGAGCAAAACCACCTTCGTCACCAACATTAATAGAATGACCAGATTTTTTTAATAATATTTTTAAATTATTAATCACTAAAAAACACATTCTGACAGCATCATTAAACGATTTAGCCTTATCAGGTCTAATCATAAACTCTTGTATTCTAAGGCCATTATCAGCATGTGCACCCCCATTAATAATATTCATTAAAGGAAAGGGGAGTTTAAAATTTTTTTTAACAATAAAATTTTTATATAAAGGTATTTTTTTAACTTTTGCAGATAATTTTTTTACAGCCATGGATACAGCTAATATTGTATTCGCACCTAACTTTGTTTTTTGTTTTGTGCCATCTAATTTTATAAGAATACTATCTATTCTCTCTTGGTCATGGATATTTTGATTTTTTAATTTATTTGAAATTAATTTATTAACAGTTGCAACTGGTACTAAAACACTTTTTCCTAGGTATTTTTTATTACTCTTATCTCTTTTTTCATAAGCCTCAAAAGTTCCTGTTGAAGCACCTGAAGGACAAATTGCTGACGCACTAAAATTATTTGAAAATACTTCAGCCTCAATGGTAGGATTTCCTCTACTGTCATAAACCTGTCTGGCTACAACTTTTTTGATTTTACTCATTAATTACTTTTTAACTAAATTATCAATTTCTACAATTTGATTAATTAGCTCGTCTAATTTGTCTAAAGGGACCATGTTTGGACCATCTGATGGAGCATTATCAGGGTCCTGATGTGTTTCCAAAAAAATAGCTGCAACGCCTACTGCTACTGCTGCTCTCGACAAAAACTCAACAAATTCTCTTTGACCACCACTTTTTTCACCTAGACCGCCAGGTTGTTGCACTGAGTGAGTTCCATCAAATACTACTGGATAACCATTTCTTGCCATGATGGGAATAGATCTCATATCCGAGACCAACGTATTATAACCAAAGCTAGCTCCTCTTTCTGTTACTAAAATATTTTCATTACCACTATCAGAAATTTTTTTGGTTACATTCACCATATCCCATGGTGCTAGAAATTGACCCTTTTTCACATTAATGATTTTATTGGTGTTAGCAGCAGCTATTAATAAATCTGTTTGCCTACAAAGGAATGCTGGTATCTGAAGAACATCTACGTGATTAGAAACTAGGGAACATTGTTCCTCGTTATGTATATCGGTAAGAACAGGTACTTTAATATCTTTTTTGATTTTATCAAATACAGGCAAGGAGTTTTCTAAACCAGCTCCTCTTTTGCCTTTCAAGCTTGTTCTATTAGCCTTATCAAATGAAGTTTTATAAATAAATCCAATATTATACTTTGTTGTAATTTCTTTAATTTTACCCGCCATGTCCAAAGCGTGTTGCTCAGTCTCAAGTTGACAAGGACCAGATATTAAACAAATTTTATTTTTGTTTGAAATTTCTATACCGTTACAATTAACTATTTTATTTTTCATTAAAAGATTTTGCAGCTTTAATAAATGAAGAGAATAAAGGATGAGGATTTAAAGGTCTAGATTTAAATTCCGGATGAAATTGGACACCAATAAACCATGGATGATTTTTGAGTTCAATAATTTCAGGTAATTGATTATCAGGAGAAATTCCTGAAAACATCAAACCTTTTTTTTCAAATTTTTGCATTAAATTTATATTGACCTCATATCTATGTCTGTGTCTCTCTTTAATCATATTAGATTTATAGATATTTTTTATGGCAGAATTATTTCTTAGTTTTGCCTCATATAGACCTAATCTCATTGTTCCTCCCAGATTTTTATCAGTTCCTTTTATAATTTTTCCATCTTTATTCCATTCATCAATTAATCCTATTATGGGAAAACAATTTTTATCTAATTCACTAGAGCCCGCTTTTTTAATTTTTAATATATTTTTTGCAAACTCAATCATTGCCATTTGCATTCCAAAACAAATACCTAGAAAAGGAATTTTTCTCTCTCTGGCGTATCTAATTGCCTCAATTTTTCCCTCAGTTCCTCTTTTGCCAAACCCACCTGGTATCAATATTCCTGATACATTCTTTAATTTTGATTTAATTTCTTTCGATCTAAGCTTATCTGATTCAATTCTTACTAAGTTAACTTTAACTTTATTTGAAATTCCACCATGCGTGAGAGCTTCATCAAGTGATTTATAAGCATCTTTTAAATTTACGTATTTGCCTATGATAGCAATATTTACCGTTCTTTTTGTTTTTAAAACTATATTTGTAATTTTTTTCCAAGGAAGCAAGTTTGGTCTTTTTCTAGATTTTATATTAAAGAATTTTAAAACTTGCTTATCTAATTTTTGATTAAAGAAACTTATTGGGGCTTCATAAATAGTTTTTACATCAACTGTTTCTATAACGTTAGCAATGTCCACATTACAAAATAAGGATATTTTTCTTCTTTGATCTAAGGGAATAGACTGTTGAGATCTACAGATCACTATATCAGGTTGAATTCCTATACTCCTTAATTCTTTAACAGAATGTTGTGTTGGCTTTGTTTTTATTTCATCAGAAGATTTTAAAAAAGGAACAAATGTTAAATGAATAAATAATGATTTTGATCTTCCATTATCATTTGAAAACTGTCTTATAGCTTCTAAAAATGGCAAACTCTCAATATCACCAACTGTTCCTCCAATTTCACAAATTACAAAATCTTCATTTGTTATATCTTTTTTTATAAACTCTTTAATTCTATCTGTAACATGGGGAATTACTTGAACTGTTTTTCCAAGATAACCTCCTCTTCTCTCTTTTTTTATTATATCACTATAAATTCTACCTGTAGTAATGTTGTCAGATTGTTTGGCTGAAATATTTGTGAATCTTTCGTAATGTCCTAAATCTAAATCAGTCTCAGCCCCATCGTCAGTTACAAAAACCTCACCATGTTGAAAAGGACTCATTGTTCCTGGATCTACATTTAAATATGGATCCATTTTTCTTATTCTTACCTTATAGCCTTGTGATCTAAGCAAATATCCGAGGGATGCTGATGACAAACCTTTACCAAGTGATGAAACCACGCCGCCAGTGACAAATATATATCGCGCCATGGAATTATGTTATAGCCAAAGATTTATAAAAATAAAAGTATTAATTATTATTTTCTGGTAATTTAGGAGCATCATCTGCATTTTCTTCTATTTTATCAATTACAGAAGTGTTTGAAGGAAGATCTCCTCGTGAAATAATAGTTAATCCTAGACTACAAATTATGAATAATGTTGCAACAATAGCCGTTGCTTTAGTCATAAAATTCCCAGCCGACCTTGAAAACATAAAGTTATCTTGAGAAACTCCAATACCCAGGGCTCCGCCTTCAGATTTTTGGAACAAAACTAGCAATACTAAAATAGCTGCTAATATTATATTTATAATTAATAGTATATTTTCCACGGGGCCTAATTAATTGATTTTTTCATTATATCAATAAATATTTTTTCATTAGTTGATGCTCCACCAATCAAAAAACCATCAATATTATCGATTCCCATTAAATTTTTTATATTTTTAGGGTTTACGGAGCCTCCATATAAAATCTTAGATTTTGAAAATTTTTTTGAAATCTTTAAGGTGTTTCTTATAAATCTAATATTTTTTTTTAAATCATTTTCACTAGGAATAATACCTGTACCAATCGACCAAACAGGTTCATAAGCAATTATTATTTTATTTAAATCCTTTAAATTTTTTAAACCTTCAAGTAATTGTTTTTTTAAAACATATTTTGTTTTATTTTTTCTTTTATCAATCAGTTTTTCGCCTATGCATAAAATGACATTTAATTTTTCATTAAGTGCAGACTTAATCTTTAAATTAATTTTTTTATTATCATTTTCTGCTCTTGTTTCTGAATGTCCAATTATAACAAACTTACCCCCTAAATCTTTAATCATTTTTGAGCTTATAGCTCCTGTGAAAGGTCCATAGTTTATTTGTGTATGACAGTCTTGAGCTCCAATTTTAATATTTGATTTTTTTGTTTTATCTACAAAAGATTTGATCAATGTGTAAGGTGGACAATAAATAATATTCGCTTTAAGTTTCTTTGTTTTTGAATAACTTATTACTTTATTTAATGAATTAACTGACTTAACTGACCCAAACATCTTCCAATTAGCAATGAAATACATATTATTATTTGTCATAAAGATTAATATAATTTATATGTTTATTTTTTTTTAGATCAATAAATAAAGACTATAAAATATGATAAGTAAATTAAGAGGTTTCTCAAATTCAAAATTAGCTGGAGTACTTGTTGGAATTATTATAATTCCATTTGTATTTTGGGGCATGGGTAGTGTTTTTAGTGGAGGTAATACTAACAACGTTGCTAAGATTAATAATGAAGCAATCTCATCAAAAGATTTTGTAAATTTTATAAACGAGTCAAGACTCACAAATGACATTATAAAAGCAAACATAGATAAAAATATTATTGAGCAGATATTATCAGAATTGGTATCTGAAAAATTAATTGAGATGGAAATTAAAGAATTAAATGTATCAATGTCAGAGGAGGCATTGGCAAACAAAATAAGATCTAATTCAATACTACTTGATGATAATAAGAAGTTTTCAAGAGTTAAGTATGAAAAATTTCTATTAGAAAATAACTTAAGTGCTTCGACATTTGAAAATTCATTAAAGAAACAAGAGCTTAAAGAAAATTTATTTAATTATATTAGTGGAGGAATTAAGTCGCCTTATTTTTTAAAAAATAAAATATATATCAATGAAAATAAAAAAATCGAGATCGAATTTTTAGATTTAGATTTAGTTCATGACAAAACTGCAACTAAATTAGAAATTGAGCATTTCATTAAAAATAATCATGAAAATTTGAAAATTGATTTTATTGATGTGACTTATGCAAAAATTACTCCTAAAAATCTAATAGAAATAGATGAGTTTAATGATGAATTTTTTAAGAAAATTGATGAAATAGAAAATAATATTTTAAATGGATTAAATATTAGAGAAATTAATGAAATTTATAATTTAAAACTAAGCGAAATTAATAATTTTGTCTTGAATGATGATTCAGATGAAATATTTGAAGAAATTTACTCAAAAAGAAACCAGGATAAAATACAACTAGTTGACAAAAATGATTACTATCTAATTTTTGAAATATCAAATATTAATAAAAAAATTCCAAACAAAACAGATCCAAAATTTTTAGAAAAAGTTAAAAATAATGTAATTTTAAAAAAGAAATTTGAATTTAATAAAAGTCTTTTTGAAAAAATTGATGAAAAGATATTTAATAATGACGAGTTTTTAAAATTATCAAAAGATACAAGTAATATTAAAACTATAAATATTGAAAACAGTAATGATTACGAAGTTTTTGACCCAGATTCTTTAAAACTTTTATACACATTGCCAAAAGAAAGTTTCTCATTAGTAACTGGAGAAACAAATAAAGTTTTTCTTACAAAAATTAAGAATATTTATTATTCAGATATGGAAAAAAATACTGATAATGTTGAAAAATATTCTACTAAAGCAAATAACGATATTATTAATGATGTTTATACATCTTATGATCTATCTTTAAATTCTAAATATAAGGTAAAAATTTTCAATCAAACAATTGATAGAGTTAAAAATTATTTTAGATAATGTTGAATATTGATCTAAAGTTATTTAAGAAAAATCACAAAAAAAGTAAAAATCAAGTTCTTTACCATGCAATAAAATCAAATGGCTTAAAAGAAATAGAAAATTTAATTAATAACTTTTTAAATGTAAGAAATAGCTTCGTATTCGAGTCTGTTGAAAAAGGTTTCATAAAAGGTAGATATACAATTTTTGGTAAAAATCCTGATAAAATTTGGGAATTTAATAATAATAAATGCGTTTTGAAGCATGAAAATAAAAGAAAAAAATTAAGAGGAACTCCAAAAGATAATATTGAGAAAATAATCGAAAATTTTAATTTTAAAATACCAAGTGAATTACCACCAATTAGCTCAATTATATCAGGATATTTCTCTTATGATACAATAAGATATATTGAGAAAATTCCTAATACGACAAAAAATGATCTTAAAATTCCTGATGCAAGAATTTTGAGACCAAAAAATCTAGTTGTTTTTGATAATGTTAAAAAAAAATTATTTTTTATAGTTAATTGTTTTTTTGATGAAAAAATCAAAAATTATCAAACTAAATATGACCAAATACAAAAAGAAATGGAAGAAATGATATTTTTGGCAAATTATAATTACAAAATAAATCAGTCAAAGACAAAGGTTTCCAAACCAAAAGTTAAATCAAATATATCAAAAAAGAAATTCCTTAGTAATGTTTCTAAAGCTAAAAATTACATTAAAATAGGAGATATATTTCAAGTTGTTCTAAGTCAAAGGTTCGAAACAGATCTCAACAAAGAACCATTGGATATTTATAAAAAATTGAGAATTACTAACCCTTCCCCTTTTATGTATTTTTTTAATTTTGAAGATTTTCAAATTATAGGTGCGAGTCCTGAAATACTTGTTAGGCTTAGAGATAATAAAATAACTATTAGACCTATTGCTGGAACAAGACCTAGAGGTAAAAATAAAAAAGAAGATAAATTTTATGAAAAAGATCTTTTAAAGGATAAAAAAGAGCTTTCAGAACACTTAATGCTTCTTGACCTTGGAAGAAATGATACTGGAAAAGTTTCAAAAATTAACTCTGTTAAAGTAACTGAAAGTTTTAAGATAGAGCGATATTCGCATGTAATGCATATAGTCTCAAATGTTGAAGGTGATTTTAATAAAAAATTTGGTAAATTTGATACGTTATTAGCTGGTTTTCCTGCTGGAACAGTATCAGGTGCACCTAAAATAAGAGCTATGGAGATTATAGATGAATTAGAAACGACTAGAAGAAAAGTTTATGCTGGTGGTATTGGTTATTTTTCTGCAAATGGTGATTTTGATACTTGCATCGCACTTAGAACAGCAATTTCAAAAAATAAAAAATTTTATGTACAATCAGGCGCAGGAATTGTTGCTGATAGTAAACCTATTAATGAATTTAATGAAACAGTTAATAAAGCAAAAGCTTTAATTAAGGCTTTGGAGTAAAGTGTATGAAAATAATTTTAATTGATAATTATGATAGCTTTACATTCAATTTATATCACTATCTTTCATCCTATGCTAAAGTTGATGTTTTAAGAAACGATAAGGTAGATCATCGTTACATTTTAAGAAAAGAATATAATAAAATTGTAATATCTCCAGGTCCTGGAAATCCTAATCAATCTGGAAATTGTTTAAAGATAGTAAAGAATTTGTATAAAAAAATTCCAATACTTGGTGTTTGCTTAGGTCATCAAATCATTGGACAAATATTTGGTTCTAAGATAATTCAAGCTAAAGAACTTGTGCATGGAAAAACAAGTAATATTATAAATAAGAAAATTGGTATTTTAAAAAATTTACCAAAAAAGTTCTCAGCCACCAGATATCATAGTTTAGTAATTGATAGAAAATCCTTATCTAAAGATTTAAAAATTACATCTAGTACACAAGATGGGACAATAATGGGTGTTATGCATAAACAATACAAAATCCATGGAGTTCAATTTCATCCTGAAAGTATCAAAACAAAATATGGTTTAAAAATTTTAGAGAACTTTGTAAAAGAGTAAAAATGGATCATTTTTTAGAAAAGCTCAGAAATAAAATAAATTTAAATTTTGATGAGAGTAAAAATGCATTTAAGATTTTAATGAATGGTGAAGGTAGTGATCAACAAATTTATGATTTTTTAACTTTATTATCAGATAAAGGTGAGGTTTCAGATGAAATAGCTGGTGGTGTATATGTATTAAGAGATAAGTCAAAAAGAGTAAAAGTTGACAACTGCATTGATACTTGTGGTACTGGTGGAGATGGAAAAGATACTCTAAATATTTCAACTGCATCAGCGCTGTTGTTAGCAAGTATGGGTGTTAAAGTAGCAAAGCATGGAAATAAAGCAGTTTCGTCAAAATGTGGGTCAGCTGACGTTCTTGAAGCCTTAAATATAAACATCAACCTAGAACCAAATCAAATCGAAGAGCAAATTAAAAATAAAAATTTTGGTTTCATGTTCGCTCCGAATTATCACACAGCAATGAAATATGTTGGTCCAACAAGAAAAAAAATAGGAAAAAGAACTATTTTTAATATGATAGGTCCATTAAGCAGCCCAGCTCTTGTTAAAAGGCAGGTAATTGGAGTTTTTGATAATAAGCTTTTAAAAGTTTTTGCAAATGCACTAAAAAATCTAAATTTAAAATTTGCATGGATTGTAAATAGTGAGGATGGTCTAGACGAAATATCACCTTACGCTAAAACTAATGTTGTGCAATTAAAAAATAATAAAATATCTGAGTTTACGATTGTTCCAAATGAATTAAATGTTAATGCTGATAAATTCGAAAATTTAATTGGAGATGATGCTAAATTTAATTCTGATAAAATTTTAAATATTTTTCAAGGGGAAGATAATGATTTTTCAAAAGCGGTATGTCTAAATGCTGCAGCAGGATTAATAGTTTCTGAAAAATATGATGATTTTAAAATTGCTTATAATTATACCAGAGGATTTATTAAATCTGGAGCTGCATTCAAATATGTAAAAAAAATACAGAATGTCTGAAAATATACTTCAAAAAATAATTGATCAAAAAAAGATTAAAATTGAAAAATTAAAAAGTGAAATTAATATTAAGAGCTTGATAGAATCAATTAATGAAAAAGATGTTTTTTTTGATTTTAAGAAAAAAATACAAACCAATAACTCAGAAAATAAGATATCCGTAATTGCTGAAATAAAAAAAGCTAGTCCATCTGCAGGTATTTTGATAGATGATTACGACCCAGTAAAAATTGCAAATATATATAACTCTAAAAACGTTACTTGTTTGTCTGTATTAACTGAGGAAGACTTTTTTTTAGGAAATTTATCTCATATTTCTAAAATTAAAAAAAAAATTGAATTACCTATTCTCTGTAAAGATTTTTTTGTTGATAAATTTCAAGTGCCTTTGGCAAAAAGTTATGGTGCTGATGCAGTCCTGATTATATTAGCCGGTATTTCTGAAAAAACTGCAGATGAAATTTACGAGGAAGCTTTGAAATATAATATGAGTGTAATTGTTGAAGTTCATAATGTTAAGGAGGCAGAAAAATCAGCAAAATATCCTGATGCTTTAGTTGGAATAAATAACCGAAACCTGAAAACTCTTAAAACTGAGATAAATACAACTTATGATATATATAATGTTGTATCAAACCACTCTTCACCTCTAATTTCTGAGAGTGGTCTAAAAACAAGAGATGAATTGCTAGACATAAAAAATAGGACCTCTATCAGCTGTTTTTTAATTGGTGAATCACTCTTAAAAGATATGGAAAATAATAATATTTTTTCTCTTTTATAGAAATTTTCCTCAATTTTTATAGCTTTTTAACTGTTGTATAATTTAAGGAACTTTTATAGAACATCAATGTACTTAATTTGTTCTATGTTAACTAAAAAACAAAAAAACCTGCTTCTCTTTATCAACAAAAAATTGAGATCTACAGGTGTTTCCCCTTCATATGAGGAAATGAAAGAATCATTAAGTTTAAAATCAAAATCAGGAATTCACAGACTTATCAGTGCATTAGAGGAAAGAGGCTTTATTAAAAGATTAGCCCACAAGGCTAGAGCATTAGAAGTAATTAAGTTGCCTGAAACAGCATCTGCAAACGATATTTATAATAGTTTTTCTCCAAGCGTTATTAAGGGAGGATTAGATGTGGAAAATTTAAATAATTCTAATGATACAGAAATACCTGTGCTAGGAAAAAT
>CACFYO010000020.1 GCA_902570545.1 uncultured Pelagibacteraceae bacterium | reverse complement strand
GATAACAGGGCCAATAGGACAATTACATAGAAATATTTCTCCTGATTATGGTTTTACGGCAATAATTGTTGCTTTTTTAGGAAGACTAAATCCAGTTGGAATTATTTTTGCATCTCTAGTCGTTGCTCTGACATATTTAGGAGCAGAAACAGCTCAGATATTCTTGCAAGTACCAAAATATACAGGTCAAGTTTTTCAAGGGATGATTTTATTTTTTCTTCTTGGATCCGATTATTTGTTATTTTTTAAAATAAAATTTTTAGGTTTAAAAAAAAATGAGCTTTGATTTAAATTTTATTGGTATTTTAATTGGTGCCATCATGGCATCATCAGTTCCTTTGATACTTGCTGCATCTGGGGAATTAATTACGGAGAGATCTGGTGTTTTAAATCTTGGGGTAGAAGGAATGATGATAATTGGAGCAATCTCTGGATTTGCTTTAATGGTAGTGACTGATAATTTATTTTTTGCAGTAGTAGGCTCTATGCTGTCAGGTTTAATTATATCTCTTATTTTTGGATTGCTTACCCAATCACTCCTAACAAATCACGTAGCTACAGGTCTTGCACTAACTATCTTTGGTATTGGAATGTCAGCAATGATAGGTAAGAATTTCGTTGGAATTCCAGGAAAGGAATTTCCCTTATTATTCCTTAATTTAAAAGAAAGTATTCCGTTTTTGGGTCCAATATTCTTTGGTCACTCAATTTTATTATATTTTGCATTTGGATTACCTTTTTTGACAAATTATTTTTTAAAGAAGACTAAAATTGGTTTGATTATCAGAGCCGTTGGGGATTCGCCAACTTCAGCCTCTAATCAAGGAATTAATGTTACATTAGTAAGATATAGTTGCATTCTTTATGGAGGTGCAATGTGTGGATTGGCAGGTTCATACCTATCATTAATATACACTCCCCAATGGATTGAGAATATGACAGGGGGTAGAGGATGGATTGCACTAGCTTTAGTAGTTTTTGCAACTTGGAGTCCGATTAAAGTTCTTATTGGTGCATTAATATTTGGTGGAATTACAATTTTACAATTACATATGCAGGCAGTGGGTTTAAGAATTCCAGTTCAATTATTAAGTGCATTACCTTACATCATGACAATAATAGTTTTAGTTGTAATTTCTCGTGATAGTAGAAAAATAAAACTGAATACACCAACTTCGCTGGGACAAATCTTCTATAAGGAAAAGTGATGTTAGCTATTCCAAAATAAATATTTTTTTTTATTAGAATATTGAATAGTTTGTAGTATCACAAAATTAAATTTAAAGGGGAAATCAAATGTATAAACTATTTTTAAGAAGTTTAATTTCTGCATTATTTATGCTTGGCTTTAGCCTGAGTGCAAATGCAGAATTTAAAGTTGGTTTTGTTTATGTTGGTCCAACTGGAGACCATGGATGGACATACCAACACCATGAAGGAAGAAATGCAGTGGAAGCTTTGGGAATAAAAACTACTTATGTAGAAAGTGTACCTGAAGGTGCTGATGCAGAAAGAGTTATAAGACAATTAGCACAATCTGGTCACGACCTAATCTTTACGACTAGTTTTGGATATATGGATCCAACAAATAAAGTTGCTAAAGATTTTCCAAATGTAAAATTTGAACATGCGACTGGTTACAAAAGAGAGCATTCAAATGTCTCGACGTATTCAGCAAGGTTCTATGAAGGTAGAACTTTATTAGGACATATGGCTGGGAAGATGACAAAGACAAATACTATTGGATACATTGCTTCTTTTCCAATTCCTGAAGTTATAAGAGGAATTAATGCAATGACATTAGCTGCTCAAAAAGTAAATCCTGATATTAAGACAAAAATTGTTTGGGTTTTTACATGGTATGATCCAGGAAAAGAATCAGAAGCAGCTCAAGCTTTGATTGATCAAGGTGCAGATATAATTATGCAACATACTGATAGTACAGCTCCGGTACAAGTTGCAGAAAAAGCAGGTGTTTGGTCTTTTGGTCAAGCAAGTGACATGCAAAGATTTGCTCCAAAATCCATATTAACGTCAATTATAGATGATTGGGCGCCTTACTATGTAGAAAGATCAATTGCAGCAAGAGATGGTACTTGGAAACAACAAGATACTTGGCATGGATTAAAAGAAGGAATGGTAGCAATGGCACCATATAATTCTGCAATGGGAAGCGACTTAGTAAAAGAAGTGGAACAACTTCAAAAAGACTTAGCTTCAGGAAAAGTTCACTCATTTACTGGTCCAATTTATGATCAAAAAGGAAATATTCTTGTAGCCGAAGGTGCTGTAGCAGACGATGGAATGCTAGCCGGAATGAATGTTTACGTTAAAGGAGTAGAGGGAGACATTCCACAGTAAGAAATTTTACCAAAAGATTAAAATTAAAGGCCAGCTTAGTCTGGCCTTTTTTTATTTAGAATACTTTTTTTTCAAACCATCTATATCAATTTCATCATAGTACTCTGATGGTTGAACAATCCATGGATCATTATCCAATAAAATTGGACAGAAATCAGGTGTAAAAGTGGAAGATTTTTTTTTCCAAAGACACGCTGTTTTAATTTCACTTATGTGGTCCTTAACAGGTTCATATTCTTTAAGCCACTCAATACTTTTATTTAAGGTAAGTCCGGTGTCTGAGAGATCATCTACTAACAGTACTTTTTTAAAATCTTCGTTAGTTGCAATTGCACTTATATCTCTTGCGAATATTAGCTCCCCTTGTTTATCTTGAACCGTATCACCAGAATAACTTTGAATTACAACATAAGCAGTAGGTAATTTAAAAATTCTAGATAAAATATCTATAATTGGAGCTGCACCTCTCATGATACCAACTAATACTGTTGGCTTATATTTTTTTTCAATTTCTAAAGCAAGTTTTTCGACGACCTTTTTATATTCTTCATAAGAAATTATTAATTTATCAGCCATAAAAATTTGGTATCATAAATAAAAATATTAAAAAAGGATAAATATGAAAACTTACTGGATAAGTCTATACTTAGAAATCTCAAGCCAGGACAACTTAAAAAAATATGGAGAAAAGGCTGTTCCTATAATAAAAAGTTACGGGGGAAAACCAGTAGTTAGAGGTGGAAAATTAAAGTCATTTAGCGGGCCAAACATTTTGCGTACTGTAATATGGGAGTTTCCAACTTACAATGATGCTATTTCATGTCATGATTCAACTGAATATAAATCTGCTTGGACTCATGCAGAGGATACAACTAAGAGAATAATGTTTATTGTTGAAGGAGTAGAACAAGAACAAATTTGATAAAGTAAAAATTACAATATACAATGGGTGCAAAGGAGAATTATGAAAGGTTACATAGTTTGTGTGTGGGAAAAAATTAATAGTGAGGAAAAATTAAAAGAATATGCACTAAAAGCCAAGATAGCCGCAGATAAATACTCAGGGATATTTATAATTAGAGGCGGAAAAAATAGAACAAATGAGGGAATAAACTCTCCTAGAACAACTGTAGTTGAATTTCAAGATTACAACACAGCAATAGAATTTTATGATTCTCCAGAATATCAGGAAGCACTAGACGTTATTAAAGGCCATGCTGTAAGACATCATCAAATTGTTGAAGGCACTTAATATTGTATAGGCTCATCGTCTATGGAACGCCATAAATACCAAGTAGCTACGGAACAATACGGAGAAAACCTCTTTTTCAATCGATTTACATAGCTCATAGGTGGTAAATAGCTTTTCCTATAATTGTTTGAAATAGCTCTAAGTAAACCAATATCTTGAACGGGCCATATGTTAGATCTATTGTAAGTAAATAGTAATATCATCTCTGCAGACCATCTACCTATTTGTCTTAACTCAGATAAATAAAGAATTGCCTCCTCGTCTCCCATTTTTTTTATAACTCTTGGATTAAATGTTTTATTTACAAATTTTTTTGCCAACTCTTTAATTCCTCTAACTTTTTGTCTGCTTAAACCACATTTTTTCAACCGACTTGGGGTAATGGCATTTACTACTTTTGGATTTATTTTTCCTTTACATTCTTTTTTAAACTTTAAAAATACAGAATTTGCTGCTGCAACACTTATTTGTTGTCCTATTATACTTTTACATAGTGATAAAAAAATATCTTTTCTTGTTGTTAAGGTTTTATCTTTGTATTTAGAAATAAGTTTATTCATTATCTTATCCTTAGAAAGAAACTTTACTGCCTTTGACCAATAAATTGGAGGTTTACTCATTTTTAAAAATTAAGTTTGGTTTTTTCAAATAGATTTCTCTTCTAAAAATAATTAATGAAGATAACACTACAAGCAATGAACCCAATAAAGTTTTATAAGACGGTATTTCGTTCCAAATAAGATAACCAAATACAATTGCAAATACTAAACTTAAATACTTGAGCGGAGTAACTAAAGAAACTTCTGAAAGTTTATAAGATTGTCCAAGTAGTAAATTAGCAATACCTCCAAGCAAACCAATCATACACAAAAGAATAAAATCTATTAATGAAGGCATTACCCATCCAAATGGAATTGTAAACAAACCTAAAATAGATATCGCTACTGAAAAATAAAAAGAAATAAGCCAAACTGGTTCGGATGTAGATAACTGCCTGATAGCAATTGCTACATATGACATTCCTAAACAAAAAATAATTGGATAAATATAATAAAAATTTAAATTAGAAATACCTGGTTGTGTAATAATTATTACTCCAAGAAAACCAATTAAAACTGCTAACCAACGATATTTACCGATTTTTTCTGACAAAAAATAAATAGATAAAATTGTTGCAAAAATCGGTGCTGCAAAAGAAATACCTACTACAGTTGCAAGTGGTAAATTTCTTAGTGCAATAAATACTGATACTATTGCCATTAATCCCGCGGCACATCTAAAGAAATGCAATTTAGGTCGATCTGTTTTATAAAAATTTGAGTAGTTTTCTTTTGGTATTAAAAAAAATATAGGTATTAGTCCACAAATTCCTCTAAAAAAAAGAACTTCACCAACAGGATAATTATCAGACCACTTAACAAGTACATCCATCATTGAAAATGCACACACAGACAAAAACATGTACAAAAAGCCTAATTGATTTCTAGATAACATGGATTAGATTATATTATTATTATAACATTAATCTATGGAAATAGCAGTTTTAGCTTTGGGATGTTTCTGGGGTCCAGAAAAAAAATATGGACAGTTAGATGGAGTCTATAGAACTGAGGTTGGATATTGCGGAGGAAACAGTCCAAATACAAATTATAGAGAAGTTTGTACAGGAACAACTAATCATGCGGAAGCTGTAAAATTAGAATTTGATCCTAAAATTATTACATACGAGCAAATAATTAAGAAATTTTTTGAATTTCATGATCCAACTACACTAAACTCTCAAGGTCCTGATTTTGGAACACAATACAGAAGTGAGATATTCTACCTTAATGATGATCAAAAAAATATTGCTCAAAAAGTGGTTGATGATGTAAATAAAAAATTATCTGGAAAAGTGGTAACTAAGCTATCTGAGTTGAAAAATTACTGTACTGCTGAAGAGTATCATCAAAAGTATTTAGAAAAAAGATAGAATGTCACTTGTATCATCAGATTGGTTGGAAAAGAATCTAAGTGCAGTAAAAATAATTGACTGTTCGTGGCATATGCCAGGAATTGATAGAAATCCTGAAGAGGAATACATGAAAAATCATATTCCAGAAGCAATTTTTTTCGATTTAGATAAAAACTCAGATCAAAGCACAGATTTACCTCACATGCTTCCTACAAAAGAAAAATGGGAAGAGATAGTATCTTCAATGGGCATATCAAATACCGATAGAATTGTAATTTATGATAACTCTGATGTTCTAAGTTCATGTAGAGGTTGGTACAACTTTATTTATTTTGGTCATGATAAACACTTAGTAAGTGTTTTAGATGGTGGTTTAAAAAAATGGTTAATTGAATATAGGAAAACGACAAGTGAAAAGACAATTTTAAATAATTCAACCTACAGAGCAACAGAAAATAAAAATATGGTAAAAAGTATTTTTGAAATAAATGAAAATATTGAAAAAAAAAATTTTACTGTAATCGACGCTAGAAGTAAGGAAAGATTTAATGGAAGTGTTCCAGATCCCAGGAAGAATGTGAGGAGTGGATCTATTCCAAACTCTGTATGTCTTCCATTTAAAGAAATTATAAATAGCTCAGACAATACTTTTAAAGGGGTAAGTGAGATCTCAAAAAAGTTCAGCGAAATTATTGATTTAAATGATGATAAAAGAGTTTTTTCATGTGGATCTGGTATAACAGCATGTGTTTTAGGTCTTGCATATTCCCTAGTAAATAATACATATTCTCCTACAGTTTATGATGGTTCATGGGCTGAATATGGAAGAATATAAAAATGAAAAGATCTACTAAAATAACATCAATAATAGTTATTTTTTTTCTAATTATTGCAGGTGTGATCATTGCACGGACAATGATTGGAAACCACTTTAAAAAGAAATTTAGTAAAAGACCACCACCGGGTATTATAGTTAAAACAGTTGAGCAAAGAAAATTTCAAAATATCATTGAAACTTTTGGAACAGCGGTTCCAATTAAAACACAGTCATACAATATTGAAAAATACGAAATTCTAGAAGAAATCAAATATAATACTAAAGTTAAGTCTGGTGATGTTATCGCAAAATTAAAAAATAGAACTTTAGTAGCACCTTTCGATGGAGTAATTGGTAAAAGAAACTTTTCTGATGATATTAATGTTTCGGAAAGTTCTGTTGTAATTGATATAGAGGACGCATCTTCTTTATTCATTGATGTTGATGTTCCAGAAGTATACGCACCGTTCGTAAAAAAAGGACTTGGTGTTGATGTAAAATTTTCTGGTAATAAAGATAAAACTTATAACGGAATAGTAGACTCTTTAGCTAGCAAAATTGATGTAAGCAACAGATCTTTAAGACTTAGAGTTAAAATGCAAAATTCAAATTCTGAGATTTTACCTGGTGCTTTAATGGAAGTCACAATAAAATATAATGAGAGAGTTTCGTTAGGAATACCAGATACAAGTGTAATTTTAGAAGGTAACAAGGTTTATATTTATAAAGTAGACAATGAGAATGTAACTAAAAGAGTTGAGGTCACTGTTGGTAACAGAAACAAAGGTTATCTTGAAGTAGAGTCTGGTTTAAACGAGGGTGACATAGTTGTTGCTGAAGGATTAAAAAAAGTAAGACCCAATGGAAAAATTAAACCTATTAAAAATGGCGAAAAAAAAAGTAAGTCTGGTTGGGGAAAAAAAGAAAATAAAAGTAAATAATTAAATGTATTTAACTGATGTTAGTATTAGGAGACCTGCATTGTCATGGGTGCTATCCTTGATATTGGTCGTCTTCGGAACTTTTGTTTTTTCGAAGTTACCTGTGAGAGAACTCCCATCTGGTCTGCAACCCCCTGTGGTTCAAGTTCAAGTGGAATATGCCTCAGCGTCAGCTCCTATTGTTGATGAAGAGGTAACACAAGTAATAGAGGAAGTTATAGGTGGTGCAGAGGGAATTAAAAATATAGACGCTAAATCAGAAAATGGCAAAAGTACTATAAATATCGAATTTGACACTGATATTGACCTTGATAATGCCGCAAACGATGTAAGAGAGAGAGTTGCAAGAATTGTTGGAAGATTACCCGCTGAGTCTGAGGCCCCTAGAATACTTAAACAATCTGCGGGTTTTACAACTACAATGTGGCTTGCTTTATCTTCAGAAACCTGGAGTGATCTTGAGCTTGGAGATTATGCAGAACGATATTTAGTTGATCAGTTTTCTAGCATTAAAAATGTTGGCCGAATAAGAACAGGCGGCCTTAGAGAACAGAGTATAAGAGTATGGATAGATCCAATCAAATTAGCTGCAAATAACTTAACTATTCAAGAAGTAGAAAGATCTTTAAGAAATGAAAATGTTCGATTACCAGCAGGTACACTTGAGGCTGAAAATATAGATTTAACGATCAATATCGATAAATCATATAATGACTTAGATAAACTTAAAGAACTCCCAATTAAGAAAGCTAAAGATAACATTGTAAGACTATCTGATATTGCAAATTTAGAATTAGGTCCTGTCACAGAGAAAGTTTTATTTAGAGCACAAAGTAAAGGAGCACTAAATTTAAAAACCATGGGTATAGGAATTTATGCAAGAAGTGGAGCTTCAACTGTTGAATTATCAAAAGATGTTGAAAAAAAAATCAAAGAAATTAGAAAAACTTTACCTGGTGATTTAAATTTGGAAATAGCTTTTAATAGAGCTACTTATATTGGCGAGGCAATAAATGAGGTTTATAAAACTTTAGCTATAGCCTTTATACTTGTTGTAATAATAATTTATTTATTTTTAGGAAATTTAAAAGCAGTCATTGTTCCTGCAATAGCTTTACCTGTAAGTCTAATTGCTACATTCTTGGGTTTATATATATTTGATTTATCTATTAATATATTTGTTTTATTAAGTTTTATATTAGCAATTGGAATAATTACCGATGACTCAGTCATTATGACCGATGCAATATATAGAAGAATTGAAAATGGTGAGACACCGCTGGTAGCAGCATATAAAGGCTCAAAACAAATTACATTTGCAATTGTTGCAACAACTCTTATTTTGGTTGCAGTATTTTTACCTTTAATTTTTATTGAGGGTATTGCCGGAACTTTATTTAAAGAAACTGCAATAGCACTATCATTTGCAATTGTAGTGTCATCATTTGTTGCTCTAACACTTTCGCCAATGCTAGGTAGTAAATTTCTTGATAAAAAGAAAAAGTCTAATTTCTTAACAAGAGGATTTGATAAATTTTTTCAAGGTTTTTTAAAATTTTACACAGAGACATTAGGATTTTGGATGAACAAGAAGAAAACAATAATAACATTCATAATTTTTATCATAGTTGCCTCTGGGGGTTTGTATAACTATACAAAAAAAGAATTGTTACCATTAGAAGATCGTGGAGTTTACTTAGTTATAGGATTTACTGATGAGGGAAGTTCATTCCAATATACTCAAAAAAGGGCGGAGGATGTTGAAAAAAGACTTATTCCTCTGCTTGATGGGGAAAATAGTCCATACAATAGATTTTTAATGATAGTTCCAGGTTTTGGCTCTGAAAATAGCTTCTTAATTATCTCACTTTTAGATAACTGGAAAAATAGAAAGCAGAATTCTCAAACAATAATGAGGCAAGCAATTGGAAAAATAGTTACAGTACCTCAAACACTAGCTTTTCCAATTTCTCCTCAGTCCATAAGAGTTTCTAGTTACAATAAGCCTGTTCAAATGGTTATTTACGGAAATACTTATGAAGAACTGGAACAAATACAGTCTCAAGTTATAAGAATGTTAAGAAAGAACAGAAATTTGTCAAGACTTGAGTCTGACTACACCAGAAATAAACCTGAAGTAAATATAAAAATTAATAAAAATAAAGCAAAAGACCTAGGGATATCAACTGAAGCAATTGGTCAAACTTTAGAAACTTTGTATGGAGGTAAAACGGTTACAAAATTTAATAAACTTGGAAAAGAATACCCAATCATTTTACAACAATATTTAGAAGATAGAAAAAATAAAGAAAGTTTGAGTAAAATATTTGTTCGATCAGAAAAAACTGGTAATTTAGTTTCACTCTCTAATCTTGTTGAGTTTAAAGAAAAAGGAACAGCTAGTAAGTTATCAAGATATAATAGACAACGTGCTGTAACAATATCAGCTAATATAAGTGAAGGTTATACTTTAGCTGAAGCGATTAAATATTTAGAGAAAACCATGACAAATATTGCTCCGGATAAACAAATTACTTGGAAAGGAAAGTCCGAAGAATTAAAAGAAACCAGTAATGAACTTTATATTATATTTGCTTTAGCATTATTGACTGCTTATCTTGTAATGTCAGCTACTTTTAATTCGTTTATCCACCCATTTATAATTATATTAACTGTTCCACTTGCAGTGTTTGGAGGATTAGTATTTATTTTATTCTTAAATTCATCAATAAATATATTTTCACAAATAGCCTTAGTAATACTCATAGGAATTTCAACAAAAAATAGTATTCTTATAGTTGATTATGCTAATCAATTGAGAACAAAAGGTAAAGATATTGAAAAAGCCGTAAAAGAAGCCTGCAGTCTAAGATTTAGACCAATTATAATGACATCCCTAAGTACAATGATTGCGATGTTGCCTTTGGTTATTGGAAATATTGGACCAGGTGCTGGAGAAGGTTCGAGACTTGCTGTAGGTGCAACTATACTTGGTGGAATGATAATTTCTACATTCTTCACTTTATATGTAACTCCGACGATGTATTTAACTTTAGCGAAAAATACGAAGAGAATTGATGCAGTTGATATAGAGCTTAAAAAACAATTAAACTAAAATATAATATATTTTTTAGTAGTAAGTGATTTTCGACAATTATTCAGCTGTGCCTTGTATTTCTTAGATTGATTTTCAACTTTTTTTGCTAAAAGAATAATTTTTTGATTTTTTTTATAATTTTTGTAGTTTCCCCAGCCCTCATGATAAGCAACATATTGTTTAAAAGCATCATTTTTTGGGATTTTTAGGATCTTTTCTGTTTTGTTTGTATACCAACCAATAAAATCTACACTATCTTTAAATCTTGTCCTAGTTGCATACTTGTTTCCTGTTTCCTCTTTGTATTGCTTCCAGGTTCCTCTGACTGCTTGAGAATAACCAAAAGAACTTGATGGTCTTTTATAAGGGATAACTTTAAATAATTTTTGTCTAGGTGGTTTTGCCAACCAATCGAAATCTGACTCCATTTTAATTATAGCAAGTTGCAAATTAATAGGAGTTCCCCATTTTTGTTCAGTTTTTTTTGCATGTTTGTACCAAAGATATCTTTCGGAAAAAATTGAACAGCCATCTGCAGTATTTTTAGGAATTGAGGAGCAACCAGAAAATAAAATAGAAATTAAAAATAAATATATAATTTTGTTTCGAATCATTTTCATTATTATCTATTTTTTTTTCTCCATATCCAAGGATATTCAAATTGCATTTGCCATAAACCCAATGAAAATTTTTTTGCAAAAGTCTGGTATTTTCTAAATTTACCCTTTGAGTATTTAGGATAATCAAATGCATAACCATTTTTGACCATAAAAACTGATAGGCTTTCTTTTTTTAAAAAACATTCACCTATTAACCTGCTATATTGATCTTTATTTTTTTCTATTTTGCAATTAACAACCTGATTTCCAATTTTTTCAATGAGCTTATCTTTAGATAACTTCCCACACAGAATTTCAACATTATTTAAAAAACATGATTGTTTTTTTCCAAAAAAAAAACTTTCTGGAGCATCAATTCCACTAAAGCGAATTTTTTTATTATTAATCTTAATTGTGTCACCATCTGTAATTTTTGGTTTACCTGAAATTAATAAATAATTTTGGTCTGAAGATAATAAGTGATTAATATTAAATAAGAGGAAAAAAAAACTAATTAAAATCAGTTTTTGCTTTTTCATTTAGTTCATCCATTTTTTTTCGTAAATCTTCATCTGACACATTTTTTTCTTTCAAATCCTCTTTAATTTTTCGAAAAACGTCTTGATCTCCTGCCTCAGCAAAATCTGCTTTTATGACAGATTGAATATATTCCTTTTGTTGATCTGGATTAAAATTTAGCATCTGAGATACCCATTCTCCTAAATATTTGTTTCTTCTAGCGCTAACTTTGAATTGAAGCTCTTGGTCGTGAGCAAATTTCTTTTCAAAACTTTTTTTTCTATCTTCAAATGAACTCATTTTAACAAATTAAAAAGATTTAGCTTTATGTCAATCTAATTTAATTTATATTTATGTTAAATTTATGAATAATTTAATACTTGTTAGACACGGACAAAGCGTATGGAACCTAGAAAACCGTTTCACTGGGTGGGTAGATGTAGGTTTAGCTGCCAAGGGTAAACTTGAAGCTTGTAAGGCAGGTGAATTAATTAAGGAATTAAACCTTGAATTATCTTATTTTTATACATCATTACAGACAAGATCGATCGAAACACTAAATTTAATCCTTAATACTATGAGAATTAAAGATCAAAATGTTACTAATGCTTGGGAACTAAATGAGAGGCACTACGGAGCGTTAACTGGTTTAAATAAAGATGAAATGAAAAAACTTTATGGAAAAGAAAAAATTCATACTTTTAGAAGATCCTGGGATAACCCACCTGAGCCTCTAAAAAAAACAAGTCCCTATCATCCTTTGAATATTGATATATATAAAAATATTCCAAAAGATAAAATTCCAGATACAGAATCATTAAAAAATACTTATGAAAGAGTAATACCTTTTTATAAAAAAAACATTGAACCTAAATTAGATGAAAATATTATTGTATCAGCTCATGGAAATTCAATTAGATCATTATGTAAATACTTATTTAATTTAGATAATGAAAAGATTTCAAGCTTAGAAATACCAACTGGTAATCCTTTATTGGTTGAAACTGAAAAAGGAAAGATTAAACACGCAAGATATTTAGATAAAGATAGAGCAAAAGATCTTTTAGTTTTCTAAATAAATAATTTTTCGTATATTTCAAAATCAGTTAAATGCTTAAATTCACCTTCATGCTCATAGCCATAAAGTTTACTTTCTCTTAAAAGTGCATCCCATATTTCGGATATGGGAAAATAATTTAATTGTTTATGTAATATTAATTCCTTATTAAATATTTGACATCCAGTATATTTAAAATTGTTTATTTTTTCCTTTAGAAGGACATTATTTTTTACCTCAAAATCTCCATTAAATCTTTTATCAAAACACGTCGAATTATTTACAATTAATAAAATGTTTTTAATTTTTCTTTCAAAGTAAATTTTCTTCATTTTATCAATTGAGTTGATATAACTATCATCCCAAATTGTATCTGGATTAATTACTAGAACATCATTCTCATTAGATTTTTTTATAAGACTTAGAGTACCACCCCCTGTTCCTAAGATTGTCTCACCATCATCAACAATTTCAATATTTATTGGGAAATTTTTACTATTAATAAAATCAATGATCTTTTCTTTTAAATAAAAAACATTGATTTTAATTTTTTCGATTTTTATTTTTATAAGAAAATTAATTGTATTTTCTAATAAGGTTTTATTTTTATAAACTATTAATGGCTTAGGTAAACTGTCTGTTATCGGTTGCACTCTCTTGCCAAATCCAGCACAGAGTATTAGGGCAGTTTTAATTTTCATAAGATTTTCTAATTTTTCTATCAAAATTTTTACTTAAAAGGTAATTTAAGTCTTTAAATATTGGATTATTCAAAGTTCTGTAATCGATTAAATCCCATGCATAAGGTATAAGTTTAAGATATTGTTTTTTTTTATCTCTTACAGATAATCTAGTAAATATGCCAATTATTTTTAAATTCCTTAATACAGATAAGATCTCAAAGTCATTTTTGAACTTTTTAAGATTTAATTGTTTATTTTTTTTTATGAATTCATCAAAAATATAATTTTTAGTCTTTATGTCTGTTTTAAACCTAACATCATCGATAAGAGAAGCTAAATCATATGCAATATTACCATAGA
>CACFYO010000019.1 GCA_902570545.1 uncultured Pelagibacteraceae bacterium | reverse complement strand
GTACATAAAGCTCAAATTAACGATAATGGAGTTATTAAAAACGTAGCAATAAAAATATTAAGACCAAATATTAAAAAAATTTTTAACGAAGAAGTGGATGCTCTGATGCTTTTTGCCTATATCATTGAGTCATTAATCAAGAAAACTAAACGATTAAAGCTTGTTGAAGTAGTTTTTTTGTTGAAAGAAATTACCAGTCTTGAGATGGATTTAAGATTTGAAGCCGCTGCAGCTAACGAATATGCAGAAAATACCAAAAATGACGTGGGTTTTGAAGTTCCCAAAATATATTGGGATTATACAAGCGAAAATATAATGACACTTGATTGGATTGAAGGTGTATCAATTAGAGAGACAGAAGAGCTAGAGAAAAGATCAATTGATACAAAAAAGATTGCTACTGATATAATTCAACATTTCTTAAGACATGCTGTAAGAGATGGTTTTTTTCACGCAGATATGCATCAAGGAAACATTTTTGTAAATGATAGTGGTCAAATTGTTCCCATAGATTTTGGTATCATGGGAAGACTAGATAATGTCAGTAAAAGATTTTTAGCTGAAATTTTATTTGGATTTATACAAAGAGATTATAAAAAAGTTGCGGAGGTACATCTTGCAGCAGGACTAGTCCCGAATAATGTCCCTGTCAATGATCTTGCTCAAGCATTAAGATCAATTGGTGAACCAATTTTTGGACACTCTATAAAAAATATTTCAGGTGGAAAACTTTTAAAACAACTTTTTGATGTTACCGAAAAATTTAATATGCAAACCCAACCTCAGTTACTTATGTTACAAAAAACGATGGTAGTAGTTGAAGGAGTTGCAAGAAGATTAAACCCTGAGACAAACATATGGGAAACATCCAAACCTGTTCTAGAAAAATGGCTAAAAGAAACTAAAGATCCTATAAATTCAATTAATGAAACATTAAAAGACTCAGTGGAGGTATTAAAACGTCTTCCAAATTTACCTGAAGTTATGGACAAAGCAAACCAAGCTCTTAATTACCTTGCAAGTGGTCAAATACCCCAAAATTCTAACTCTTATAATGAATTAAATACTAAAAAAGAAGAAATGAAGTCATTTAGAAACCAGTCTATTATTGGCTTATTATCTCTTGTAATTTTAACCCTATTGGTATTTTAATTCTCCTCATGAAAAATAAAAAAATACTTCTAATCATATGTGGTGGAATATCTGCTTACAAAAGTTTAGAAGTCATAAGAGGTTTAAAAAAAAGAGATGTAAGTATTAAAACAATACTTACAAAGAGTGGTAAAAACTTTGTTACACCTCTTTCTATTACATCACTTTCGCAGGAAAAAGTATATGAAGACATATTCAGTGCAGAAAATGAAGCTGAAATGGATCATATTTCACTTTCTAGATGGGCAGATTTAATTTTAATTGTGCCTGCAACAGCAAATACAATATCAAAATTAAGTTATGGTTTAACCGACGACCTAGCTAGCACTGTCGTCTTAGCGTCTAATAAACAAGTGTTTTTGGTCCCAGCTATGAATGTCAGAATGTGGGAACACAAATCAACTAAAGATAATTTATTAAAATTAAAAAGTTACGGTTATAAGATAATTGGCCCTGAAATTGGGGATATGGCTTGTGGAGAGTATGGAAAAGGCAAAATGTCAGAACCTTCATATATATTAGAGAATATAGAAAATTATTTTAAGAATATTGAAAAAAATAAAAAATATAAGGCATTAGTTACAGCTGGACCTACTAAAGAGTTTATAGATCCGGTAAGATTTATAACTAATAAATCAAGTGGTAAACAAGGTTATGAAATAGCTAAATCATTAAGAGATAATGGTTTTGAAACAACACTTATTTCTGGAGAAACAAATTTAGATCCAGTTGAAGGAGTAAAATTTATTTCAGTTAAAACTGCAGAAGAAATGTTCAGGGAAACTCTCAGCAATCTACCAACTGATGTTGCTATTTTTAATGCAGCAGTAGCTGATTTTAAAGTTAAAGAGATTAATAGTGAAAAAATTAAAAAAAGTGAAAATTTAGATCTAAAGTTAGAAAAAAATATTGATATTTTATCAAATGTATCAAATCATAATTCACTAAGACCAAAAATTACAATTGGATTTGCAGCAGAATCACAAAATATTGAGATAAATTCGAAGAAAAAACTAGACCAAAAAAATTGTGATTGGATTATTGCAAATGATATCTCTGATAAAACAATAGGTTTTGACTCTGATGATAATGAAGTTTCTATATTTTATAAAAATAAAGAAAGTGAAAAGTTATTAAAGAAAAACAAATCTTTAATAGCATCTGAGATAGTGGATAGAGTTATCTCTGAGCTTAATTAATCAATGGTAAAGGTTTTATTTAAGAGACTTAACCAAAAAGCAAAACTTCCAAGTTACAAAACTAGTGGATCTTCGGGTATGGATCTGATGGCATGTATAGATGAACCTATAACAATCAAACCAAATGAGTCGAAATTGATACCAACAGGTATTGCAATTGCAATTCCTGAAGATACAGAGGTTCAAATTAGACCAAGATCTGGCCTTGCCGCAAAATCAAGTATTAGCGTACTAAATACACCGGGAACAATTGATAGTGATTATAGAGGAGAGCTAAAAATTATTTTATTTAACCATGGTAAAAACGAATTTACTGTCAATGATGAAGATAGAGTTGCTCAAATGGTTTTAATGCCTATTCTAAAAGTAGAAATTGAAGAAACAAATGAATTACCAGAGACAGTCAGAGGGTCTGGAGGATTTGGATCTACTGGTAAATAGTAAATGTTTAGTAACAAAGACCTAGAGCGATATTCAAGACAGATTATTTTAAAAAAAGTTGGAGTTTTAGGTCAAAAGAAAATTCAAAATGCTAAAGTTTTAGTTGTTGGGTGTGGTGGCTTAGGGACACCTATTATTGATTTACTTTGTAGAGCAGGTATTGGTGAAATTGGTATAATGGACCATGATAAAGTGAGTATATCAAATTTACATCGACAAGTTATGTTCACTGCTGGTGATGTTGGAAAATATAAAGTTAATATCTTAAAAAAAAAAATTAGTAAAATTAATAAAAAGGTAAAAGTAAAAACATATAGAGTTAAAGCAGAAGATAAAAATTTAGGAAAAATTCTTAAACAGTATGATGTTATTGTTGATGGTACAGATAATTTTAAAGCAAAATTTCTTTTAAATAAATTTTCGTTAAAATTTAAAAAAAAACTTATTATTGGAGCTATAAGTAAATTTGAAGGACATATTTTTACATTTGATTTTAGTTTAAAGAAAAGTCCCTGTTTAAAATGTTTCTACCAAGGAGAACCAGCAGAGGGAGTTTTGGATTGTGAAACAGATGGTATATTGGGATCAACTGCAGTTATTACAGGCAGCCTACAAGCTAATGAGGTTTTGAAGACAATTTTAAATGTTGGTAAAAATTTAAATTCTCATATTTTGATAATAGATTTATTAAATCTTAAATTTAGGAAAGTATTATTTAAAAAAAGAAAAGGATGTATATGCGAAAATATTTAATACTTTTATTCCTTTTTCTTTTACCATTTTCATCGATTGCTCAAGAAAATAATTATTTTCTTATGTTAAAAAATAAAAAAGTAAATGTTAGATACGGTCCAAGCTTTGATTATCCAATTAAATATGTATATAGAAAGATTGAGTTACCTCTGAAAGTAATCGATAAAAAAGAAAATTTCAGAAGAGTTATCGACCATAAAAAAAATAGTGGTTGGATTCATATTTCACAATTGAGGAATTCAAGCTCAATAATCACCAAATCTGAAAAAATTCTATTTAAAAACCCAACAAAATACTCAAAACCATTAGCTAAATTGGATGAGGGTCGTCTTTTAAAGGTTATTAAATGTGAAGAAAAATGGTGTAATATTAAGACTGGTGATTTCTCAGGTTGGATTGTGAAAGACGAAAAAATTTGGGGAATTGTTAATTAAAATCTGCAGAAAGAGCTTTAATGTTATCTTCCGAAAATTTAGTTGTGTGTGAATACTCCTTATGATCAATACCAACTTCAATTGAATTGCTTTTGTCTTTGAACTTATTTACTTGGTCATCTGTAAATTGAAAATGTATAAACTGAACCGAAGATGCTTTTCCATCATCTGAAGTTCTATCAACATCCATTTCAGGGGTTGCATAAATTTTTTCATCTCCAACTTTAATAAATATATTATTTTCAACACCACCTAACTTTCCAAGAAATTCTGCTCTAATTATAGGATTGTCTATCTCAAACATTAAAGTGGCAACTAATTCTTTTCCATTTGGGATTAAAGGATTGTATGCAGCAAGTTCGTCTGCAACTTGTTCATCTCCACCCTTTTCGATGTAAAGCATTTCTTGTACCTGAGCTATCATTGTTTCATAACATTCAAAATAAAATGTTGCATAAGGCCCTAAAAGAATTCTTCTATTCTTTTTAAATTCAACTAATTCTTTTCTCATTTGTCTTCTTACTTTTATGTATGCATCTAAAGGTAAAAGATCTTCTTTTGTAATTTTTTTTTGTTCTTTTGACATTCTATAATCCATAACTTTTTGAGACTATCTCGATTGGATGCACAGCTTCATCATTTGCTATGTTTGTATCATCAGCCAACTGCTTGATGTGTTTACCAGCCAATGGACAGTCAGAAGCCATATATTTATTATTTTTTCTTTTAACAGTACTTGCGGTGGTTTTGCCCACCTTATTTGCTATATCATGAGTTTCTTTCATAATACCGAAGGTTCCTCCATGACCTGCACATCTTTCAACAACATCTAATTTAATATTTGGAATTAATTTAAGCATATCTCTTGCCTTATTACCCATATTTTGTGCTCTAGCATGACAAGCATTATGAACTGTTACTCCTCCATCAATTTCTTTCAAACCATCAACTAAACCCTCTTTATTCGCAATATCCATAACATATTCATCAATATCAAGAGTATTTTGAGAAAGTTTTTTAATTATTCCGTCATTTGGCATTAATAATGGCCATTCGAACTTTAACATTAATCCACAACTTGCTGTTAAGGTTACTACTTTATAATCTTTTTCGACATATTTGATTAATTCTCTAGAGACTAACTCTGCTTGCTTTGTAACTTGATCTAGATCCGCTTGTTCCAGATAAGGCATACCACAACAACCTGCATAAGAGTGCTCTACTTCTACATTATTATGATGAAGTACTTTTAAAGCTGCTTCTCCAGTTTTTTTCTTATTAAAATTAACAAAACATGTGGAATAAATTACAACTTTTCTCTCTTTGTGTTTTGGTAAAATATTTTTTTTAAATTTATGAAAATAATTTGCGAATGTTTCTTTATTATATTTTGGTAAAATAACTCTTTTGTCTATTCCGGTAAAAAATTCTAAAACTTTTCTAGCAAATTTATTTTTAACGTTTGTAATCCAATTAATAAAAAAGCTAAAAAATATTCCTATTTTAGAATTTCTATCAATTTGGGTTAATTGGTTGGCAGTTTTTGAAATATCACCATTTTTTCTTTGGGCTGTTCTATATCTCAACATTAAATGAGGAAAATCCAAATCAAATTCGTGTGGTGGTACATAAGGACATTTAGTCATAAAACACATGTCACATAAAGTGCAAGCATCTACAATAGGTTTAAACTTTTCACTTGAAAGATCTGATACTTCGCCACCCTCAGTTTCATCGATAAAGTCAAATAATTTTGGAAAACTATCACACAAATTAAAACATCTTCTGCATCCATGACAGATATCAAATACTCTTCTCATTTCCTGATCAATTTTTTCAGGATTTATAAAATCTGGATCTCTAAATTTTAATGGGTGTCTTGTAGGTGCTTGCGTGCCGCCTTCTTTACTCATAAATTTTTTATAAATGTGGTTTTTGTGGACGGGAGGGGGTTTCGTCCACAAATTTTGTTTAAGCGATGCTTTCTAAAGTCTTTTGAAATTTACCAGCGTGTGATTTTTCAGCTTTTGCTAAAGTCTCAAACCAATCAGCTATTTCATCAAAACCTTCTTCTCTAGCTGTTTTAGCCATTCCAGGGTACATGTCTGTGTACTCATGTGTTTCACCTTGAATTGCAGACTCAAGATTGGCTTTTGTTTCACCAATTGGTTTACCAGTTGCTGGATCACCTACTTCTTCTAAATATTCTAAGTGACCATGAGCATGTCCAGTTTCACCTTCTGCTGTTGATCTAAATACCGCTGCTACATCGTTAAAGCCTTCAACATCGGCTTTTTGAGCAAAATAAAGATATCTTCTATTTGCTTGGCTTTCTCCAGCAAATGCTTCTTTTAAATTTTCCTCTGTTTTACTACCTTTTAATGACATATTTACTCCTACTATTAATAATGATTCTAAAGTGGTTTATATATAGAGGAATATTAATATGTCAACAGTTTAGAATAAATATAATATAATATTTAAACTATTGATATTATTAAATTATTTTTGAGATTGATTATCACTCACAATTTTAGCGATAACTTCTACTGATCTTATTTTTTTTCCTGGGATAGTTCTTTTAATATTAACTTCATCAACATCATCTTGATGAATATCAATCAATTTATTTTCCTCTTCATCAAAGAAATGGTGATGATGAGTTACATTTGTATCGTAATAACTTTGTGAAGCATTTAGTGGTATCTCTTTTAAATAACCCTTTTTCATAAATGCATGAACAGTGTTGTAAACAGTTGCTAAAGAAACCTTAATATTTGCTTGATTTTCAATGATTTTAACCAGTTCTTTAATTGTAAAGTGAAAAGTCTTTTCGGCATCAAACAACACTTCACAAATTTTAATTCTCTGTTTTGTTGGTCTTAGACCTGATTTTCTTAATTTGTCTATGTATTGCTCTGCGTAGGTCATTACTAATTATAATTATTCTAAAGAATATCTATATTATAATGTTTGTAAATCAAGTAATAAGATTAAAAAATTATGAAAAAAAGTTCCTTTAATTATGATGAATTAATTAGCTGCGCAAATGGCGAGCTTTTTGGCCCTGGAAATGCAAAATTACCTTCTCCACCAATGCTAATGTTTGATAGAATTACTGAAATTAGTGAAAAAAATGGAGCTTTTGACAAAGGATTAATGAAGGCAGAACTTGATATAAAAGATGATATGTGGTTTTTTGATTGTCACTTTAAAGAAGATCCAGTAATGCCAGGATGCTTAGGTTTGGATGCGATGTGGCAACTAGTTGGTTTTTACTTGGGCTGGCTTGGAAATCCTGGGAGAGGAAGAGCTTTAGGAGTAAGCACGGTAAAGTTTACAGGAGAGGTTTTAAAAAATGTCAAAATGGCGACATATATTATTGATATGAAAAGAATATTGATTAAAGGTGAAACAACAGTTGGACTAGCAAATGGTATTCTTCTTGCTGATGGCAAAAAAATATACTCTGCAGACAGTCTAAAAGTAGGATTATTTAAATAATGCGAAGAGTAGTAATTACAGGTTTGGGAATTGTTTCATGTCTTGGAAATAATCAAGAAGAAGTTCATCAATCATTACTAAATACAAAATCAGGAATTTCTTTTTCTGAAGAATATAAAGAACACAATCTTAAAAGTCATATTCATGGAAAACCTAATATCAAACTTGAGGATCATATAGATAGAAAAACAATTAGATTTATGGGTTCAGGGTCAGCTTACAATTATATTGCAATGAAAGAGGCAATTGAAGACTCTGGTTTGGAAGAAAGTGAAGTAAGTAATTTCAAAACAGGAATTGTTATGGGTTCAGGTGGACCATCTATTGAAAATGTTATTTTGGCTGCTGATAAAACTAGAGCCAAAACCCCAAAATTGATGGGGCCATTTATAGTTCCAAGAACAATGGCAAGTACAGCCTCAGCAACACTTGCTGTTCCTTTCAAAATAAAAGGTACAAACTATACAATGAGCTCCGCATGCGCAACAAGTGGACACTGTATAGGAAACTCTATGGAACTTATTCAAATGGGCAAACAAGATATTGTTTTTGCAGGTGGTAGTGAAGAGATACACTGGGCGATGACTGCAATGTTTGATGCAATGACTGCATTATCTTCTAAATATAATGATACTCCTGAAAAAGCATCAAGGGCTTATGACAAAACTAGAGATGGTTTTGTAATTGCTGGGGGTGCAGGGGTTTTAGTTCTTGAGGAATATGAACACGCTAAAGCTCGAGGAGCTAAAATATACGCAGAATTAACAGGTTATGGAGCAACTTCAGATGGATATGATATGGTAGCGCCATCTGGTGAAGGTGCAGTAAGATGTATGCAAATGGCTATGGCAACTTCAAAGAATAAAGTAGATTATATAAATACTCATGGAACTTCTACTCCAGTTGGAGATATTACTGAATTGAATGCTGTTAAAGAAGCTTTTGGAAATGAAATTCCAAAGATTAGCTCAACTAAATCTTTATCAGGTCATCCTCTAGGAGCTGCATCAGTGCATGAAGCAATATATTGTTTAATTATGATGAAAAATAATTTCATTACAGGCTCTGCTAACATAAGTGAGATGGATGAAGAGGCTAAAAAATTTCCAATAGTCGCTAAAACAGAAACAGCAGCAACATTAAATACTGTCATGTCTAATAGTTTTGGTTTTGGTGGAACAAATGCAACTCTAGTATTTGAGAAAGTCTAACATATGTCTTTAATGAAAGGTAAAAAAGGACTAATAATGGGTGTTGCTAATGAAAGATCTATTGCATGGGGTATTTCTCAAAAACTTTCAGAGGCAGGTGCTGAATTAGCTTTTACATATCTAGGTGATGCTCTAAAAAAAAGAGTAGTTCCTCTTGCAGAAAAACTGAATTCTAATGTCACTTTTGGCTGTGATGTAGAAAAAAAAGAAGATGTAATAAAATTATTTGAAGATATTAAATCTCAATGGGGTGAGATAGACTTTGTAGTTCACGCAATCGCTTTTTCTGATAAATCTGAGCTCTCAGGAGAATATCTAAATACTACTAGAGAAAATTTTTTAAGAAGTATGTTGATTTCGTGCTTTTCATTTACTGAAGTTGCAAAAGAAGCCTCAAAAGTGATGAAAAATGGTGGTAGCATGATTACACTTAGCTATGAGGCTAATAAAGCAATCCCTAATTACAATGTAATGGGTGTTTGTAAGGCAGCATTAGAATCTAGTGTTAAATACTTAGCTAGAGATTTAGGAGCTAAAGGAATAAGAGTGAATGCAATAAGTGCAGGACCAATAAAAACATTGGCTGCTTCAGCTATTGGAGATGCAAAATTTTTATATAAATGGAATGCTGATCACTCTTTTTTAAAAAGAAACGTAGATAACATCGATGTTGGAAACTCAGCATTATATCTTCTAAGTGATATGGCAGGTGGTGTTACGGGTGAAATTCACTATGTTGATGCTGGTTATAATAAAGTAGGCATGCCTGATCCAAAAAATATATCTTAAAAGTTTATTATGTTAATTTTAGTTTGGTTTGTTGTTTGTATAATATTTATTTTTGTTCAATTAATTCTTGAAGGTTCTGGTCATGCACTAGAAGTTTTTGCCCTATTGACTGCAATAGCTTTATTCTTGATAAATAAGCTTGGTAAAAAAAAGTAAGTAATTAAATATTGTGAGAAGAAATTTTTTAAAAATTGCTGGAGCTTCTATATTGGGAATAATATTTAATCCAATAACATCATTAGCGAGTAATTTAGTAGGATTTAAAAAAAAATTAAAAAAAGATGAGAGTGAATACAATATAATTAATCCTGATCTTACAAATGAGCAAAAAATAATAATGTTTGAAGAGGGTACTGAACGTGCAGGTACTAGTGAATTAAATTATGAAAAAAGAAAAGGATCGTATCATTGTGCTAATTGTGGTGTGAAATTGTTTGAATCTGTTAAAAAATTTGACAGTGGGACTGGATGGCCTTCTTTTACAGAGGCATTACCTGGGGTATTTGTAACAAAAACTGATTATTCTTTTGGCATGAAAAGGACTGAATATAGTTGTGCAAATTGTGGAGCTCATCACGGCCATGTATTCAATGATGGACCTGATGGTGGAAAAAGATATTGTAGCAACGGTCTTTGCTTGCTATTTGTCCCGGAGAGTTAGTAATTATATTTTTCTAATATAACCAACATTAGTAGTTTTAAAATGCTTGAAAGGTATATTTGTATCCTTAATTGCCTTGATAGTCTCTTCCGTAATATTTCCATAGACCTCTATTTCGAATCTATCGGCAATTTTGTTGTGCTTTTCAACATAAGCTTGGACTGGGGCATTATTTAGATGATGCAGCATAGCTTCACTATTTCGATAAACTTCACTCCAAGTAAATTCTAAAGGATCACTAGGATCTTGATCGAAAGTATGAATAACCATGTCTGGCTCTGATGCGTTAACAGCCTCGTCAGCTTCTTTTGCTATCCTGAGATACTCTTCAACCTTACCCTCTTTAACGCGTATTCTTGCAATTAAAATAAACGGGTTGGACATTTATCTATATAGCGGCTTGCTTTATAGATAATTTAACTTTTCCTCTATCAAATCCAATAACTTTTACTTTTACTTCGTCACCTTCCTTGACAACATCTGTTACTTTGGCAACTCTTTTATCTGCAAGCTCAGAAATGTGAACAAGTCCATCTTGTTTTCCTAAGAAGTTAACAAAAGCACCAAATTCCATAATTTTCATAACTTTTCCATTATAAATTTTATTTAGTTCAGCTTTTGCTGTTATGTCTTTGATCATTTGCATAGCAATGTTTCTAGATTCTTCGTCTGGAGCTGCAACAGTAACTACACCCTCATCATTTACGTCAACTTTTGCAGCAGATTTTTCGACAATTTCTCTAATCGTTGCACCACCTTTTCCAATCACAGCAGCTATATCTTTTTTATCTACCGTAATTTTTTCCATTTTTGGAGTATGTTTTCCAACATCATCTCTAGATTTATCTAATGCTTTATTCATTTCACCTAAAATATGAATTCTTCCATCTTTTGCTTGATTTAAAGCTTGCTCCATTATTTCAAATGTAATTCCTGTGATCTTTATATCCATTTGTAAAGATGTGATCCCATCTTTAGTCCCTGCAACTTTAAAATCCATATCTCCAAGGTGATCCTCATCACCAAGAATATCTGATAGTACAGAGAAATCATCACCTTCTTTGATTAAACCCATTGCAATTCCAGCAACTGGCTCTTTAATAGGAACACCTGCATCCATAAGAGCAAGTGAAGTTCCACAAACAGTTGCCATTGAAGATGAACCGTTAGACTCAGTGATTTCTGATACAATCCTAAATGTATATGGAAAACTTTCCTTTGATGGGAGTGATGAGTTAATTGCTCTCCATGCTAATTTACCATGACCTATCTCTCTTCTGCCCGTTCCAATTCTTCCTGTTTCACCAACTGAGAATGGAGGAAAATTATAGTGCAACATAAATCTCTCTTTTTGAAGACCATCTAAACTTTCTATTCTTTGTTCATCATCTGAAGTTCCAAGTGTAGTTGTGACAATGGCTTGTGTTTCGCCTCTTGTAAACAAAGCTGAACCATGAACTCTAGGTAATATTCCAACTTCACACATTATTGGTCTTACATCTGCTAGACCTCTTCCATCAATACGATTTTTATTTTTAAGAATATCAGTTCTTACAATAGATTTTTCTAAATTTTTGAGTTGGGAATTTACATCTAAATCAGTGTAAGCTTCATTTTCCTCGTATAACTTTTTAGCTTTTTCAGTAATTTGAGAAATTTGATTTGATCTATCTTGCTTATCTCTTGTAGAGAAAGCTTTTTTCAAATCTTCAGTAAATTCCTCTTCTAATTTCTTTTTTACTTCAGATAAGTCTTTCTTCTCAACTGTCCATTCAGGTTTTCTACATTCTTTTGCAAGTTCTTCGATCATTTCTATTATTGGAACGAAGCCCTCATGACCAAATTTCACAGCATTCAACATTTCTTCTTCAGTTAGACCATGTGCTTCCGACTCAACCATTAAAACTGCATCTTTAGTTCCTGCTACAACTAAATCTAATTTAGATTTCTCTAATTCCATCTTTGATGGATTAAGGACATATTTTCCTTCAATAAAGCCAACTCTAGAAGCTCCAACTGGACCCATAAAAGGCATTCCAGAGATTGCTAAAGCCGCAGAAGATGCAATGATTGATAAAATATCTGCTTCATTCTCTTTATCATAGGATATTACCGTCGGTAAGAGCTGCACTTCATTTTTAAATGCATCAGGAAACAATGGCCTAATTGGTCTATCAATTAATCTTGAAATTAATGTTTCACTTTCAGTTGGTCTAGCTTCTCTTTTAAAGTAACCACCTGGAATTTTACCTGCTGCATAATATTTTTCTTGGTAATTAACTGACAAAGGAAAATAATCCATATCTGGATTTACTTTTTTAGCACCAACAACTGTTGCTAAAACAACTGTCTCTCCACATTGAGCTATAATCGCTCCATCTGCTTGTCTTGCTATTTTTCCTGTCTCTAGACTTATTTTTTTTCCACTTACTTCTATTTCTTTTTTGACTACTTTGAACATTTATTTCCTTAAATTTAATTTTGTTAATACTGTTTTATAAGAATCCATATTATTTTTCTTTAAATATTCTAATAATTTTTTTCTTCTATTTACTGCACGCAAAAGACCAACTGAAGAATGTTTATCCTTTTTAAATTGCTTTATATGTTTCGATAGAGACTCAATTTTTCCAGTTAATTGAGCAATCTGAACTTCAGATGATCCAGTATCCTTATCATGGATTTTAAGTTCTTTTATTTTTTCTTTCATTTTTTCCTTTATTTATTTGTTTGTTTAATTAAATTTTCTATTTTTTCTGCATAATCAAAAGAATCGTCTTTCACAAAGAAAAGTTTTGGTAAAAATTTCATAATAATTTTACTTGATAAAACCTTTCTTATCATAAAAGATGACATTTTTAATTTTTTAATAATTTCCTCTGTATTTTTTCCACCTAAAGGCATTACAAATATTTTTGCTGTTTTTAGATCTGGTGACATTCTGACCTCTGTAACTGTAATTTCTTTTGTAGATAAATTTGGTATTTTTGCTTCATCTCTTATAAACAGTGTTCCTAAAGCTTGTTTTATCATTTCACCTACTCTTAATTGTCTTTGGGTAATGGGTTTACCTAAGTGTTTCATTTAAATTGTTCTCTCAGTTACTGTTGAATTGTAAACTTCTATAATATCTTTTTTTTGATAATCAGCGAAATCTTTTAGAGTGATACCACATTCTAAACCAGCTGAAACTTGTTTAGTCTGGTCTTTTTCTCTAAATATTGAACTAATTTTTCCATTAAATATTATAGCACCATCTCTAATAACTCTTGCACTAGAGTTTTGAATTATTTCTCCTTCAACCACCTTTGATCCAGCTACTTTTCCAACTTTTGAAACCTTGAAAATTTCAAGTATTTCCGCACTTCCAATAATTTTTTCTTCAACATCTGGAGATAATAAACCTGCCATTCTACTTTTTATAAAATCTAAAACTTCATAGATTATATTAAAGGATGAAATAGAAATTTTTTCTTGTTCAGCTCTTTTCTTCGCTTCTCTACTTGGTTTAACATTAAATGCTATTATCACAGCATTCGATGCTTTTGCTAAAGTAACATCAGTTTCTGTCACCATTCCTATGTCTGAAAGAAGTATTTTTGGTTTTACTTCATCATGTTTAATTTGGTCTATGGCATTTTTGATTGCCTCTGATGAGCCATGAACGTCAGATTTAATTATTATATTTAATTCTTCTGATACTGTGTTCTGAAAAGCTGAGTCCTGCGTGACAAAATTAAGAGGTATTTTATCGTCTTTTGCCTCTTCAACTCTTGCTTCACAAAGAGATTTGGCCTCTTTTTCATTTGATAAAACAATAAAATCATCCCCCGATTTAGCTGCCCCATTAATGCCAATAATCTCAACTGGAGTAGCTGGTTCAGCAATTTCAATATTTTTACCTTGGTCATTTATAATCGCTCTTACTTTTCCCCATTTTAATCCACTAACAAAATAATCTCCCTTTTTGAGAGTTCCTGCGGTTACAACAATATTCGCAACTGGACCTCTTCCAATATCTACTTTTGACTCTAGTACTATACCTTTCGCATTTGATTCAAAATCTGTTTTTAAATCGAGTAATTCTGCTTGTAGCAAAACTGATTCCACTAACTTATCTAGGTTATTTTTAGTTTTTGTTGATATTTCAACCATTAAAGTATCACCTGATAAATCTTCAGCAATTAACTCATATTCTAAAAGTTGATTTTTTATTTTCTGTGGATCTGCCTCAGGTAGATCACACTTATTTATAGCTACAACTATGGGTACTTTTGCAGCTTTTGCATGTTTAATTGACTCTATTGTTTGTGGTTTGACACCATCATCTGCTGCTACAACTAAAATAACAATATCTGTTAGCTTAGAGCCTCTAGCTCTCATCTCAGTAAATGCTGCATGTCCAGGGGTATCTATGAATGTTATTTTATTATTCTGATAATTAATCTGATAAGCTCCAATATGTTGAGTTATACCACCGAATTCTCCTGAAACTACATTAGCTTTCCTCAACACATCTAAAACTGAAGTTTTACCATGGTCTACATGTCCCATAACAGTGACGATTGGTGCTCGATTTTGTAAATTTTCTGATTTGACCTCTTTTATTTTTTCAATCAATTCTTCAGCCTTTGTCTCACGAATAGGATTATGACCAAATTCTTTAACTAAATATTCTGCTGTGTCAGCATCAATTGTATTATTAATTGTTACTGTTACTCCCATACCAAGTAAATATTTTATAATACTGCTAGATCGTTCTGCCATTCTGTTTGCTAGCTCTTTAATTGTTATTACTTCAGGGAGATTTACCTCTCTTTTAACTTGAGAAAAACTATCCTTACTTTCTTCTTGATTTAAACTTCTGTTTTCTTTTTGCTTTGCTCTTTTTAAAGAAGCTAAACTTCTTGATTTTATTTCTGTATGATCATCACTAAGAGCTCTTGATATTGTTAATTTTAATTCTCTTCTTTTTCCGATTATTTTATTAGATTTATTATCCTTTTGTATAGCTTCACCTTTAAGTCTTCTTGTAGCTCTTTGTTCAGCCAATTTTCTTCTCTCAAAATCCGAAGAAGGTTGTGTTGATGGTTTAGTAAAATTATTTGATTTTATAGAATTGTTGATTGGTCTGTTAATGTTATTTTGTCTTGAAAATTGAGATTTTACTGTAAATCTTGAGTTTTTTTTCTCTATAACAACAGTATTTTTAGATTTTGATTTAGCTTGTTCTATACTATTAAAAGTTTTTTTTGAACTTCCTGATATTGATAACTTTAATTTTTTTTTCTCCATTTCCCATCTCTCAATCTTTATAAACTTTTTCTCTTGCAGACATTATTAAGTTGTCAGCTTCTAATTTTGATAGCGCAAAATCCTCTAAATAACCTTTAATTTTTACTCTTTCTCCTTTAATTATATCATAAGCGCCAGTTAGTTCATCTGATGCTAAATCTGCTAAATCAATTAAAGTTAAAATTTTTTGTTCTCCTAATGTAACCAACATTCCTGGTGTAAGTCCATCATGATTAATTAAATCATTATCTACTCCTAGATCTTTAATCCTTTTTGATATTTCTTCTTGGTCTTTATCATAAAATTCTTTTGCTCTTTCTATCAATTCTTTTGCCGTGTCTTCTTCAATACCTTCAATTTTAATTAGCGACTCAGTATTGCTATCCTTTATGTCGTCTATTGAAGAAAATCCTTCAGCCACTAAAAGTTGTCCCAGAGTCTCGTCTAATTCTAAGTTTCTAACAATATTATCTGTTTTTTCCTTGAATTCTAACTGCCTTCTTTCAGAATCCTCTTGCTCAGTCATTATATTAAT
>CACFYO010000018.1 GCA_902570545.1 uncultured Pelagibacteraceae bacterium | reverse complement strand
TTTAGAAAGACATATAGAAAATATTCAAAAATTTGGATTACCTGTAACAGTAGCTATAAACCACTTTGTTTTAGATACTGATAAAGAAGTTGATGAAGTTACAAGGTTTTGTGAACAAAAAGGTATTAAAGCCTCTATATCAAAGCATTGGGAAAAAGGCGGAGAAGGTGCAATTGATTTAGCAAATGATGTGGTTGAGCTATGTGAAAAAAATAGTAATTTTAAATTTTTATACGATGATAAAACTTCATTATTTAAAAAAATAGAAACAATAGCTAAGGAACTTTATAGAGCAAGTGAGGTTGTTGCTGATACTAAAATTAGAGACCAATTAAAATCTTTTGAAGAAAGAGGCTATCAATCATTACCAATTTGTATTGCTAAAACTCAATATAGTTTTTCCACTGACCCAAATCTTAAAGGAGCACCTTCAGGTCATGTATTACCAATAAGAGAAGTAAGACTGTTATCTGGAGCAGAATTTATCGTTGTTGTATGCGGTGCAATAATGACAATGCCAGGATTGCCAAAAGTACCAGCTGCTGACTCAATTCGAATTAATGAAAAAGGTGAAACAGAAGGTTTATTTTAAAAGATAATTAAGCCAGTTTTCAAGTTCACGCATTCTAAGATCTTTATTTGTAATCTTATTTTCTTCAGCAATCATTCTTACATGATTATTTATTTCTTGCTCATCTACAAATGCATTATTATTTAAAAGACGTTCTTTTCTAAAATGTATAAGACTTATCATTTTATCATAAGTTATTTCAGGATGATATTGAATACCCCATATATCACTTGCCTCGGTCTCAAAATTTACTCCCATAACTTTATTTATAGGGTTTGAGGCTAGCAATTTTGAATTTTTTGGCAATGTTGCAACTTCATCAAAATTAAAAGCGGGTGTATTAAAAATTTTACCTTTATTTTTATATATTGGATGTTGTAGTCCATCATTATTTATTTCAATATTAAGTGCTATGCCTCTGTGAGATCCGTTTGTGCATCTTTTTACTTGCCCTCCTGCTACTGTAACAGCAACCTGTAGTCCCCAGCAAATAGCTAATATTTTTTTAATTTTTTTTTGACACTCTCTCATAAATTCGATCTGTCTTCTTATTTCAATGGTATCATTATAAATATTTAGACTACTCCCACCCCATATTAGTCCATCATATTTATCAAGATCTGTAACTTTTTCAGAAATGTTTTTGTCAGATGAGGGATTTACAACATCTATTTCAATTTTATCAGTAAAATAGGCTATACTATCTTTAAGACTTTCTGTATGTGTTTTAATTCCACCATCAGTAAAACTCTGATTCTCTTCTCTTAAGTTTCCCTCAACTATTAATATTTTTTTCATTAAAATAAATCTCCCGAAATACTATGCTCATACATAGCTTTCATATCACTTATAGTCAATTTTTTAGGATTGGATAATGTTGATGGATCTCCAAGAGCCCTCTTAGATAATTCATCTAAGTTCATTTTATTTATTTCTATTACATCTGATAGTTTATGTGGAATATTTAATTCTTTTCTTAATTCTAGTACCCATTCGAGAAAAGCATCAAAACTTTTACTTAAGTTAAGGTAATCACAAATAGAAATAATTCTTTCCTCAATATTTTCTTTATTAAAAGTTAAAACATAAGGCATAAATATTGCATTAGATAATCCGTGATGAAGGTTAAATTGAGCATTAAGTGGATGGCTAAGTGAATGAATGGCTCCTAACCCTTTTTGAAATGCAGTAGATCCCATACTTGCTGCAGCTAACAAATCTGATCTAGCATCTAAATCACTTCCGTTCTTTACAGCTTTTAAAAGAGATTTTTTTATTAATCTCATTCCCTCAATAGCTATTCCATCAGCCATTGGGTGAAAGCCAGGAGCACAAAATGCCTCTAAATTATGCGCTAATGCATCCATTCCTGTCGCTCCTGTTAATCGGGGAGAAAGATCTTTAGTAAGAACTGGGTCCAATATGACAATAGATGGTAAAAATTTTGGGTGGAAAATAATTTTTTTTATTCCAGTTCTGGAATTAATTATTGCTGATGCTCTACCAGTTTCAGAACCAGTTCCAGCAGTTGTTGGAACTGCAATTATTGGAGAGATATTTTTCTGATCTGCCCTTTTCCAATAATCACCAATATCCTCAAAATCCCAAATAGGTCTAGATTGACCTGACATAAAAGCTATAGCTTTACCCACGTCTAATGCACTTCCACCTCCAATAGCTATTACACTGTCACAACTATTATTCTTAAATACTTCAACGCCTTCATCAACATTCTCACCAGTAGGGTTTCCTGAAAAATTGGAATAAATACATAATTTAAATTTCTTTTCTAAATCATTTATTAAATCTTTTAAAAATCCTAAGTTAATTAAGTCTCTATCTGTTACTAGTAGTGGTTTTAAAGTTTTAATTTCAACACAAGCCTTTTCTAAATCTTTAACTCTATTTTTACCTACCCAAACAGTGGTTGGATAATTCCAATTGTAATTAGTCATTTTTATTTTCAAGTATTAAGTCTAAAAATAACGCAGCGGTCCAAGAAAAGTTTGTTGCGCCAAATCCTTTACCAGTTTTACAACTAAAGTATTCATTAAAACCTTTTTGTTTTACTAAATTAATAGTTTTTCTTTTTATTTGTTTAGCAAATTTAATATTCTTATTCTTTAATCCTTGATATATTATCCAATTACAATTAATCCATACTGGACCTCTCCAATATCTTTTCTCTTCAAATTTTTGGTGATTTGATTTTACACTTGATAATAAATATTTTTCTTTAAAACTGTGTTTTTTTAAGTTTTTAATGATTTGGTTATTTAATACTTTGTTTTTTAAATCTGCAAATAAAATAAAATAATGAGTAATTGATGGAATGTTAATTTTTTTTTTATTTCTTAAATCGATGTTGAAAAAAGTATTTTTTTTCTGATTATATAATTTTACAATTTCATTTTCAGATCTTGATATATATGACTCTAATTCAGTACTTTGCAAATTGAATGTATTTAATAATTTTAGAAGGTCTTTATTTGCGCGCAAAAATATAGAGTTAAATCCTACATCAATCACATTGAATAACGAAGCTTTATAAAGTTTTTTTGGATTATAATTATTTTTTCTCAAATGATTTTTGATAGTTACGTATCTATCATAATCAATATCTAATGGCCTATATTCAGGATTAACAACTTTGTTATCTCCCCTTTTGTATTTAAGGTTTTTTGGGACTTTTACTTTACTCATAGGGTCATCCCACAATGGTGAATTGTCGTAGCCACTTTCCCAAGGGTGCAAAATTGAGACTAATCCAGTATTATTTGGATCTCTAAATTTAATAAACCATTTGTGGTATTTTAATATTCCCTTAATTATTTTTTTAATTTCGGCTTTATCTCTATTATTAATTCTTTTTTTATCTAAAATTAGTTTTAAAATTATTGCAAGAATTGGTGGTTGGGTAATACCAGATGAATGTATTTTATTTCCACAAGCCCATACAGAATGGTTTGGATAATAATTGGTATTTAAATCGTGGAACAAAATATGAGGTATCATTCCATCTTTCCATTGACCTCTTATTAATGTCTTTATTTCATCTAGAGCATATTTGAGTTTAAAGTGAGAATATCCTAAAGCAATGAAACCTGAGTCCCAATTCCATTGCGCTGGGTATAATTTGTTATTGGTTGGTAATGTATAGCCTTTTTTTTTATTCCCTAATAAAACTTTCTTAGCTGATTTGATAAAATCTTCCACTAACCTTTTACACTTCCTGCAGTAAGACCGCTCACTAAATATTTTTCAAAGTATACAAAAATTAACAAAACAGGAATTGTAACAATTACTGACCCAGCCATTAAATATTGTCTTGGTGTTTCGGCATCACCACTTAGATATTGTATTGCCCTTGATAAGGTAAATGAGTTTGGATTATCCAAGAACATCAAAGAAAATAAAAACTCATTCCACGCAATCATAAAGACGTATAAAGCAACTGAAGAGATTGCAGGTATGCTTAATGGTAAAATTATTTTTATAATTATGCCAAACCAATTTAATTTGTCCATGATTGCTGCTTCTTCTAGTTCTTTAGGAATACTTCTAAAATAACCTTGTAACATGTAAATTGCAACTGGCAAAGTAGTTGCTGTATAAACAATTAATAAGCCACCTACCGAGTTTCTTAAACCTAGTTGACTAAAAACAGTATACAAAGGAATAACTAATACTATAGCAGGAAACATATAAATAATTAAAATTGAAGTCGACAGAAAGTTTTTTCCAAAGAAGTTTAACCTTGCTACAGCATAAGCAGCTGGTATTGCGAATAGTAAAGTAACTATCACTGTCCCAACTGAAACAAATGTACTTATTAGTATATATCTACCAAATTTGTAAGTATCAAATATCACAAAGTATGACTTAAATAATTCTTTAAAATCTTGCTTAAAATTTATACTAAAATCTAAAGGATTAATTAGCAAAGCAGCTTGAGTTTTAAAGCTTGTTATCAACATCATATAAAATGGAAATAAAATGACAAATGAGAATAAAACAATTCCAAAGAGAGTTAAAAAATCAAATATTACTATTTGTGATGAATGCTCAGATGCTAAATATTTTTGACTATATTTATTAATTTTTAATGTGAAAAATATCAATATTGCAAATATTCCAATATTATACCAAACGGGCATTACCTGAACTATGTATCCATCTACAAAGGTAAATATAAAGGCAAATAAAGTTGATTTTATTAAATAATTTAACTTTTCACCTATAATTAAATTTAAAAGACTAATAGCGATACCTAAAGTAATAATTATTTCAAAATTAAAATTTTTTAACTCAACTCCTTGCAAAGTTACTAAAATTTTCCAAATAGAGACCAAAGAAAACAAAAATATAGAGGATATTAATGCGTAGTATATTAAATTTTTAGTTTTCATCGGCCCTCTTACCTATTAATTTAAAGTAAACGAACATAAATAATAGCAGTAAAGCAACTATTACAATTGATACTGCTGACCCCATACCAATATCGGAAATAGTAAATCCTTGCTCATAAACATTTATTGGCAAAGTTCTAGTTCCAGATGCACCTCCTGTTAATAAAAAAATATCCTCGAATTTATTAAAGTTCCAAATAAACCTAATCATAAAGAGAATAGATATCACTGCTGTTATTTGTGGAAGAGTGATATTAATAAATTTTTGTAAAGGGCCAGCACCATCCACTTCCGCTGCCTCATATAATTCTTTAGGTACTGCTTGAAGTCGAGCTAATATAAATAAGAAAGCTAATGGAAAGTATCTCCAAATTTCAAAAATAATTACAGTTGTTAATGCTAATCGTAATTTAAGATCAAAACCAAAAAAATTTATCGTTAAATATTTTTGACCCAATAAATTTAAGGGCTCTTGTATGACTTGAAAATTCATCAATAGATTATTTAAAGTTCCACTGTAAGGATCTAATAATAACTCCCAAGTATAGGCTAGAGCAACAACAGGGCCCACGTATGGAAAAAGTAAAACACTTCTCATAAATGTTCTTCCAAAAAACTTCTGGTTCACAAGTTGAGCAGTGAGTATTCCAAATACAATCGAACCGATTGTGCCAAAAAAAGTATAGTAAAAAGTAGTTGATAATAAATCAAAAAATTCATTTTGAAAAAATACCTTTTTAAAATTCTTTAATGTAAAATTAGTATTTAATAAAATATTATCTGATTTACCTGTTAATTTTGGTTTAATAGTTTTTAATTCTTTTTTGTTTATTTGTTTGCCATCAGAACTCTTTAATAATATTTGAAAATTTTCCTTGTATTTAGCCTCCCAATTTCCAAAATCACAATAAATTTTATTTGATTTGAAACTACATCTTTCATCTAAATTTATAGGTTTGATATTTTTAGGTAATTTATCTTGAAATTTAACGTCCCTTATTTCTAAAATTAATGAACTATTTCTAAGTTTATAAATAACCTTTAATTGATCTGGATTATCTTTAATGGATTTTACAATTTTTTTTGCTCTAGGTTCAGGGATCCTGATATCTTTTAGACCAACCTCTTTAAAACTTATCCATACATTTGCAAATATTGGAAATAAGATAATTGAAAAAACAAGGAAAACTGCAGGTAATATTAATATATATGCAGTTCTTTTTTCTATTTTTGAAAGTGTATCACTCATAATAAAAGCGGATAATACATATTATCCGCTTTTATTTAAATTTAAATTATTAGATTAAAATTGAGAGAGTTTTTGATTGATCATATCTACTGCTTGATCAATATCAATCTGTCCATCAACATAAAGTCTAGTTATTCTATTAATAAACTTGTTATTAATAATTTTAGAAGCTCTAGAAAGTTCACCTTCTTTTACACCCCATCTTTGAGCTTTATCTAATCCAGCAACAATATTATTTATAACATCCTCTGAATATAAGTCTGATAAAGGTGCTTTTCTATCAACTCCAACAGGTAATTTACTCCATGCTTTTGTAAACGCCTCAGGATCGCTCGAGTTTCCTCTTCTAACAGGAAATTTACCTTCTGGTGCGATTGAAAGTGTCTTGGTGTAACCTTCATCCATTGAGTATTTGATAAATGCACTTGCTTCTTCTGTATCAGCATCTGCTGTTATTCCAAAGTATCTTACATCAGCCCATGCAGCCCCTTTTTTATTATTAGGACCACTTAAGTTTGTAATGAAACCAGTTTTTGAAGCTAACTCCCCAGATGTTGGATCACTATTTATTGTTGGCGGAGCTGAATCTCTTAAACCAGCTAGTTCATCCATAATAAATGGAGACCAAATTATCATTGGTGTTTTTCCTGCAAAATACAATTCTCTTGATTGCTTCCAGTATAATTCTCCTGGAGGACTTGCATTTGCAATAACTTTATAAAACTCTAAAGAAGCTTTTAACTTTTTACCTTGTTTTCTTATTGCACCTTTTTTAACAACATTTACTCCATTTGCTAAAAGAACATGCTCTAAAACTTGACTCATAAAGTTTTCATCAGTTTTCGTTGCAGCAACAAAACCAAACATTCCATCTCCAGAAAGTGCTTCAACTGCCTTTGTTATATTTTCATAACTTGTTGGTGGCTCAAGTCCTGCTTTTTCAAATAAGTCTTTTCTATAAACGACCATTTGCGTCCAACCATCAACTGGCACAGCTGCTATTTTTGATCCTTTTTTAGCCATGTTTAAGGCACCTGGTGCAAAAGTTTTTTTACCAAGTTCTTTTACAACTGCATTATTTGCATCAACATCTAGTATTCCAGCTTCTGCCCAAGGTAATACATACTGTAAAGTATGATAGATTACATCAGGTAGATCACCCGCTGCTGCTGCTGCAGTTGCTCTTGTTCCTAAATCTTTTTCTTCTACAGGAATAACTTCAACTTTGATGCCAGTTTTAGCTTCAAAATCTTTAGCCATTGCCTCTTGTTTAGCCATTCTAGCTGGCTGAACCTCTGTAGTCCAAAAAGTGATGTCTGCGTAACTAATATTTGAAATTAAAAATATAAGCGTGCAAACAGTTATTATTATTTTTTTAATCATTGATTCCCCTCTTTTCGTTGATTAATAAAGTAAATGTATCAGCGAGAGAAATGAATGACAATAATTTAAAAAAGGCTTTTCTATTCAAAAAGTCAATAAATATAATATTTTTAAATCGAAAATTTTTTATTTTTTAGAATTGCTCTAATCATTCTGAACATTAAGGGAATTTTTTTTGAATTAAATTTTTTTAAAATAAAAGGCGCGATTTCTCTTACAAGTTGTTCGCCTTCTACAGTATCATTTGCCATAAACTTTTTTTTAGCACTTTTGAAAGTAAAACCTTGTCCCAAATAGTTTCCCATTTTGCTATTTCTTCCACCCGCAGCACTTACATATAGGTCTCCAACTCCTGCTAGACTTAAAACGGTTTCTTCTTTTCCTTTCAATTGTCTGGTTAAGTATTTCATTTCTGATAGTGATTTTTGAAATAGACTTGACGATTTATTCAAACTTAAACCAGAACCAATTATCATGGAATAAATATTTTTTATTGCTGAACATATTTCAATACCAATAATATCTGTAGAATATTCTATCAAATAATATTTGGTTGAAATCATTTTACCTAACAATTTTGCAAATTTAATGTTTTTGTTAGCTATAATTACACTAGTTTGTCTTTTTCTAACTAATTCCTTAGCTAAACAAGGTCCCTTCAAAACTGATACATTTAATTTTGGATTATTTTTTAGAAGAGTTTGAGAAATAGTTGTAATTTTTTTATTTTTCTTTTCATATTTGAGACCTTTTGTAAGAACTAAAACTGGAGATTTTACTTTATACTTTTTTAATTCTTTACCAACAAAATTAATACCTGATAAACTTAATGCAATAACAATAAGATCATATTTTTCAAGAAATAATTTCTTAGAATATTTTTTAAATATTAGTTTTTTTGAAAGATTAATTTTTAAACCTGAATGAAATTTATTTTTTGATGATAAATTTTTAATAAATCTTTGGTTATATGGTTCTGTAATTAATACTTTATTATTATTATCTATACATGGAACAGAGAACGCTGATCCCATGGCTCCACCACCAATAATTAGAATTTTTTTCATAAATAAATTCACTAAAAATAAACTATTCATTAATAACAAGTAAATTTAAAGAAAAAATAGTTTTATTTTTTTGATTTTATTAATAAGATAAATTTTTAAAATTATACAATTTATATGAATAAAATAGCAATAATCGGTGCAGGGCCTTGTGGTTTATCGATGTTAAGAGCCTTCGAGCATGCTGAGCAAAAAGGAGAAGAAGTTCCAGAAATAGTGTGTTTTGAAAAACAAGATGATTGGGGAGGACTATGGAACTACAGTTGGAGAACCGGTTCAGATCAATATGGTGATCCTATCCCCAATAGTATGTATAGATATTTATGGTCAAATGGACCAAAAGAATGTTTGGAATTTGCAGATTATTCTTTTGATGAGCATTTTGGAAAACCTATTCCATCTTTTCCACCTAGAGAAGTGTTATTTAATTATATAATTGGAAGAGTAAGTAAAGGAAACATTAAAAGCAAAATTAAATTTAGCACAAGTGTAAAGAGTGTAAACTATAATTCAGATAAATTTGAAGTAAGCTATCAAGATAAAACTAACAATAAAATTTTGTCTGACAAGTTTGATTATGTAGTTGTTTCAACTGGACATTTTTCAGTTCCATTTATTCCTGAATACAAGGGTATGAATTCTTTTCCAGGAAGAATAATGCATTCTCATGATTTCAGAGATGCTGAAGAATTTAGAGGTAAAAATGTGATAGTGCTTGGAAGCAGTTATTCAGCTGAGGATGTTGCTTTGCAATGTAATAAATATGGAGCTAAAAGTGTAACCATAGGTTATAGACATAATCCAATGGGTTTTAAATGGCCTTCTGGTATGAAAGAAGTTTACTATCTAGATAGATTAGAGGGTAACAAAGCAATTTTTAAAGATGGTACAGAGCAAGAAGCAGATGTAATTATATTATGCACTGGATACCTGCATCATTTTCCATTTTTGAACGAAAAACTAAGTCTTAAAACTCACAACAGATTATATCCACCAAAATTATACAAAGGAGTAGTTTGGCAAGATAATCACAAGCTAATGTACCTAGGTATGCAGGATCAATTTCATACTTTTAATATGTTTGATTGCCAAGCATGGTTCGCAAGGGATGTGATAATGAATAAAATTAAGATTCCAAATGATAGTGAAATAGAAAAAGATATTTCTAAATGGGTTTCTATGGAAGAAAAATTAGAAAATCCTGATCAAATGATTGATTTTCAAACTGAGTATACTAAAGAGCTTCATGATATGTCAGATTATCCAAAAATTGATTTTGAATTGATAAGAAAACATTTTAAAGATTGGGAACATCATAAAATGGATGATATTTCAACTTACAGAAATAAATCTTTTTCATCACCTGTTACTGGATCCATAGCTCCTATTCACCATACACCTTGGTCATCTGCAATGGATGACTCTATGGATACGTTTTTAAAATAATAAGATTTACAATAAGGTTTTATCAACTGATAATTTCCACCCATTCAATAGTTTTTTTCTAACAGTGTGAGTTAATTTAGGTTTAAAAGTTTTGTCTTTTTTCCATTTTCTACTTATTTGGTCTAATGATTTAAATACTCCAATTTGGTATCCAGCAAACAAAGCAACTCCAAGTGCTGTAGTTTCCAAAACTTTAGGTCTTTCTGTTTTAATATCTATAATATTTGCCAAAAACTGAGAAAACCAGTCGTTTTCCACCATGCCTCCGTCAATTTTTACTATATTTGGCTTTAATCCATCTTTTCTCATAGCATTAAATAGATCATAACTTTGATATGCCACAGATTCTATAACTGCTCTTACTAAGGTTTTCCAATCACTATCTCTAGTTAATCCAGTTATAACTCCTCTTGCTTCAGGTCTCCAGTATGGAGCTCCCAGTCCACTAAAAGCTGGTACAACATATACACCTTCATTATTTTTTTTTGATTTAGCAATTTGTTCTGTGTCATAAGCATTATTAATTAATTTTAACTTATCTCTTAACCACTGAACACCTGCGCCAGCGATAAAAATTGAACCTTCAAGAGCAAAAGTATTTTTTCCATTTAATCTGTAACAAATTGTGGTTAGTAATTTATTTTTTGAAAAAATCTTTTTCGACCCAGTATTCATTATTACAAAAGCACCTGTGCCATAAGTACTTTTAATTGAGCCTTTTTTAAAACAAGATTGTCCTACAGCTGCAGCTTGTTGATCACCCAAAACTGCAGATATAGGAATTTCATATCCAATAATTTTTTTATTTGTTGATCCAAAATTATCCGCTGAATTTTTTACATCAGGTAAAATACTTTTTGAGATATTGAGCTTTTTTAAAATTTCTTTGTCCCAATTGTTATTATTTATATTAAACAACATTGTTCTACTTGCATTAGTTGCCTCTGTTAAATGATGTTGTCCATTAGTTAGTTTCCAAATTAAGAAAGTATCAACAGTGCCAAATAATAAATTATTAGATTTTTGAAGTTTCTTCGAAATTTTTACGTTTTCTAAGATCCATTTAATTTTAGTAGCTGAAAAATATGGATCAATAAATAAACCAGTTTTTCTTCTAAAAATATTTTCATATTTTTTTTGCTTAAGCTTTTCACAGTAATCATGAGTTCTTCTGTCTTGCCAAACTATTGCATTGTATACTGGTTTACCTGTTTTCTTGTTCCAAAGAATAGTTGTCTCTCTCTGGTTGGTTATTCCAATACTTAATATTTTTCCTTTTAGAAGAGATGCTTTTTTAATTACTTTTTTTAAAGCTTTAAGAGTTGTTAACCAAATTTCATTTGGATTATGCTCTACCCATCCATTTTTTGGAAAGTATTGGTTAAATTCAAACTGAGATGTAAATTTTATATTGCCATCTAAATCAAAGAGAATTGCTCTAGACGAAGTTGTACCTTGGTCGATAGCAACAAGAAATTTTTTCACAATTTTAGTCTATACCTAAATGTTTTTTTCTTTGTCCTACCCAAGTTCTAATTAAATTATCAAAAATTAGTCCAATAAATGCAACACAAATTCCAAGTGTTAATCCAATACCTGCACCTTTTTTATCTGATAAAGCTTTTAAAATATACTGACCCAAATCCTCTGTTCCAATAAAAGCCCCGATAATTACCATAAATAATGCAAAAACTATTGTTTGATTAAGCCCTAACATCATGTGTGGAAATGCTAATGGAAATTCTATTTTAAATAGTCTTTGAAACTTTGTGACTCCTGACATCGTTGCAGCATCATGTAGTCCAGCTGGAACGCTTCTAAGACCCTCAATTGTGTATCTTGTTGCTGGTATCGTAGCATAAACTATTACAGCAATTAAAACTGAAGTATCTGTAATTCCAAAAAGCATCATCACAGGAATTAAATATACAAAAGATGGAAAAGTTTGAAATATATCACAAACATTTAACATAAAGTTTGTAGAATGTTTATTTTGAAAACATAAAGTTCCAACAGTAAATCCAATTGTGCAAGATACTAGTACACCAAATGTTGCCATGTATGTGGTTACTAAAGCTCTATCCCACCATGGGCTTAGAGCTATAAATAAAGTTAAACCACAAACAACTAAAGCAGATCTAACTCCACCAATTAAATATCCAGCTCCAACGACTAGAACTAATGTGGCTACGGCTGGCATTCTCAAATATAAAGCTCTCATCGGTTGGAGTACATCAACAATTAGCCAAGTGTTAAATGCTTTAATATATACAAAGAAAGTATCGAATATCCAATCAACACCTTTATTCCAAAAGTCTGCTGTTGATATTCCTTTATTATGTGGAACTTCAAATAAATAATTATACCCGTCTTTAAAATAAATTGATCCAAAGTAAGCTAATAGAATACCTACTATTACTATAACTCCAAAGAATAATGAATTTTTATTTCGTTGAAAAAAATTTAAATTACCAAAATAATCAACCTGTTTATTTGCCCAAGCTAAAGACATCTTATCTAATAAAATTGCGATCAAACTAATACAAAGACCTGCCTCTAATGCTAATCCAATATTCAACTGATTTAGAGCTAATAATAAATTAAAACCTAAACCTTTTGCTCCTATAAATGCAGAGATAACTGCCATAGAAAAACACACCATTATAACTTGGTTAACTCCTATTAAAATATCTCTTCTCGCTGTTGGAATTAATACTTTTGACATTAGTTGCCAGTTACTACATCCGCTCATTCTACCAGCTTCAATTACCTCTGGGGGGACAGCCCTTAAACCTAATAAAGTTAATAGTATCATTGGGGGCACAGCAACAATCATTGTTATAATTACTGCAGCATGGTCTCCTACCCCAAAAAGAACTAGTGCAGGAACTAATACCGCATACTGAGGCATCGTCTGCATAACTAAAAGTATTGGATATAATGCTTTTTCTACTCTTTTGCTTTTGTATGCCGCAACACCCAAACCTAAACCAAAAATAAATGAAAGAGGTGCTGCAACTAATATAAAAGAAAGTGTTTGCATAGACGGTTTCCATTGTCCAAATATTGAAATATAAGTCATTGATAAAAGTGCATATAAGGCCAATCCTTTACCTCCTAACTTATAAGCAAGTATCGCTGATCCCGCTGCTACAATAGTCCAAGGTAAGCCCGGTAATTCTGCCCAGGGATTAGCATCAATCCAATCCCAACTAGTAAAAGCAACAATTGTTTCAAGACCGCCTAATAAAATCTCTCTAATTAATTCTATTAGAAAAGTCATAAATGCGGTTAGGTTTCTAGTAATTTGTAAAACTAAAGGTCGTGTTTTATATTCCTGCGTATCTTCATTCCAAAATTCCATTGGCATCCAATCATTCATTAAAAAAAACAATGAATCATTTATCCAAATTGGAAGCCATCCAAGTAATGGTGGCAATCTCCAGAAAACATCAAAAGCGTAATATCTAACCTCTTTACCTAAAAATACGAAGGCACTCTGATTAGGATCTTTTACAAATTCTGCTTGTCCTCTAATAAATTTGTAAGTTTCAGGAACATCAATTGCAAAGCATAGTGCAAAAAATACAGCTAATAAAAATAACCATTGAAATAATTTAGGATATTTTTTAAGTAATTCCATAATTTAATGATTATTTTTTCTTCCCCCAAAAACTGTATTAATAATTTTTGCAGGATTAATTGAACCTACGATATTATTTTTGCCATCCGTAACAGCTACTGTTTTTTCTTGTGTTAATATTTTTTCAGCAACATTTTCAATAATCTCGTCTTTTGAAACTTTTATATCACCCATGTTGTCAGAGGTTATTTCATCCATTACATCTTTAATTAGTAAAACTTTTTCCCTTGGAACTTCTTCTGTAAATTTTCTTACATATTCTGTAGCTGGATTTAAAACAATGTTCGCAGGTGTATCTAATTGCTCAATTATTCCATCTTTCATAATTGCAATTCGATCAGCGAGTTTTAAAGCTTCATCAAAATCATGAGTAATAAACATAATTGTTTTTTGTAATTTTTCTTGAAGTCTTAAAAACTCATCTTGCATTTCTTTCCTTATTAGAGGATCTAATGCAGAAAAAGGTTCGTCTAGAAACCATATATCTGGCTCGACCGCCAAAGATCTAGCAATTCCAACCCTTTGTTGCTGTCCTCCAGATAACTCTCTTGGAAAATAATTTTCTCTTCCATCAAGACCAACAAGTTTAACCATATCCATTGCTTTATTAATGCTATCTTCAGTTTTAATACCCTTAATTTGAAGAGGAAAAGCAATATTTTCTAAGACTGTTTTATGAGGAAGTAATGCAAAACTTTGAAAAACCATTCCCATTTTATTTCTTCTTAAATCAATAAGTTCCTTGTTATTTAAATTAAGTAAGTCTTGACCTTCAATAAAAATTTTTCCACCAGTTGCGTCTGTTAATCTAGATATACACCTTAATAATGTTGACTTACCCGATCCTGATAAACCCATTACAACTAACATTTCACCTTTAGATACTTCAAAAGAAGCATTGTTAACTCCTACAATACATCCATTTTCTTGAAATGTTTTTGCATCAACATTACCATTTGCTTCTTTAAGCATTCTTTCAGCATTTGCTCCAAAGATTTTATAAACAGATTGGCATTTAATTACTGGTTCAGACATAAATAATATTAAGGTTATACGAATTTAAGATAAAATAAAATCTCTATAATTTGTTACATTTCCTCCTTAAAAATTTTTAATAAAATAAACTCTTGTATCAATACCTGTACTTAAAAAACTTAAAGCTTCTCCACTTACTTTTACAGTTTCATCTACACCAACATTATTTCCACTTACAACGTAACCTGCAAAACATTTATTTTTTTCATCGTCCCATTTTACAAATGTTTCATCTATTTTATTTCCGTTAATTGTATAAATTTCATGAGCTCTAAAGTTTAGAAAATTCGCGCCCATAATTGCACGTTGAGGTATAAGTTTAGTTGCCTTGCATACTGCCTCGTATAATTCATCAGATAATTTAAAATTATCAGTTCCATCAAACGAAACCAAAACTCCTGAAGGGAGACTAGAAATTAGCTTATTAAGTTTTCTTTCTTCAGCTATTCTTTCTTCTTCTATTTTCATTTTAGCAACCAGTTCATCGCCTTCACCAAAAATATTATTTAAAACAAAAAAAGTTAGAAAGATAAGAATAATTATACCAACTAATCCACCAAATTGTTTAACTGGCTCTGATAATGTTTTAAAACTATTCTTGGAAACTTCCATTTTTCCAAATACCTGTTTTTTGTTTTCCGTCTGACCAAGTAAAAGTACCTTTACCATTCATAAAACCGTTGGCCCATTCACCTTCATAAGTTGAACCATCAGGAAAAAATAAAATTCCTATACCGCTCCATTGACTTTCTTTAAATTCACCTTTGTAAATATATCCATTCGGCCATGTTTCGGTTCCTTGGCCATGTTTTTTTGTTGCAACCCATTCACCTTCGTAAGTTGTTTTATCTGTGTAAACCCACTTACCATAACCATTGTCACAATTCCCCTCTTTACATCCCGTACTTCTTGCCGATGCTAAAGAGGTAATTAATGACGAAAAAAGTATAAAAAATATAAGCTTTTTCATGGAAATATATTACACAAAATTTCTTAAAAAAAAATTAGGCATTTTTTGATTTGTTCTTACAGATATAAATTGAAATATCTTTTTCTGAATTGTCTGTATTTATATTTTTTGTAATTTCATGAATTAATTCACCTGATTTTCTTGTAATTATTGCGGATTCTGAATAAGTTTTGTCATTGTTAAAGGCCTTAAACAAAACTACGTCTTTATTTACTATTTTTACATCAAAATTTGAATTTTGAGAGAAAAATTTTGATAATCCATTTACCATTAATGTGCTGGGTTTATTTGAATAAATTTGAAAAGAATCTAAATTTTTAACATTTAGGTCGTCTGCTAGAAAAGTTTTATAATTATACTCTGAATTCTTAACAATTTTTTTTTCTAACTCACATGTAAACTCTAGATTTAAATTTTCACCAATACTTATGTCTTTTGCATAAGCAAAATTGAAAATAAAAAAGTTTAATAATATTAAATAAAATACTTTTTCCATTAATTATTTGAGGTGATAAAAAAAATCTCCCCCAATAAAATTGGGAGAGATCTTAAATTTATTAAATTAACCTTAATGATCGTGTGTAAATTCTTCCCACACACTCTTATTGTCAGCTAACCATTTTTTTGCTGCATCTTCGTGAGTCATTTTGTCGACATCAACTAAAGCTGCCATTGCTCCAATTTGACTTGTAGAGAATGACATTTTTCTAAACGTTTTTGCAGCTGCTGGATGAGTTTTTGGAAAATCTTCATGTGCAGCTTTTTTCAGATAACCATCCGGAGAACCACATTTTCCATCTCCACCATCTTCTGGTCTACAACCAGCTGTGTATGGAGGAAAGTCGATAAATGTAAAACCAGCACCATCTGTAAAGTTCGGTGTCCAGTTAAATATGATAGTTCCTCTTCCTTCTTTTTTAGCTGCAGCTAACTCTGCCCAAAGTGCATCTGCACTTCCAGCAAATTTAACCCACCATAGATCTCCTAATCCTAGAGCATCAACTCTTTGAGGTATTAAATCTCCATGCCATGTTTGTGGTCCTTCTAACATTCTACCTTTTCCATCTGGTGAATCAGGTGTTGTGAAATTTTTTGCACAATCAGGATTTTTTAATGCAGTCCAGTCTGGTAGACCTGGGCATAAGCCTTTTTCTACAACCCAGTTTGGATATCCCATATCCTCAAGAGTTCTAGCTTCGTGATCACCCATATCTAATAAACCACCTTTATCTAAAGCAGTTGTGAATGATTTTCCGAATGCAGATTCCCATACTTCATGAGATATAGTTACATCACCAATTCTAATCGACTCATAAACTGCTTGAGAGTCAGCATTTACATATTTTACATTGTTTCCCATACTTTCAAAAATTCCGCCAATTACGTAAGCCATTACAATTTGGCTTGACCAGTTATGAGTTGGGATAACAATTGGTTTTTTACTATCTGCTGCGTTTGAAATCCCTGCAAAACTTACAAGAGATATCACCATAGCTGATAATAGAGATATTATTTTTTTCATTATTTCCCTTTC
>CACFYO010000017.1 GCA_902570545.1 uncultured Pelagibacteraceae bacterium | reverse complement strand
TGCAGTAATTGCAGCTAATATAGATCCACAAAATGCTGCAAAGAAACCCATTGCAATAACCATTGCAACGCCCAGACCTCCAGGCCAATGTCCAACCAAAGTCGTTGCAAATCTCACAAGTCTAAGCGCTGCACCACCTTTAAGCATCGCCATCCCACTGAAAATAAACAATGGTACTGCTATAAGTACATGTTTTGTTAGAGCCCCAAAAGATACTTGAATTAAAACAGACCAAGGAAGATTTAGTCCACCTATAGCAGCTATAGAGCTACCTAAACCAAATACTAAAAAAATAGGAACTGAAATTATTAAAGCAATCAAAGATAGGATAGATGCTAATACAAACATTTAATTTCTTATTAAATTTATAATATTATCGAATATTAACTCTAAGGAAGTTAGAGCTAATATTAAAAAACCAACAGGGAATGCTAAAAACATCCACCATATAGGAATACTTATTTCAATTTCCATAACTTGACCTAAATTGAAATACATTAATGTTGCATCAAAACCAGCTTTAAAAAAAATACAAGCTGATGTAAGTGCAATTGTGTTTACAATTAAAAATAAAATTTCTTTATTTTTTTTTGAGAGTAATGGGGTTAAAAAATCAACTTTAATATGCTGTCCTTTTTTTAGCAAAGGCCCTAATAATGGAAATACTAACCAACTAACTAAAACTGGTGGCAATTCTATAAACCAAGCAAATCCAGTCCCTGTTATAAATCTCGTTGCAGCACTTAAAAATAGTGCAGCAACCATAATAAAGATTATCAACATTGCGAGAGCTAAAGAAGCCGAAGCTAGATAATTATTAACTGCTCGCAACGCTTTCATTTTTTAGACTAAGTAAATAACTTATTCTAATTATTTTTTGCGTACTGTTGTGCTGCTTTTAAAGCATCAGCATCAATCATTTTAGCCATAGCAGGCATAACTTTATCTTTCATTAGCTTATCAAATTTTGCTTTCTCAGCCCCTGAAAGAGTAGTTACAACACCACCTCTGTCTTGGAATTCTTTAAGAACAGTTTCACCATGATCCATAATTCGGTCTGTTGAAAGTGTTCCTACTTCTTTACCAACATCCATAATTATTTTTTGTAAATCTGCTGGTAAACTATTAAACCAAGTAGAGTTAGCCATTATGTATGCATCTGCATAGTACTGGTAAGGTTTTTGAGCGTATTTTAAAAATTCCCACCAACTATAAGCTTTTATACTTCCTGGAGGACTATTTATTGTATCAATCATACCAGACTGCAAAGCGTTGTAAACTTCACCAGTTTTTAAAGATACACGGTTTGCTCCAAGCGCATCCCACATAGGTTCTTCACTCTTAAGCAATCTTCTCGCCTTTAAACCTTTCATGGCGTCAATACCAGTTAACTCCCTAGCGCTTGAAATTGACATTACTGGTCCAACTGGATTGTACATTACTAAAGTAGAATTAGTTTTTTTAGTTAGCTCTCCCCAAATTTCTTTTCCTTTAGATGAATTTTGGAAAAAACCTCTTTGTTGCTCCCAAGAATTGAATAAACCTGGAAAAGATGCAACATTAAAATTTTTATTTATTGGTGGAAAACTTACCACACCAACAATCCCTCCTAATTCAACGGCTCCTGAGGTCACAGCTCCCATAACTTCTCTAATTCCAAAAAGTTGCTTAGATGGATAAACTTCAATTTTTAATTTTCCATTTGCTCTTTTATTAACTTCATCAGCAAAAATTTGCGCGTGTTTTGCACTATGGTGTTTAGGACTCCAGTGAACTGAAAGTCTACCCACTATTTCTGCAAAGGCTGCTGTTGAAGTTGCTAAAAATGAAATAACTAATATAAAGCCCATAAAAGCTTTACTAATCAATTTAAATTTAATCATTTTTTTCCTCTCTCTATATTTTTAATAAAAGTAGTTTATTATTTGACAAAGATAAGACAATCTAAAATTATTCTATTATCAATTGAATAAGTAATATTATTGGATTAAATTAGAATTATAAATAAATCTATGAATCCAACAGATATATTATTGAGTATTGCAATAGTAGGAATTTACACTCTAATTTATGTAAATTTAAAATCAAAATATGATGATAATAAAATAATTATCAAATTTTTTGTTGTTGGCTTTATTTATGCAACAATAATTACAGGTATTCTTTATTACTTAATAAAATTTATAGCCTCATAAATTTAAATGACGCAGAAATTAGAATTAATATATTTTAAGATGAGAGCTTTGGCGGAAGCACCTCGTTTATTGTTTCATTACACAAATATTGAATATGAAGATCATATGTCATGGGATTACTATGATAAGGAATGGTCACAGGTAAAACCTAATATTCCCTTTAAACAATTACCAATGTTAATTGTAGATAAGAAACATGAGATTTGTCAAAGTATGGCAATAATGACATTTATAGAAAATTTAGCAGGTATTAATATTACTGATCCAATATTAAATGCCAAAGCAAACGCTATTATGCAGAGTGCACAAGAGCTTTTTATGCCACTTAATCCAACAGTAAATTTTGCAAAAGGTGAGAAATTTATTAAGAAAAAAAATGACATGATGCCATTTTTATTATCAAGATTTGAAGATCTTGATAAAGCTATCAAAGAAAATGGTAAAAAATTTTTTATTTATGATGAGCCAAGAGCATGTGATTTTGTTGTGTTTCATCATTTAGATTTATCAAAAATGCTTGATCCATCTATTATAAAAAAATTTTACAGATTAGAGAAATTTCTATTTGATATGATGTCTATCGAAAGTGTGAAATTTTATCTAGATAATCGTCCTGAATTAATTGATGTAAGTGTAGAGCCAAAATTAATTATTAATGGAATTCCCCATCCAACTGGTGTTGATAAGACTTAGTAAGTATTAACTTAAGTTTGCCCAATCATTTTTATGTTGGTATTTTAAAAATATGAAAATTCTTCATGTGTTGATCTCAAAAGGATTTGCTGGATCTGAATTATATGCAATAAATCTACTAAACCATCAATCTCAAAACCATCAAACCTTCTTAATAAAAAATCCAGATTCTGACTCAAAAAAATACAAAAAATTTTTAAATAGTAATGTCATAACATATGATTTGAAAGGTTTTTTTAAAAAAATTAAAATTAACAGAATTATTGGAACTATAAAGCCTGATATTGTTCATACTCATTTAGGAAATGCGAGCAAAATTATTACAAAGAAAAATTTTAAGCTTGTATCTACTGTGCATATGAATTTTCAAGAAAATCATTATTTAAATCACGATGGCCTTATAATTCCAAATAAAACTCAAATTAAAAAAGCTTCAAAACTATTTAAAGGAAAAATTAAAAACTTATATTATTGGCCCTGCGCTACGAATAATTTTTTTAAAAAAAATAAAGAGATTAAAAAAGAATTATCTATACCAGAAAAAAGCTACATATTTGGCTCTGTAGGAAGATTTCATAAACAAAAGGGTTTTGATATCATTTATGAAAGCTTTAAAAATTTAAAATTAGAAAATTCTTATTTAATACTTATTGGAAATAGTCATAATGAATACAAACATTATAGGAGTAAAAATATAATTACACTTGGACATAAAGATAATATTCAGGATTACTATAAACTCTTTGATTGCTATATATCTGCCTCAAGATGGGAAACTTTTGGTATTGCTATGGTTGAGGCAATGACTTTTTCACTACCAATAATAACTAGTGTACACGAGGGTAATAAGGATTGGATCTCCAACTACAATGTTGAAACTTTCGAAAATGAAAATATAGATGATTTAAAAAATAAAATTATTAAAGCTTATGAGAATAGACCAGAAAAAATAAATTATAATTTAGATAGATTTGATTATGATAATACTTGTAATGATATTTTGAATTTTTATAAAGATTTATAATTTTTCTGATTTTCTTGTTTGAATGAAAAAAAATAAGTAGTATAAGGCAAAAATAATTTTAAGGCGGGGTAGCTCAGTTGGTTAGAGCGCGGGACTCATAAGCCCGAGGTCAGTGGTTCGATCCCACTTCCCGCTACCAAACTAATGACCTGGAAAATCCATTAAATTTTCAACTTTATATCCTTTTTTTATAAGATTATCGCAACCACCTAAGTCAAAAAGATTTATGACAAATATAAAAGCTGCAACATTTCCGTCAGAAATTTCTATAAGTTTCGCTGCAGCTTCTGCGGTTCCTCCTGTTGCTATCAAATCATCTATTATTAGAACTGAATCATTTTCTGAAATTGAATCTTTATGAACTTCTATTGTTGCTGTTCCATATTCAAGTTCAAAATCAACTGAGTGTACATCAGCAGGAAGTTTGTTTTTTTTTCTTAGCATTATAAATGGTTTTTTTAAAATATAAGAAACAGCAGATGCAAATACAAAACCACGAGATTCAATTGCAGCTATTTTATCTACCTTAAATTTTTTGGATCTTTCGACGATTTGATTAATTGTTTCCTCAAAAGCAGTCTCATTCTTTATTAAAGTAGTTATATCTCTAAATAAAATACCCTTTTTAGGATAATCTTTAATTGAGCGAATATAATCTTTTAAATCCATAATAGTTATTTATAAATACAATAAAATTACTTTTTACATGGCAAATAATAAATTAGCAATAATAGGTGGAAGTGGTCTATACGACGTAGAGGAGTTTAAAGATAGAGAATTAATAGATTTAAACACTCCTTGGGGAAAACCATCAGATCAGATTTTAAAAACAATTTATAAAAATAAGGAAGTTTACTTTTTACCAAGACATGGTAAGGGACACTTTATTTCACCATCAAACATAAATTTTAGAGCAAATATTGACTCATTAAAACAATTGGGTGTAACAGATATTGTCTCTGTCTCTGCAGTTGGTTCTTTGAAAGAAAACTTGCCTCCTGGTAAATTTGTTATTATTGATCAATTTATAGACAGAACATTTGCTCGAAATAAAACTTTTTTTGACGATGAAATAGTTGCTCATGTATCAATGGCACACCCAACTTCTAAGGGATTAATGAATGCATGTGAGGATGCAATTAAAAAAGAAGGAATAGATTATCAAAGGGGAGGAACCTATATTGTAATGGAAGGTCCACAATTTTCAACTTTGGCTGAGTCGAATCTTTACAGATCATGGAAAGCCGATGTGATAGGAATGACAAATATGCCTGAAGCCAAATTGGCAAGAGAAGCAGAAATTAGATATGCATCTGTCTCAATGGTAACAGATTATGATTGTTGGCATCCAGATCATGAAAATGTTGATGTGCAACAAGTAATAAAAGTATTATTAGATAATGCCTCTAAAGCAAAAAGTATGATTAAAAATCTTATTGATAATTTTGATACTCATATTGACCTGAATGACCCAACAAATAATTGCTTAGATGTTGCTATAATTACAGCTCCAGAAAAAAGATCACAAAAAACCAAAGACAAACTAAAAACAGTAGCTGGAAGAGTTTTAAATAAGTGACAGTAAAATTATCTGATAAGCAAATTTTAAATTATAAAAATGATGGTGTAATTTTAATCAAACAAATTTTTTTACCCTGGATTGAAAAACTTAAAACTGGATTTCACAAAGTATTAAATAACCCAAGTTCACACGGAAGGGAAAATATTTCACAAAAACAAGGAGGGAGATTTTTTGAAGATTATTGTAACTGGGAGAGAATTGAAGAATTTAAAGATTTTATTTTTAACTCACCAGCAGCAGAAATTGTTGCACAATCAACTCAATCTAATCAAATTCAGGTATTTCATGAGCACATTTTCTTAAAGGAACCTGGAACAAAAAAGGAAACTCCATGGCATCAAGATCTTCCATATTATTGTGTAGATGGAAATGATACAGGAAGTTTCTGGATACCATTAGATAACGTTTCAAAAAATAACTGCCTTAAAGTTTTGAAAGGATCCCATAAGTTACCAATGTTAGTAAAGCCTACCAAATGGTCAAATGACACTTTTTGGTATAAAAATAATAAGAATTTTATGGATATGCCAAATATAGATAAAAAAAATATTTTTAGTGCAGAGATGAATATGGGAGATGCAATATTATTTAATTTTAAAGTTTTACATTCATCTTCAGGAAATAATGACAAAAAAAGTCGTAAAGCATTCTCCGCAAGATTTATTGGAGACGATGTAAGATACATTGAAAGAAAAGGAGAAACTTCTCCACCTTTTGAAGGAATAGATTTAAATTCAGGAGATAAAATGAGAAAGGATTGGTTTCCTGTGGTTTGGAGCAATTAAATGAGAATAAAGGGAAAAAAATATAGAACAATTTGGTATGAAAATAATGTAGTAAAAATAATTGATCAAACCAAACTCCCACATCAGTTTGTTGTTAAAGATTTAAAGACAATAAGAGATGCAATAAAAGCGATAAAAACTATGGAGGTAAGAGGAGCACCTCTTATTGGTGGAACTGCTGCCTACGCAATAGTATTGGCAATACAAGAAAATAAAAATTTAGATTTCATTAAAAAAAGTTCAGAAGAATTAGTTAATTCAAGACCTACAGCTATAAACTTGCAATGGGCAGTTCATAGAATGAATAATAAATTATCATTTGTGAAGTCTGATGAATTGTTGGATATAGCGTTAAAAGAAGCAAAATTAATATGTGATGAGGATGTAAAATTTTGTGAGAACATAGGATTTAATGGACTAAAAATAATTGAAGAAATTTATAATAAAAATAATAAAACTGTTAATATCTTAACTCACTGTAATGCAGGGTGGTTAGCAACTATAGATTGGGGAACAGCAACCTCACCAATTTATCAAGCACATAAAAAAGGAATACCAATTCATGTATGGGTCGATGAGACTAGACCAAGAAATCAAGGGGCAAATTTAACATCATATGAATTAAATGAAGAGGGTATACCAAATACAATTATTACAGATAATACTGGTGGTATTTTAATGCAAAGGGGAGAGGTTGATATGTGCATTGTTGGAACAGACAGAACTCTATCTACTGGAGATGTTTGTAATAAAATTGGTACATATTTAAAAGCATTAGCAGCACATGATAATAATGTGCCCTTTTATGTAGCTTTGCCAAGTTCTACAATTGATTGGGAAACTAAAGATTATAATAAAATACCTATTGAAGAAAGAAATTCTGAGGAACTATCGCATATAGAAGGAAAGGACGATAAAAATAACATCACGAAAGTTTTAATTTATCCTGAAAAAAGTAAATCAATGAACTTAGCATTTGATATAACACCTGCAAAATATGTAACAGGTTTAATTACAGAGAAAGGTATATGCGAGGCATCTACTGTAGGTTTAAAACAAATGTTTAATAGATAATGAATAAAGTTAAAAATATTTTATTTATAATGGCTGATCAACTTAGATTTGATTATCTTTCTTGTTATGGTCATCCTCACCTTAAAACTCCTCACTTAGATGGTTTAGCAAAAAAAGGAATTTTATTCGAGTCAGCTTATGTTCAAGCTCCTGTTTGTGGTCCATCAAGAGCGTCTTACTATACTGGAAGAACAGTATTTAGCCATGGATCAACTTGGAACCAAATACCTTTACCAATCGGTGAGTTAACTATTGGAGATTATTTGAGGCAATCTGGAATTAGAACTGGAGTTGTTGGTAAAACACATATGAGACCCGATATAGATGGAATGAATAGACTTGGAATTTCAAAAGATACAGAAATAGGTCTGACAGTTAGTGAACCAGGATTTGATCCTTATGAGAGAGATGACGGACTTCATCCTAATAACCATATTAAAAATTCAACCAAAAAACTATCTTACAATGACTGGTTAAACAAACTTGGATACGATGGTCAAAACCCTTGGGATAGTTGGGCAAATTCATCAGAAGATGAAAATGGAAATATTTTAAGTGGATGGAGGTTAAGAAATTCTAATAAACCTGCGAGAGTTAAACAGGAGCACTCAGAAACTGCTTTCATGACTAATCGATCTATGGAGTTTATTCAAGAAAGTGGAGAAAGGCCTTGGTTTCTGCATTTATCATTTATAAAACCTCACTGGCCATATATTGCACCTGCACCTTACCATAACATGTATTCAGCAAACCAATTTTACCCAGTTCATCGAAGTAACGCTGAGAAAGAAATAGATCATCCAGTGTTCAAAGCTTTCATGGAAAATAATATTTCAAAGACTTTTTCAAGAGAAGAAGTAAGAAACACTGTTCTTTCGGGATATATGGGGCTAATAAAACAAATCGATGACAATCTTGGTAGGCTATTTAAATTTCTAGAAGAAAAAGATTACATGAAAAATACAATGATAGTCTTTACATCAGACCATGGTGATTACCAGGGTGATCATTGGCTAGGAGAAAAAGAACTATTTCACGAACAAATTGTTAAAGTTCCAATGATAATTTATGATCCTAGTAATTTGTCAGATAATACTAGAGGAGTAAGAGAAAACAGATTTGTAGAGGCTATTGATTTACTACCAACTTTTTTAGACTTTGTTGATAGCAATGTAAGTAAACATCGCCTTGAAGGACAATCTTTGTTACCAATTATTAGAGGAAATGAAGTCTCTAATTGGAAAGAGAGTGTATTTAGTGAAATAGATTACTCTTTTAACGAAGCAAGAAAAATTCTTAATATTGGAGCATCAGACGCTAGAGCTTATATGATTAGAAATAATAATTGGAAGTATATTTATTATAAAGGTTTTCCACCTCAATTATTTGATTTAAAAAATGATCCAGATGAATTCAATGATCGAGGCCAATCATCAGAACATAAAAAAATTATTGATGAAATGAAGGATATATTGCTTAAAAGAATTACAAATAGAAAAAATAGGGTTGCAGCAACAGATGAATTTGTTTTAAAAGAAAGAGATTATACAAAAGATGATGGAATTATGATAGGAGTTTGGTAATGAACCCTTTAATATTGTCGCTAATTTGCTTAGTTTCGGTAGGGATTTCTGCAAATTTAATAAAATTAATTCGTGGAAATAGAATTTTATTAATTATTTCTTTATTACCTTGTATTTATATATTTATCTTTGGTTTGTATGCAACTTTAGGTCCAATGGATCTATATAAAGATGGTACAGATAATTTTTATGCTCAGAATCCAGGTAAAGAATTACCAATAGTATTTGTATTATTAAAATTCTATCAATATATTTTAATGATAGTAGGCGCAGTTTTTGGTTTTCTTTATTTTAATTATATAAAAAAAATTAATGATACTAGTGAGCCATCAGACTAGGCAAATATAAACAAATTGCAGGAAAAGCAATAATTAAAGCGAGCCTAATTACGTCAGTCATTAAGAATGGAAGAGTTCCAAACCATATAGTTTGTAAAGGTGTTTTTTGCATTACACCTTTAATAACGAATAAATTCATTCCAACAGGAGGTGAAATTAATCCAAATTCGACAACTATAACTGCAAATATACCAAACCAAACAGGGTCAATTCCAGCATCAATAATCACTGGATAAAATACTGGAATAGTTAAAAATAACATTGCCAAAGAGTCCATTACAGTACCAAGAACTAAATAAATTGCACAAATTACTAAAATTATCCCTAATGGAGTAAGCTCAAGATAATTAATAAAATCAACAACTGCAAAAGGTAACTGCGTAACAGTTATAAGATAATTAAATATACTTGCGCCAATAACAATTAAATATAAAGAACCAACAGTTTTTATAGTCGTCCATAAAGCATCTTTCAATAAACTTAATTTTAATTGACCTCTAAAAAATATAAAAATTAAAACTAATATTACACCTACTGCAGCACTTTCTGTTGCTGTAAAAAAACCTAAATAAAGTCCACCCATCATGATTGCAAATATTAAAAAAATTGGAAAAACTTTTGATAATGCAGAAATTCGTTCCTTCAAAGGCATCTTTGTTCCATAACCACCTTGTGAGGGATAAATTAAAAGATAAATCCTAATAGCAATCATATACAGTACCACTGCTATTATCCCAGGTATCAGTGCAGCAAAAAATAATTCTTGCACAGACTGTTCAGTTAGATAAGCATATATTACTAAAATAACACTCGGAGGAATTATGATTCCAAGCGTTCCACCAGATGCAATAGATCCACTTATTAGGGCATCACTGTAACCATGTCTTCTCATTTCTGGGCCAGCCATTTGAGACATTGTTGCAGCTGTTGCAATTGAAGATCCACAAATCATTCCAAATCCAGCGCATGCTCCAACTGTAGACATTGCTAAACCACCTTTGTAATGACCCACTATTGCATAAGCTGCATCATATAAATTTCTTGATAAATTTGAACTGTTGGCAAGATTTCCCATTAGAACAAACAAAGGCAAAACTGATAATGTATATTTTGAGACAGCATCAAAAGGAGCAGTTCCCAAAACAAATATTGCAGGGTCAAATCCTGAAATCACTGCAAAGCCAGTAAAACCAACTACCAACATTGAAATTCCTATTGGTACATTTAATACCATCAAAATTAATACAGCGGCAAAAGACAATCCGCCATTAATTACAGCTTCTAATCCCATTATAAATTCTCAGCTTTTGAATTACTTTTAAAAATAGTTTTAATAAACCATATGATGATAGCAAAAACACTTAACCACATCCCAATAGAGCATATGAAATAAAAAGGATAAAAATAAAGTTCTAGGTCAATCGTTACTCTTTGATTTTTCATAAATTTGTATGATGTCAAAGTAGTAGAGTATGCCATTAAGGACATAATCGTTATCATTAAAACAAATTTTAAAATTACCAAATAAGTTTTAAATATACCCAAATTTAAATTATTTATAAAATCCGCTGAAACATTAGCATTTAAATAAAATGCTCTTGGCATTGCGAGGAAAGCTACTAATGCCATTCCTATTTCAACTAACTCTATTGTACCTGTAACTGGTGAATTTAAAAATCGTCTTCCAAAAACGTCAGAGAAAGTTAATACAGCTAATAAAAACAAAACAATGCCTGAAGCTATCGCCGAATAATCAAAAACTTTACTGACTTTAGAAATCATAAAAATGTTGCTTCAAATTATTTAAACATTAACATATAAGTAGTTTCAAAAATAGAAAGTATTAATCATGAAATTTATTTCTTTTAAACATAATGATCAAAACAAGTTTGGTATTATAAATAATAATAAAATTACAGATCTAACTGGAAAAGTATCAAATTCAAATACACTTAAAGATTTAATTTCAAATCAAGGAATAGAAGAAGCAAAATCTTATGCAACAAATAATCCAGGCAATATAAATGACTCAAATATTGAATATTTGCCATTAATTCCAAATCCTGGAAAAATTATTTGTGTAGGTTTAAATTATAGTGAACATGTTAAAGAAACCAACAGAACAGTTGAAGAGAACCCAGTAATTTTTCATCGATTTCCAGAAAGTCAAACTGCACACTTACAACCAATTCAAAGACCTGTTGTTTCACAAAGTTTAGATTTTGAAGGTGAGATGGCGGTAATTATGGGTGAAGGTGGCAAACACATAAAACCTGAGGATGCTTTAAAGCATATAATTGGTTATTCATGTTATAATGAAAGCACTGTAAGAGATTGGCAGAGACATACAAGACAATTTGGGATGGGTAAAAACTTTGAAAAAACAGGGAGTTTTGGTCCACACATGGTTTTAGCTGAAGACATTAATAATTATAAAAATTTAACAATTGAAACTAGATTAAATGGCGAAGTCATGCAAAACGCTAAATTAAGTCAACTTATTTTCGATATTCCAATTTTAATTTCGTATGTTTCTAAAGCTATGGCTTGGAGAGCAGGTGATGTACTAGTCACTGGTACGCCTGGAGGTGTAGGGTTTAAACGAAACCCTCCGGTATTTATGAAGCCAGGAGATAATGTTGAAATAGAAATCACAGAAATTGGCACTTTATCTAATACAATTAAGGATGAAATAATCTAATTTTCAAGTTAAACTTTCTTATAATTATTTAATAATAAGAGGGGATTAACATGAAAAAAAAAATAATTGGTTTTGTTATAGGAATTTTTTCCTTAAGCATTATTAGTACGGCATCAGCTACAGAATTAAAGTTAGCAACTTTTGAACCACCAAAAGCATTTATAGCAAGTAAGATTTTAGCTGCTTGGGCAGATAAAGTTAACAAATGTTCAAATGGTGCTTTAAACGTAAAAATGTATGCAGGAGGTGTATTAGGAAGTCCTCCTAAACAATACGATATAGTAACTTCAGGAGTTGCAGATATATCCTGGACAGTTCTTGGATATATTGGTGGTCAATTTCCTTTAAGTTCAGTTGTAGAACTACCATTCTTAACTAAAACTTCAAAAGCTGGATCTAGAGCTCTAAATACTCTTTTTGAAGAAGGTTACCTAGATAAAGAAATGGCAGGAATTAAACTGATAGGACTTCATTCGAACCCTGGATACCAAATCCATATGAAGGATACTAAAGTAGTTAAACCTGCAGACTTTAAAGGTAAAAAAATGAGAGTTCCAAGCAAAATAGCAGGAACAATTCTTAAAACTTTAGGAGCAACTGGGGTTAAAGTGCCAGCACCAGGAACTTCAGAAGCCTTAAATAAAGGTGTTATAGATGGCACACCTTTCCCATACACAGCAATTGGTTCATTTAGATTATTTGATGTTACTAAATATCATACAGAAGTTAACATTACTAATGCTACATTTGGATTAATAATGAATGAAGGGAAATATAATGGTCTTTCTTCAGCAGCAAAAGGATGTGTTGATAAACATTCAGGTCAATGGTTTGGCGATTGGGCATCTAATTTAATTGATACTCAGAATGCCAAGATGAGAGTTCAAGTAGAAAATACTCCAGGGCACGAGATAACTATTGCATCGGAATCAGTGTTAGCTGAATACAAAAAAATATTAGCTCCAATTGAATCAGACTGGTTAGCAGAAATGAAAGGTAAAGGTCTTGATGGAGATGCTGTATTAAAAAGGGCAAGAGAAGTAATTTCTAAAATAGACGGTTAATAGTTAAATTCGAGCCCGCTAATTTCGTAGCGGGCTCTTTCAAAATTAAGTATAATAATAAAATGGCAGTAAAAGCTTTAAGTTATATCGGAGTTAATTCAGATAAATTTGAGGATTGGTCATTGTATTCTCAAAAATATCTTGGTATGCAACAGATAGATCGAGGAAAAGAAATTCTATCTTTTAGAATGGATGACCAAAAACAAAGGTTAACAATAACTGGTGATAAAGGAGATGGATTAGGATTTTTAGGATGGGAAGTTGAGAGCAAAGAAGATCTTCAAACCTTTGCAAATAAATTAGAGGAAAATAAAATAGTAGTAAATCATGGGAAGACTTCTTTTGCTGATAAACGTTTTGTTGAAGATTTAATATATTTTAACGACCCACAAGGAAATCGTATTGAGCTTGTGTATAAGCCTATGTTAGATACTGATCCATTTAAACCAGGTAGGCCAATTTCAGGATTTAAGACTGGGCCACTTGGTATGGGACATGCAGTTGTACATGTTAAAAATATTGATGATTTAATTCCCTTTTACAGAGACGTAATGGGTTTTAAGATAAGTGATTATAGTCATACTCCAATATCTTTATGCTTTTTTCATGTTAATGGTAGACATCATAGTTTAGCTTTATTTGGTTCAGGTGGAACTGGTTTTCATCATTTTATGGTTGAATACAACAACTTAGATGATGTAGGTCAAGGTTATGACTTATTACAATACAAGGATAACGCAATTGCTTATACAATGGGACGACATACCAATGATTATATGACTTCATTTTATTCAATTACACCATCTGGTTTTTTTATTGAAAATGGATGGGGTGGGAGGATTATAAATCCAGACACATGGGAGCCAATTGAAACATTTGAGGGACCTAGTTTTTGGGGACATGAAAGACTTTATTTACCAGATGATGAGAGAATGAAATTTAGAAATAAAAGACTTGAAACTGCATCTCAAGGTAAACAAGCTCCATTGTTAATCGATTGTCCTTGGTTATATTCAAATTTGAAAAATAAATAATTTTTGAAAAGATCAATGAAAGAATTTGATGTCACAATAATAGGATTAGGACCCACGGGAGGAACTTTAGCAAACCTTCTGGCAATGCATGAGTTTTCAATATTAATTCTCGATAGAGAAAAAAGCTTTTATCCTCTGCCTAGAGCGGTTCATTTTGATGATGAAATAATGAGAGTATTTCAAACAATAGGAATTACAAAAGAATTTTTGAAACACACTATAATTAATAAAGGTACTAAATTTGTTAATTCTAAAGATAAAGTAATATTAGATTGGCCAAGGCCAAAAAAAATTACAGATAATGGATGGTATCCAAGTTATAGATTTCATCAACCTGATCTAGAAAAAAAACTTAGAAAAAAATTAAAAAATTATAAAAAAGTCTCAATACAACAAAATTCCGAAGTTATAAAAATTAAAAATTCAAAAAATCATGTGGATATAACTTATTTAAATATAAATAATCACAAAGAGCATCTCGTGAAGTCAAAGTATGTAATTGGCTGTGATGGAGCCAACTCTATAACTAGAAAACAAATGAGAACAAAAATGGATAATTTAGGTTTTACTCAAAAATGGGCAGTAGTTGATCTAATTTTGAAAAAGAAAAAAAATAATTTACCAGATAGAACAATTCAATACTCAAATCCAAAACAACCAGCAACATATTGTAGAAATGTTGGTAGACGTAGAAGGTGGGAATTTGCAATTAAGAAAAATCATAGTGATAAAAAAGTTTTATCAGAAAATTATATTTGGAATTTTCTAAAACCTTGGCTAAATAAAAGTGAAGCAATTATTGAAAGAAAAACAATTTATACATTTGAGTCTGCTATTGCTAGAAAATGGCGAAAAGGTAGAGTTTTTATAGCTGGTGATGCCGCTCATTTAATGCCTCCATTTATGGGACAAGGAATGTGTGCTGGGATTAGGGATGCATCAAATTTAGCATGGAAAATTGCATACTGTATAAGAAATAAATTTGATGAAACACTTTTAAACACATATCAATCGGAAAGATCTCTTAATGTTAAAGAATATATTGAAACCACTATGAGGATGGGAGAATTTGTAAATGCTGTCGAGTCCATTCAAATAACTGACAATATAAAGTCTGATAACAAAGGCATCAAAAGTATGCAATCAATTAAGCCTAAACTAGGAAAAGGTTTAGGTAGCCTAAAAGATAAAAATAGAGGAAAAACTTTTCCTCAATTCAAACTTAATAATAATAAAACTCTAGATGATTATTTTTCAAAAAAGGGAATGTTAATATTATCTTCAAAAATAAAGCCCAAAAACTCAACAAATTATTCATTATTGGAGGCAAAGAATTTAAGCAATGTATCAACATATTTAAATAACATAAATTCAAATGCTATTTTAGTAAGACCAGATAGATATATTTTAGCTTCAGCAAGATCAAATAAAGATGTTAGTTTACTTTTTAAAAAATATTCCTCAATTTTACGATAACTTGAACATTTCATTTACAGCTAATATTTTTGAATGATTGTTTGGAGCAATTTCTCCATTTGGCATATATAAGGAATTTTCAAATCCTACTCTTATTTTACCACCTAAGTTTATAGCTTTTTCCAAACAACTCATTTCCTCTTTTGCGAAAGCGCATATTGACCAATCTAAATTGACATTATTATCTTTCATTACTTTTAAGAACTCTGGGATTTTTTCTGGATAACTAATTTTACCAGTGTAATGACCTATTACAAATAAACACCAAGCTCCTTCAATTGGAATATCTGCTTTATTTAAAAGGTTCACTAATAAGTCTACATCCTGTGGATTATACAAAATATGTTGTATTTTAGTTCCAGCTTCTGTCAAATATTTATATAATTTTATATCTTCCTCTGTTGGGTTTCTGGAAGGTATTAACTCAGCCGTACCAATTGATGTACCTGGTGGGGTTACATCATATGCAAGTTTCCTCATTTCTTCAGGAGAATACTTTCCAACTGCCTCAGTAGTGACCTGAATATGCATTTTAGGAACTTGGTGTTCTAATTCATTTAATGCCTCTTTATAAAGTCCAGCATCCAAAACATGTTCTCCTTTATCATTTCTTACATGCAGATGAATAGCACCTGCCCCTGCTTCAAAACAGTTTTTAGCAACATCAACTGTTTCCCTTATTGTTAAGGGAACTTCTGGATGATCTTTCTTGATTTTTCTTGCTCCATTTGGAGCTACCATTAATCTAGGCAATTCATTTGGTTGATAAAAAGGCATAAACTATCTTAAAGATGCAGCAATATTTCCACCATCAACTGTTAGAATAGCCCCAGTGGTTTTTTTGGATATTGAAAGATGAAAAAAAGCTTTGGCTACATCTTCAGCTTTTACCTCATTTAAAAGTAAATTACCTTTCATGTATTCATCTGTCGTAACTTCTCTAGCCCTTGCTCTTGATTTTATCATTTTATCATTTAGAAGCCCACTCCTAATTCTATCTGCATTTACACCATTAGATCTTATTCCATATGATCCATAATCAACGGCATATTGTTTGCATAGATTTAATAATGCCGATTTTGGCAATCCATAAGGCCCAAAATTTTTACCTGGATTTACAGATTGTTTGGAAATATTAAATAATAAACATCCTTCATTATTTTGAAGTTTCATAATTTTTGTAGCTTCAGAAGCGCAGTTTTGATGAGAAAAGAAATTATCTTCAAAACTTTTTCTTAAAATTTTATCACTAACTTCAGCAATAGAACCTCCTGTTGCAGTACCTGCGTTTGATATTAAAATATCTACTCCTCCAAATTGAGATGATATTAAATTAAATGCTTTTTTAACACTTTCTTTGTTTGTTACATCGCAATAAATACAAAGGTCATTTAATTTCTTGCTCATTTCATCGACCTTTTTTTTGTTATTGTCTATTAAAATTACTTCTGCGCCAAATTTTTTGAATAATTTATATGTTGCTGTTCCTATTCCACCAAAAGCACCAGTAATAACAACAATACTCCCTTCTAATTCCTTTTTTTCTTTTTTTAATTTTGCTTGTTCAAGAGACCAATATTCAACATCAAAAATATCTTTTTTTGGTATAAATTTATACTTTGAAGTTTCTTCAACAGATGTGATTACTCTTGCATTAGTTTCTGTCAAATCTGCAGCAATATTTGCTGCTTTAAGACTGTTGCCTACACAAAATATTCCAATATTTTGTACTATTATTACTCTTGGTGAAGTATCTAGCATAGTTTTCTTTTCTCTAACCTTTTTTTGGTTTTGTTCAAAATATTGCAAATATTTTTTCCTATAATTTATAAATGCTTTTTTTGCAGTCTTTTCAAACTCACTTATAGAT
>CACFYO010000016.1 GCA_902570545.1 uncultured Pelagibacteraceae bacterium | reverse complement strand
TGACAAAATGATTGAGAATAAGGAATCGGGCATGATACTATTAAAATTAGTTGAGATTATTGGTGAAAAAGAATTGAGTGAATTAAACAGTGAGACACTAAATTTTGTAATTGAAATTATGAATAGAACAAAATTAATTAGCTTGAGAAACGAACTATTGTTGGAAATTCTTCCATTAAAAGTTTAAAATACTTCAATCAATCATGACAATAAAAACTATTTTAACTGAACCTAATGAAATTTTAAGACAAGTCTCAAAACCAGTACAATCAGTGGGTAATGAAGAAAGAAAGTTAATGGATGACATGTTGGAAACAATGTATGCGGCTAATGGTATTGGATTAGCAGCAATTCAAATTGGTATTCCTAAAAGGATTATAGTGATGGATATTTCAAAAGATGGGGAGAAAAAACCAATGTATTTTGTAAATCCAATAATTAAAAAAAAAGATAAAGATAAAACAACATATGAGGAGGGATGTTTATCCGTCCCAGATTATTTTGCAGAAGTTGATAGACCTAAATATTGTGAGGTTGAATATTTAGATTACAATGGAGAAAATAAAATTTTAAAAGCTGAAGGACTCCTTGCAACTTGTATACAGCACGAAATGGATCATCTTGAAGGAATTTTATTTATAGACTACTTATCAAAATTGAAAAAAACAATGATTGTTAAAAAATTATCAAAAAGAAAAAATCCCCCTGATAGAATTATTGTTTAATGAGCAAAAAAATTGCTTTCATGGGTACTCCCACCATTTCTGGGCAAATACTCAAATCATTGTATCAAAATGGTTTTGATATTGAGGTTGTTTATACTCAACCACCTGTAGCATCAAATAGAGGACACAGATTAAATAAGTCACCTGTTCATATAATGGCTGAAATATTAAATATTCCTGTTAGAACTCCAATTGTATTAGATAATACTGAAGAAAAAAACTTTCTTCATAAAAAAAATATTAGTTTAGGTATCGTTGTTGCTTACGGGCAGATTCTTAAAAAAGATATTTTAGAAATTCCAAAATATGGATGGATAAATATTCATTATTCACTTTTACCAAAATTACGAGGTGCAGCTCCCATTCAAAGAGCAATTATGGAAAATGAAACATCAACAGGTATTTCTATAATGAAAATTAATGAGGGTTTAGATTCTGGTCCCGTCTGTAATCAATATTCAATAAATATTTTAGAAAATGAAAATACTGAGGATTTATCTCAAAGATTAAGTAATTTAGCATCTCAAAAGATACTACAAAATATTGATGATATATTTGATAACAAAGCACATTTTAAAGAACAAGATCATAGTAAATCTACATATGCAAAAAAAATTAAAAAAGAAGAAGGAAAAATAAATTGGGAGGATAGTAATTTAAAAATAATAGGAAAAATTAATGGTCTATATCCTAATCCAGGAGGTTGGTTTGAATTTAAAGGGGAAAGATACAAGATACTAAAAGCAGAAAAATCAATTTTAAGTGGAAAATCAGGATATGTCCTATCAGATAATTTTGAAATTGGTTGTGGTGAAAATTCAATAAAGATCATTGAGATACAAAGACAAGGTAAAACAGTACAAAAAACTAAGGAATTTCTGCGTGGTAGCCAAATTACTAAAGGCACTGATTTGAATTAAACATGTTCAGATATCAAATTCTAATCGAATATGTTGGATCTTCTTTCGTAGGTTGGCAGGTACAAATAAAAGGCAAAACTATACAAGGATTAATTCAAAAAAAAATTTCATATCTTTTAAATGAAAAAATTACACTTATTGGTTCGGGAAGAACAGATACTGGTGTTCATGCAATTGAACAATCTGCACATTTTGATGTCACTGAAAAAATACAAAATTTAAATAAATTTTTAAAATCAATTAATTATTTTTTAAATAAATACGAAATAGCCGTTTTAAAAATAAAAAGAAAAAATATAAAATTTCATGCACGTTTTTCTGCAAAAGAGAGAGTTTATAAATATGTTATTTTCAATCAGTTAAGTAAACCGATCCTTCAAAATAAGCGAGGATGGTTTGTTATAAAAAACCTAGAATTAGAGATAATGAAAAAAGCAGCAAAAAAGTTAACTGGAACTCATGATTTTTCAACTTTTAGAGCATCTGGATGTAATGCAAAGAGCCCAATACGATCAATTAAATCTGTTAAAATTAAAAAGACAAAAAACAAAATTGAATTAGAGTTTAGATCTCAATCATTTTTAAAACAACAAGTTAGATCAATGGTTGGCTGTTTAAAATATATTGGTGAAAAAAAATGGACATTAAAAAAATTTACAAGTGTAATTAAATCAAAAAATAGAAATTTATGTGCACCGCCAGCACCAGCAGAAGGATTATTTTTGAAAAAAGTTTTATACTAATTTTTCCTGTTGCCAATTGAGAATTTTTTATTAATTCTCCACCTTGATTCTGCTCTTACAATATAGCCACAACAATTTTTTGACTTACATTTACAAGGAAATTGTTTGTAATCTTTGTCATAACCAAATCCATAGTCACAAGTTAATTCTTCACCTTTTTTAATATCTTTTATAGCCTTAACCCAAATTTTAAGTCCCTTACCATCGTAGTCACAATTATTTTCACAAGAGTGATTTATTAGACCAGCTGTATTCCATGGGAAATCCCCATCGAGATCATATCTTTTATTTACTGTAAATAAATATATTGGCTTACTGTTATCGTATTTATCTGAATTCTCAGTTTGTTTTTTGGTAATTAATTTACCAATGTAATTGATTATTTTTTCACCTTCTTTTATATCTCTTGTAGCGTAAAGTCCTTTACCTTTTTTATCAATATCAGACTTTTTAATCTTATATGGTTTCATATGCTCGTGTTTAGTGCTTAAAAAAATATTATCAATTAAATTCTAACAACGCATCAACATGTCTTTGAGTACTATTTTGTAAGGCTCTAAGATCATAACCACCTTCAAGAATTGAAACGACCCTACCATTACAAAAAGATTTGGAATATTCTAAAGTCCTTTTGGTAATTTTATAAAAATCCTCAGTGCATAATCTCATTTGTGCTAATGGATCATCAATATGTGCATCAAAACCCGCAGAAAATAACAAAAATTCAGGTTTGAACTGTTTTATTTTAGTTAAAACATTTTCATATGCATTTAAATATACTTCGGATGTTGTTCCAGCTTCTAGTGGAATATTCAATACATTATTAAATTTTCCATTTTCCTTATTTGAACCTGAGCCGGGATAATAAGGGTATTGGTGAGTAGAAATATATAATACCTTTTCATTATCATAAAAAATATCTTGAGTTCCATTACCATGGTGAACATCAAAATCAATTATTGCAATTTTTTTGTATTTATACTTTTCAATTAGGTAATTCGCACCAACGGCTACATTATTATATATACAAAATCCCATAGCTTTTTCTTTTTCTGCATGATGACCCGGAGGTCTTACAGCGCAAAAAGCATTCTTAAATTCTTTGTTTTGTACTCCATCTATTGCTGTAATAATTGAACCTACTGCATCCTTAGTAGCATCTTTACTACCAGGAGAAACAATTGTGTCACCATCTAAAAATACTAAACCTTTTTTTGGAAAAGACTGTTTAACATGATTAATATATTCGCTTGAATGGGTTTTATTTAAAAAAAATTCGTCAAATTTATTAGGTTTTTTCCATATAAGATTTTTGTTATCTACTTTTTTAAAGTTATCAATTATTGCGGTAACCCTATCAATTTTTTCTGGATGGCCATTCCCAGTATTATGGTTTTTATAAGTATCTGAAGTGATTAAACCAGTCTTCACTTAAAATAATTTTTTAAAACTTTTGAATATATTAAACTCAATTTTTTTAAATCGGTTAGTGACACAGCCTCATCAACTTTATGCATAGTTTTTCCTACTAAGCCAAATTCTAAACAAGGGGCTATTTTCCTAATGAACCTTGCATCTGATGTGCCTCCAGTAGTTGAAAGTTTAGGTTTTATTTTAGTAACTTTTTTAATAATATTTTGTATCATAAAAGTTGTACTGTTAGGCTTTGTAAGAAAAGCTTCACCTGAAACACTATAATTAATTTTATATTTAGATTTAGTTTTATTACATACCTTTTTTAAAATTTTATTAATTTTTTTTTTAATGGAATTTGAAGTATGCATATTATTAAATCTTATATTAAATGAAGCATATGCAAGACCTGGAATTACATTATCTGCGGTATTATTTATATTAATTTTTGTAATTTCAAGATTTGTTGGTTGAAAATCCTTCGTACCTTTGTCAAATCTTAAATCTTTTAGTTCTTTAAGTATTCTCACTAAAGCAGTCGAAGGGTTATTTGCTCTATGAGGATATGCTACATGCCCTTGAACTCCTGTAACTGTTAATCGACCGTTCATACTTCCTCTTCGACCAATTTTAATCATTTCACCTAATTTATTAGGATTAGTTGGCTCTCCAACCAAGCAAAAATCTATTTTCTCTCGTTTCTTTTTTAAATAGTCTACAACTTTTTTGGTTCCATTAATGGCAACACCTTCCTCATCTCCAGTTATTAAAAGACTTATTGATCCATTAAATCCTCTATTTTTCTCAACAAAAACGCTTATAGCAGAAACAAATGCAGCTATAGAGCTTTTCATATCATTTGCACCCCTTCCAATTAAATGTCCTTTCTTAATAGTTGGTTTAAATGGATTTACTGTCCAATCTCTTAAATTTCCAGCTGGAACAACATCAAGATGTCCTGCATAACAAAAATTAGGACTTTTGCTTCCTAATCTTGCATATAGATTTTTAACTGGAGCATTTCCTTTTTCTTTGAACTCAAGAATTTTAGTTTTAAAGCCAAGTTTTTTCAATTTTTTTTCCAAAAATTTCATTATTCCAGCATCTATAGGAGTTACAGTTGGAAATCTAATTAGCTCTTTGGCTAATTGAAGTTCATTTATAATTTTCATCGAAACTATTCTCTCAGGAGATCGTTAATAGAAGTTTTAGATCTTGTCTTCTCATCTACTTGCTTAATTATTACAGCACAATATAGTGAAGGTGCAGTTGGGTTATTTTTGTCAGGAAGTGAACCTGGTACAACAACTGAATAAGGAGGAATTTTTCCATAAGTAATTTCTCCAGTTTTTCTATTAACAATTTTTGTAGATTGTCCTATGTACATACCCATACTCAGTACGGATCCTTCTCCTACAATTACACCTTCTACAACTTCAGACATCGCACCTAAAAAAACATTATCCTCGATAATAGTTGGCAGAGCTTGCGCAGGTTCTAAAACTCCACCTACACCTGAACCAGCTGATATATGGCAATTTTTTCCAATTTGGCTACAGCTTCCTGCTCTTGCAAATGTATCAATCATTGTTCCTTCATCTATGTATGCCCCAATGTTAACGTAGCATGGCATTAAAACTGCATTCTTTCCAACAAAACTTCCTTTTCTTACTGGAGAGTTAGGTACCATTCTAAAACCCGCTTTCTCATGATCTTCTTTTGTCCATCCTGCAGTCTTACCCTTTAGTAGATGAGCTTTATCATACCAACTACTATATGGACCGTTCAAATTCTCCATTGGATATAATCTAAAACTTAACATGATTGCTTTTTTCAAATGTTGATGAGTTATCCATTCACCATTTATTTTTTCAGCAACTCGTGACTTTCCACTATCTAAATCATCAATAACTTGATTTATTTTATCTTTTAAAGACTGATCTGAAGAAGGATTTATTTGATCCCTTTTTTCCCAAGCTTCATTTATTAAGTTTTCTATACTCATAATTTATGAGTTTTTTAATATCCTTATTTCTTTTAAAAATAAAGAGAGATTTTCTATTTTATAGTCAATATAGTCTTTATCAGATTCTTTTTTACCCCAATATTCATTATTGATTAGCCAAACTGTCGTAGCTCCTCTTTCTTTTCCAATTGACAAGTTTTTTGCAATATCTTCAATATAAATTGTTTCTTTTGGGTCAATATCAAATTTTTTTACCATCAGATCGAATGCTCTCGCTGCAGGTTTTGGGTTATATTCCGCATCAACTATATCAAATACGTCTTCAAATAGATCATCAATCCCTAAATGTGTAGTTATATTACTAACATGCTCACTAGAACCATTGGTAAAAACAAACTTTCTTAAATCCAATTTTTCTATTTCACCTCTCAAATCAATATCCTTTTCCATAAAAGATAGGTCAATGTCATGAACAAAATTTAAAAACTCTTTAGGAGGAATATCGTGATGAATCATTAATCCATTTAGACTTGTATTATATTTATGAAAGTATTCGGTTTGTAATTTTTTAGCTTCGACTAAGTTAATTTTTAATTTTTCAGAAATGTATTGTGTCATTCTTTTGCTTACTTGACCAAATACAGATTCTAAATCCTGATATAGAACTCCATCACAATCGAATAAAATATTTTTTATATTTTTCATTTTCTTATTAATGTACCAGCACCTTTGTCTGAGAATAATTCAAAAAGAATTGAATGTTTTTTTCTTCCATCAATAATTCCAACACCTGTAACTCCATTCATTACTGCATCTAAGCAAGTGTTGATCTTAGGAATCATACCCTCTGTTATAATTTCATTATTTATCATCTCTAGGATTTCTGAGGATGTAATTTCCGTAATGAGTTTTTTTTCTTTATCTAGTACACCTTCAACATTTGTCATTAATAATAATCTTCTACATTTCAAAGATTTAGCTATAGCACCAGCTGCTGTATCTCCGTTAATATTAAATGTTTGATTATTTTTACCTAATCCTAAAGGTGATATAATTGGAACTGAATTTACCTTAATTATATCTTTTATAATATTTGTATTTATTTTATTTGGTTTTCCAACAAAACCGAGTTCCTCTGTTTCTGGAATAACCTCAATAACATTATTTTTTTTTGTGTTTAATGAGATTGCTTTTGAACCTTTTTCAATTAAAGAATTCACAATATCTTCATTAAAGTCAATAAGGACATCTTCAACAATATTTATAATTTTTTCGTCTGTAACTCTTAAACCTCTAATAAATTTTGATTGAATATTTGATTTTTCTAGTTCTCTTTTAATTCTAGGACCACCTCCGTGAACTATTATTATTGATAACCCTAACTTATTTAGAATACTTATATCTGAAATAAAATTATTAAAAATATTTCTATCAATAAAAACGTTTCCTCCATATTTAATAACTATTAATTCATTTTTATATTTATCTATATATTTTTTAACCTCTTCGATGGAAGGACCATCTTTTGGTACTATTTTTTCTATTTCCATTTTTATTAAACAGTTTTGACAGTCGTTCTTTTGATTATTATGTACTGTTGTGCCATTGTTAAAATGTTATTTATAGTCCAGTAAATAACTAGTCCTGCTGGAAAAGGTGCTAGTATTATTGTCAAAAATAAAGGAAAGAACATAAATATTTTTGCTTGAACAGGATCGGGAGGCGTTGGATTTAATTTTTGCTGCATCCACATTGAAACGCCCATTAAGCATGGCCATACACCTATTAGTAAAAAAGAAGGGGGATCCCATGGAATTAGTCCAAATAAATTAAATATGGATGTAGGATCTCTTTCACTTAAATCTTTTATCCAACCAAAAAATGGTTGATGCCTCATCTCAATTGTTACAAACAAAACTTTATAAATTGCAAAGAAAAAAGGTATCTGTATAAAAATTGGAAGACACCCGCTTATTGGATTAACTTTTTCTCTTTTGTATAATGCCATCATCTCTTGTTGGAGTTTCATTTTATCTTCTTTATGCAACTCTTTTAGTCTTGTCATTTCTGGCTGAAGAACTTTCATTTTAGCCATTGACCTAAATGAGTAATTTGCAAGTGGAAAAAATGCTAATCTTATACAAGCAGTTATCATTATAATTGCTATTCCAAAATTACCAGCAAGATTAAAGAAATATTGAATTGCAAAGAATAAAGGTTTTACAATGAAATAAAACCATCCCCAATCTATTGCTAAATCAAACTTATTAATATTTTCACTCTCAGCATATCCATCAATAACGTTTACTTCTTTTGCAGCAATTATTACTCTAATTGAGTTACTTTTTGTCTCGTTTGCTCCAACTTCTGTTGCATTAGTCTCAATAAAATTTGCTCTGAACTTATTTTTGTAATCAAAATCAGATCTAAAACCTTTATCTTTTTCGGGTATAAGACTAGTAAGCCAATATTTATCAGTTATACCTAGCCATCCAGATTGTGCATTCTTAGAATATTTTTTTTCCTCAATATCATCATAATCCTCTTCAACTAATTGATCATCAAAAACTCCAATTAAACCCTCATGCAAAATATAAAAATTAGTTACATCAGGGGCTACATTTCTAATAATTTGTCCATATGGATAAAAGTTATAAGTTTTATCCGAATTATTAATTATCGTTTGTTTGATGTTAAAAAGATATTGTTTATCTATGCTTATTTCTTTTAAGAATTTAATATTTTGACTGTTAGTCCAACTTAATATTACTGGTGTACTAGGTGTGAGTTTGTTACTTCCTTCAATGCTCCAAAGAGATTTTGAGTTTGGTAAATCAATATTTTTGTTAGTAGTTGCCCATCCAGTTTCTACATAATATCCATTATTAGACTGTTTAGGATTTAATAAGATTACATTATCATCTCCATTTAAAGTATTTGTATAATTTTTAAAAGTTAAGTCGTCTATTGAAGACCCAATTAATGAAATTGAGCCTTTAATTTTGTCATTTTCAAAAAGAACTCTTTCATTTTCTTTTAAAGCGTCATTTCTAGATATTTTAATTGTTTCTTCGTCCTGAACTAATGATGGTGCATCAGTTGAAGAATTTTCACTGGTAATATTTTTTTCATTAGAAATATCTTTTTGGTCTACTACTGCTGGTGCGAAAAATAGACTATAAAGTATTATTACCGCCGCACTCAGAGATATTGCGGCAATTACATTTTTTGTATCCATAAATTACTTTTTCTTTTTAACTGGATCAAATCCCTCTCCACCACCCAAAATTTTTATCGGATGACAACTAAGTATTCTTTTAAATCCATAAATACTTCCTTTTAAAATTCCATTCTCTTTTATATTTTCAATAAAATAATCAGAACATGTTGGAAGATATCTGCAATTATTACCTAGATACGGAGATATAAGTATTTGATAAAACCTTATAATCTTGATTATTAAAAATTTAATAAAATTGGTCATTTAATTTTTTTAAAGTCTTCTAGTGTTGCATTTTTTATTGTTTCATAAGGATCTTTGCTAACAGATATTCTTGCAATCAATAAATAACAGTAATTAAAATTAATGTTAATTGATTTTACAGCTTCGTTCATAATATTTCTTAGTCTTCTTTTAATTCTATTTCTTGTTACTGCATTTCCAATTTTCTTTTTTGCTACAAAACTAATATTTAATCTATTATTATTTTTATCAGAAAGTTTTTTAAAGAAAATTGTTAAGTATTTGTTAGAAATTTTTTTTCCACTCAGAATAGACTTAAAATCCTCATTTTTAGAAAGGCTAACAATCTTGTTTTTCATTAAGCGTTTGTTAATTTTTTTCTTCCTTTAGCTCTTCTTCTTTTTAATACTTTTCTCCCACCCTTTGTCTTTTTTTTAGCTCTAAAGCCAACAGCCTTTTTTCTTTTTCTGTTACTTGGTTGATATGTACGTTTCATTGTTGTCAAATTAATGTTAAATTTCGGTAGTTATACAAATATATATATATAAGTACAGCGATTTTTAATAAGTTAAAAATCAATGAATAGAGAAAAAAAAATTAAACTATTTTTAGGCTCTGCCTACATTTTGATAGTATTTGTTTTTTTATTGATTTTTTTTAACAACTTTTCATTTCAGGATTTTTCAAGTTATGAATTAATAAGACAAAATAGAGAAGCTTTAGAGAATATTAAAAATAGTAATATTTTTTTATCAAGTATTATTTTTTTAGTAGGTACCATAGTCTGGGTTCTTTTATTAGGCTTTGGCTCGCCAGTATTTCTTGTTGGTGGTTTTATTTTTGGAAAGTGGTTAGGAACTTTTCTAGTAGTTTTTGGGTTATCTATTGGCGCAACACTTCTTTATATGTTTGCAAATTATTTTTTTAAAGATTTGGTTGAGCAAAAATTTTCATCTCGTTTTGGTAATTTTACTGAAAAATTTAAAAAGAATGAGTTTGTTTTTTTTCTAATCTATAGATTTATAGGCGGCATTCCTTTTTTTATTTCAAATATTTTACCCACAATATTTAAAGTTAAGGTTAGAAATTTTTTTCTTGGATCAATAATTGGAATGACTCCACAATTATTTGTTGGAGCATCTCTTGGCGCTGGTTTGAGTAAGATATTGGAGGAAAATTCTGAGGTACCAAGTGTTTTAGAATTAATTTTTTCTCCTGATATTTATTTACCCATTCTTGGAATTATAGTTCTAGTTATAATTGGGTTTTTGCTAAAAAAAAATTTTTATGCAAAATAACAATGGTGCCCCCATCCAGAATTGAACTGGAAACTCATCCTTACCATGGATGTGTTATACCATTTAACTATAGGGGCAATATTTACTTAAATTAGTGTATAAAATTAATTTTTTCAAATTATTGCCTTAATTTTTTTTTAAAATAAGTTATACCTGTTAAAGGATAATGTTATGGGAATTCACTACACATATGGAGCTAATAAAAACGCAAAGCTCATGGAAAAAAAAGCAAAAAGAGAAAAAAAACTTGCAGAAAAAAGAGCTAAGAAGCAGGTGAAAACTGGCCTAGTAAAAATTGAAGAAGATAAAACTATTCCTCTTGATCAGGTTATAACTCTTGATCATCTGACAAATCCCGACAAAAAATAAATAATGAGTTCAAAAAAGAATAATTTTAGTAAACTTGAACTTGCCTTAAGAAAAAATTTAAAAAAAAGAAAAGAATTCCAAAAAAAAACAAAGAAAAAAAATAAATAATGTCGGTCCAATCTGATAAGTGGATTATACAAATGGCCAGAGATAATGATATGATCTCTCCTTTTGAAGACAAACAAGTTAGAGGAGATAAAATATCATTTGGTGTTTCATCATATGGTTATGATGCGAGAGTCTCTGATGAATTTAAAATTTTTACCAACGTAAATTCCGAAATTGTAGATCCAAAAAATTTTAAATCTTCAAATTTTATTACAAAAAACTCATCTGAATGTATAATACCACCCAATTCATTTGTATTAGCGAGAACAGTAGAATATTTTAAGATTCCTAAAAATGTTTTGGTTATATGTTTAGGAAAATCTACATATGCAAGATGTGGAATAATTGTCAACGTCACACCTCTCGAACCAGGTTGGGAGGGACATGTAACATTAGAATTTTCTAATACAACACCGTTGCCAGCAAAAATTTACGCCAATGAAGGAGTTGCTCAATTTGTTTTTATAAAGGGCAATGAGGACCCAGCTGTTTCATATGCAGATAGAAATGGTAAATACCAGGGTCAAAAGGGAGTTACACTTCCAAAAATATAATAATGGACAAATTTATTGTTAAAGGTCCTTGCAAAATAAAGGGCGAAATTTCAATTTCGGGTTCAAAAAACGCTGCTTTACCAATTTTGGCATCGACAATCTTATTTGAAAAAGAGGTCATAATAAAAAATTTACCTCGTGTTAAAGACATAAATACAATGATAAATCTTTTAAAATCTCTTGGCTCTGAAATAAAATTTAATAAAAATAGAAAAATTGTTAAAATAACAAAGAAAAAAAAGCAAAATTTTTTTGCATCATATTCGCTTGTTAGAACGATGAGAGCTGGAATATTAGTTTTAGGAGCGCTTGTTGCCAAACATCAAAAGTCAATTACTTCTTTGCCTGGTGGCTGCCTAATAGGGGCAAGACCTGTAAATTATCATTTGAATGCGCTTAAAAAACTTGGAATGAAATATGATATTAAGAAAGGCTATATCCACGCATATACGAAAGAAAAACTCAAAGGTGCAAAAATCAGATTCTCAAAAATTAGTGTTGGAGCAACTGAAAATACAATTATAGCTGCATGTTTAGCAAATGGAATTACCATTCTTAGAAACTGTGCAATTGAACCAGAAATAATTGATTTAATAAATTTTTTAAAATCAGGTGGTGCAAAAATAAAATTTATAGGCAAACGTACTGTGAAGATAGAAGGCATTAAATCTTTAGAAAGTACAAGTTATTCTGTGATGTCAGATAGAATAGAAACAGGTACTTTTTGTGTAGCAGCATGTTTAACTGGAGGTAATTTAAAAATAAATAATTTTGATCCAAAAATTATTAAAACAGAATTATCATTACTAAAAAGAGTTGGAGCAAAAATTAAAGTAGCTAAAAATCAAATCCATATATCTGGTCCAAAAAAAATCAAAAACTTAACTAATTTAGTTACTAAAGAATATCCAAACTTTCCTACAGATTTACAAGCTCAGTTTATGGTTCTACTTTGTAAGGCTAAAGGTAAAAGCTCAATAACTGAGAGTATTTTCGAAAATAGATTTATGCATGTAGCTGAATTAAGAAGATTAGGTGCTGAGATTTTAATTAAAAAAAATAAGGCATTTATTTCAGGTGATACTAACTTTCAAGCTGCAGAATTAATGTCTAGTGACTTAAGAGCTTCGGTTGCATTAGTTTTAGCTGCAATAGTTGCCACAGGATCTTCCACAATTAATAGAATTTATCACCTTGATAGAGGATATGAAAATATAGAGAATAAACTAAGAAAAGTTGGGGTAAACATTCAACGTGTTAATTGATGGAAAACCAGTATTTAAAAAAGATAATTGCACAAACTCCTGAAGATCTTCATATTATTTCAGCTTGCTGCTCTGAGGGTAAAGTTAATATTGACGATGTTAAATATTTAGCTTCTAACAAGATTTTCCTAATTTCAATAGCAAGATTTAGTAAAGAAGACGAAAATAAAAATAAATTAATAAACAGTATTATCAAATTTGAATTTATTAATTCGTCAAAATCTAAGAATATAGACCAAAATGACACTAATCTAACATTAGAATTATTAACAATTGATATTTTTAAGAAAGGGGAGAATTTTGAAATAACTATGTTATTTTCGAAAAATAGAATTATAACTCTTGCCGCTGAAGTAATTGAAGTGACACTAGAGGATCAAAAAATAGTAAATGATAAAAATAATTAATTGTAATAAAAAAAATTACTTAAATAATTTAACAAATTTTTTAGATCTTAGAAGATCTGGAAAAAAAAATGAAAATAAAACAATTTCTAAAATTTTAAAAGATATTAAGAACAATAAAAATAAAAGTCTTTTAAAATATGAGAAAAAATTTAGTAAAAATAGTCAAATTAAGCCAAGTATTAAGCAAATTAATAAAGCAATTAAATCTTTAGACCCTAAGATTAAAAGAGCTATAGATTTTTCTTACAAACGGATACTTAAATTTCATTCTTTACAAAAAACTACTGATATCTTTTATAAAGATAATCTAAATAATAAAATTGAGTATAAATATTTACCAATTCAATCGGTAGGTATTTATGTCCCAGCAAACTTACCATCAACATTATTGATGAATGCTATACCAGCAAAAATTGCAGGTGTAAAAAGAATTGTACTAGCAAATCCAAAAAATAATGGAAAATTAAATCCTGCAGTTTTATATGCAGCAAAAAAATTAGGAATTAATGAAATTTATTCAATGGGAGGTGCACAAGCTATAGGTAGTTTGGCTTATATTCAAAAAGTAAATAAAATTGTTGGACCGGGCAATATCTTTGTTGCTGGAGCTAAACGGCAGGTTTTCGGAGATGTAGGTATTGAAGGAATGATTGCCGGCCCATCTGAAATAACAATATTAGCGGATAGCAAAACTAATTTAAATGAAGTTACTACATCTATGATTGGGCAGGCCGAACATGACTCAAATTCTCAATGTATATTGATCACTAAAAATTCCAATTTGATTAACAAATTTAAGAAAGATTTAGAATTAAAATTAAAAAATTTACCAAGAAAAAATATTGCATCTAAAAGTATTAAAAATAATGGACTAATTTTAAAAGTATATAATGATAGACAAATTATTGATGCGATTAATGAGATAGGTCCTGAACACTTAGAAATAAATGTTAGCAATTATAAAAAGTATAAGAATAAAATTTTTAATGCGGGAAGTATTTGTATAGGAAAATATTCTCCTATGGCATTAAGCGACTATGCTGTTGGGACAAATCATGTACTACCAACTAATTCGTCAGCTAAATTTTCGTCAGGCTTAAGTTTAAGTGAATTTTATAAAAAAATTAGCCTTATAACTCTTTCAAAAAAAGGTGTTGAGAAAATAGGAGAATACGCTACACATCTCGCTGAGTATGAAGAATTAAAAGGTCATGCTTTGAGTATAAAATCTAGAATAAATAAGGAGTAACAAAATTTGTCGAAACAAGATTTATTGGAATTTAAAGGTAAAGTAATCGATCTATTACCTAACGCCATGTTCCGAGTAAAGCTTGAAAATAATCATATTGTTACAGCTCACACAGCTGGAAAGTTAAGGAAGAATAGGATTAGAGTTCTTCAAGGTGATAATGTAACAGTGGAAGTAACACCTTATGATTTGACAAAAGGAAGAATTATTTTTAGGTTTTAATTAATGGCTTCGTAGCTCAGTTGGTAGAGCAGAGCCCTGAAAAGGCTTGTGTCGCTGGTTCGAGTCCCGCCGAAGCCACCATTTTAGAAATAAAACCGTGTAGCAAAAATGCTTGCATTCAATTTTAAAATCTAATAACTATCCCGCTAGCTGAAGTTTAGCTAAGTTTAATATAATAAAGAAAGAGTAAAAGAAAAGTATGAGTACATTAAAAGGAAAAGTAAAGTGGTTCAACGGTAAGAAGGGCTACGGGTTTATAGAAAGAGAAGACGGAGAAAAAGATTGTTTCGTTCATGCAAGCGCAGTTCGTGAAGCAGGACTTCGTTTTTTGAATGAGAACGACGCTGTGGAATTTGAAATTCAGGATGGAGACAAAGGTCCAAGCGCAGTGAATTTAAAGAAAACTTCTTAAAATTTATTTCATTTAAAATTTTGTATAGGAATAAAATTAGGTAAACCCTATGAATATTCCTATACAATACATACTTGCATTTTAAGTCTAAAATGCTATTTAACATCTATGATTAAAAATAGTAAAATTTTTGTATCTCACAAAAGACACCATTTTCATGCTGGCTTGCAGCTAGCTATTTAACTATTTTAAAATTTAAATTTAACTCTAATTAGTATAAAACAATAATAGGCCCTGGTGGTGAAATGGTTATCACGAAAGTTTGTGGAACTTTAGTTTTTGGTTCAATTCCAAGCCAGGGTACCAAAAAATGAATAAAGAAAATAAATTAATACCTGGGTTGCCCTCAGGATTTGAAGATCGTTGGGATAAGAAACTTCTTCTCAAAAAAAAGCTGTTATCAGTAATTGAGAATAATTTTATTAAGTTTGGTGCTGAACCACTAGAAACACCATCGTTCGAAATAAGTGAAAATATAGGATCTTTTCTTGCAGAAGATGAAACCAATCCTATGTCTGATGTATTTTCATTTAAAGATGGAGATAAAAGTATTACTCTTCGATATGACTTATCTAGTCCTCTAGCAAGATTTGTTGCTCAAAATAATCAAGAATTACCATCAATTTATAAAAGATATGCTATTCAAAATGTATTTCGTAACGAAAAGTCTGGTAATGGAAGATATAGAGAATTTTTGCAGGCAGATTTTGATATTGTAGGAAATGTTAGTTCATCACAAGCTAACGCTGAACTTTGTAATTTAATTTCAGCAACACTTTTTGAATGTGGATTAAAGAAAGATCAGTTTACAATCAATGTAAGTAACAGAAAAATAGTTCAAGGCTTGCTAAATGAATTAAAAATAATTGAGGAAAAACAGTTAAAAGTTATTAGGGCAATTGATAAACTTGATAAGCCTGGATTTGGAATAAAAGGTGTAGAGGACCTTTTGAGAAAGGAAAGAAAAGATACTAGTGGTGCTATCACAAAAGGTGCAGAATTAAATGATAAGCAGGTTTCTAAAATATTAGATTATTTAAAAATTAAAGATTTAAATGAACTGAAACAAAATTTAAAAAACTCACTATCGCAAGAAGGAATCAAGGAATTAGAAGACTTTTTTGAGGTCCTTGGATATGGATCAAACTTAGATCAAGTCAAAACCAACTTCACAATTGTCAGAGGCTTGGCGTATTATTCTGATTTCATTGTTGAAACTAATTTAAATTTTAAAGTTACAAATAATAAAGGTAAAGAGGTAGATATTGGGAGTATTTGTTCAGGCGGAGCTTATGCACAACTTATATCAAGATTTAAAGGATTGGATATTCCAGGTACAGGTATAAGTTTTGGTGTAGATAGACTTTTGTTTGCATTAATGCAATTAGATCAGTTTCAATTAGATGAACAAAAACCAGTTTTAGTTTGTGTGATGGATCAAAAATACTTAAAAAACTACTACGAAATTTTAGATCTTTTAAGACAAAACAATATTAATTCAGAAATATTTTTAGATACCAAAAAAAATCTGGGTAAGCAGCTTACTTTTGCAAACAAACGCCAATTACCAGTTGCAGTAATTTGTGGAGAAAATGAATTTAAAGATAATACAGTGACCATTAAAAATTTAAAAGGTGTAAAGGGTGAGAACAACAAAACAATTCCAATGAAAGATTTAATCGATGAAGTCAAAAAGCTTATCTGAAAATATACTTAAATCTTTAAAATTAAGTGGATTTGAATATATAGATTTAGATACAGTAATTCCAACTAATGTAATTCTTGAGAGATCTGGGGAGTCATTTAGAAGTTTAATTTTTTCATTTATGGATCAGAATGGAAAGGAAATTTGTTTAAGACCTGATTTAACCATTGCTTCCTGCATCAAATATCTCAATCAAAAAAAAAAGAGATCTTCAAAAGTATTTTATAATGGTCAAGCATTCAGAAAAGTTCAGAAAAAAAATGAAAAAATTATCAGAGATCAAATAGGTTTCGAGATCATAGGATCAAAAGATGAAAAAAGAGATGATAAGCAAATAATAAATACTGCTATTAAAGTTTTAAATAAATTTAGTTATAAGTCTGGGAGTATAACAATAGGAAATGTAGAAATATTTCACCTATTGGTTAATAAATTAGATATTCCAAAAAGGTGGAAACTTAGATTACAAAGACATTTTTGGCGTGAGGCTTATTTTAATGAATTATTAAGAAGATTAGAGACTAATTCAGATGTTGATGAAACTATCGTTGAGTTGGATAAAAAAAGATATCTTAAACTATGTAAACAAAATCAAAACAGAAATATAGCAGGACGCTCCTTAAGAGAAATACTGATCAGATTTGATAACAAAATTAAAGATCCTAGAAGACAAGTAAAAGGTCAAAATGTAGCAAAGATTATAAGGGAATATTTAAAAATTAATTGCAAAATGAGTAATGCAGCAACTATTCTTAATGCTTTTTTTAAAAAAAACAAAATTAATCTAACTGTTGGAAAAAATTATTTTCCAATCACAAAAGATAAGGTTTCAAAATTAAATGTAAATTTTTCATCTTCTTTTGGAAGGCATTTGGAAT
>CACFYO010000015.1 GCA_902570545.1 uncultured Pelagibacteraceae bacterium | reverse complement strand
CCCCTTGCAATTCATTAACAACAGCCTGAACTCTACTTCCTCTCATTCCAACGCATGCTCCAACAGGATCCAACGACGTATCTATTGCTTTCACACATATTTTGGCTCTACTACCTGGATCTCTTGAAGACGATTTAATTTCAATTAATCCATCATATATTTCTGGTACTTCTTGAACAAATAATTTATCCATAAATTTTGGGTGGGCTCTAGATAAAAATATTTGTTGACCCCTTGGTTCTCGTCTTACATCAAGACAATATGCTTTTATTCTATCACCTGCTTTTATATTTTCTCTTGGTATCATCTCATTTTTTTGTATAATTGCCTCTGTTCTACCTAAATCTACTATAACATTTCCAAATTCCAATCTTTTTACTATTCCACTTAATATTGTATCTTTTTTGTCGATAAAATCATTGAATTGTCTTTCTCTCTCTGCTTCTCTAACATTAAAACTTATTACTTGTTTTGCCGTTTGAGCTGCAATTCTTCCAAAATCAAATGATGGTAACGGCTGAAGAACCTCGTCTCCTATTTGTTTATCTTTATTTAATTGGTTAAGTTTGATCGCATCACCTAGAGTGATTTCTGAGTTTGAATTCTCTGGATTTTCAACAATTAATAATTTTCTGAATATTGCTATATCTCCATTATCTCGATTAATTTCTACTTTGATTTCGTTATCTGATCCAAATTTAGACTTTGCTGCTTTAGCAATTCCAGTTTCCATTGATCCTATAATAAGCTCTTTATCAATTGATTTCTCTAGTGCTACTGCCTCGGCGATCCTTAATAATTCTAATTTATCTGCTCTTCTATTTAACATAACTTTTAGCCAAAAAAAAATGGGCCTAAGCCCATTTTTGAAATTTCAACAATGTGTCTGGAATATAGTTATTTTTTATTTATTATCAACAATATTTACTTACTAAAAACTCCAGATTTATCTGTTTTTTCCCAAGAAAAAGAGCCATCATTCTCAGGAATTCTCCCAAAGTGACCGTAGGCAGCAGTTTTTTCATAAATAGGTTTATTTAAACCTAGCATTTCTCTAATTCCTCTTGGACTTAAATCAAAGTTTTCTTTTATTAGTTTTTCGACATGCAAATTCTTTTCTTCATCATTATCAAATAAATCTACATAAATTGATAGTGGTTTGGACACTCCAATAGCGTAAGCTAATTGAATTAAACATTTGTCTGCAATTTTTGATGCCACAACATTCTTAGCTAAATATCTTGATGCATAAGCAGCTGATCTATCAACTTTTGTAGGATCTTTTCCTGAAAATGCACCCCCACCATGAGGTGCGGCTCCACCATATGTGTCAACAATAATTTTTCTTCCGGTTAAACCACTGTCTCCATCTGGGCCACCAATTACAAAGTTTCCGGTAGGGTTAATATAAATCTCTTTTTCATCAAGACTACCCAATAAGTTTTTAGGGATAGATCTCTCTATATAAGGCATACATAGTTCTTTAACTTGGGCTAAGCTGACATCTTTTGAATGTTGTGTAGAAATAACTACTGATGTTACAGCAGCGGGCATGCCATCTTTGTACTCGATTGTAATTTGACTTTTTGAATCTGGCTCTATTCCATTCAACTTTCCTGACTTTCTATCTTCAGCCATTAATCTTAATATTTTATGTGAGTAATGGATTGGGGCTGGCATCAATACATCTGTTTCGTTACAAGCATAACCAAACATAATTCCCTGGTCTCCAGCACCCTCATCTTTATTTCCTGCAGAGTCTACGCCCATTGCGATATCAGCTGATTGTGAGTGTAAATGTGTTTCAATTTTAGTTTGCTCTTTCCAAGAAAAGCCATCTTGATCATAGCCAATATCTTTAATACATTCTCTAACTTTTGAGATTAACTCATCTTCCTTAAGTTCTGGTCCTCTTACTTCTCCAGCTAATACAACTTTATTTGTTGTCGTTAAAGTTTCACAAGCAACTCTTGCTTGAGGTTCGGACGCTAAAAAACTATCTACAACCATATCTGAAATTCTGTCACAAACTTTATCCGGGTGTCCCTCTGACACTGACTCACTAGTAAATAAAAAATTTTTTTTCATTAATTCTCCCGTGTTTTAAAAAAAAAAATTAAACTAATATAAATAGATAGAAAATAAAAGAAGATCTTATTGCCATTAGAGCCAAAGATTGTTTTATTAGACTTTTTGAAAGACTTAATCTCAATAAATCCCTTATCGGTTGTTAAAATTTTGTCAATTACCTGTCCTTTTGGATTAATAAAGGCTGAAATCCCATTATTTGATGAGCGGATGACGGGTTTTCCTTCCTCAATAGATCTGAAAATTGAGTGATAGAAATGCTGGTATGGACCAATAGAATTTCCAAACCAACCGTCCTCAGAGATGTTTAATATAAAGTCATAATTTTTTTCACTGTTATTTATTTGACCAGAATAAATAATTTCGTAACAAATAAGTGGGACAAAACTAAAATTATTGAATCTAATTAGATCTCTTCGGTTATTTGCAGAGAAAGATTGGTAGCCTTGAGTAATTTTTTTAAATCCTAAATCACTTAATATATTTTCAAATGGCAAGAACTCTCCAAATGGTACAAGTTTATTTTTGTAGTATTTTTGTAAAATATTAAGATCATTATTCACTACTAAGAGAGAATTATAGATTTTTTGTTTTTCATTTATATTCATACCAAAAATAATCCTATGTTTTTTTGAAAAATTGTTTGAAAAAAGAGCTTTAAATTTTTTAAGATCCTCAAAATAAATATTTGAAAGGATACCTTCAGGTAAAATAAATAGTGTTTCGCTTGATGGATTTGGCTTAGAAATATTAATCAACTCAAGGATAAATTCACTAGCATTTTCATTTTGAAAATATCTATTAATATTAATTTTAGGAGAAATAATCTTAATATTAAAACCTAAATCCTTTTTTTCAATCAATTCAAATTCTTTCAAATTTGATTTACCCCAAAAATAATTAGTTAAGATAGCTAAAAAAGAAAAAGTAAAAATACCTATTTTAATTTTTTTTTTGTAATTAAAAAATAAAATGATTGGAAATAAAAATAATAAAATAACTAATGAATTAAAAGCATATGTTCCCGTTATAGAAAGTATTTGAATAAATTCTAAATGATTAACAAAGCTAAAGGCAATTAAATTCCAAGGAAAACCACCAAATAAGAAACTCCTAATATATTCGAATATAGACAAAATAGTAGCCAAAATCAAAATTGATAAAAGATTTTTTTGGGGATTTAAAAAAGAAAAAACTAAAGTTGAAAAACCATAAAATAATCCTAAAAATAATGGAATTAAAATTAGAGCAAATGGTATCAAAGGTTTAAATATATCTTCAAAAGTTAACGAATTTGTTATCCAATATAAATTTGAAATAAAGTAACCAAATCCAAATATCCATCCAAGATTAAATGAAACAATTTTATCATTTGAATAAAACAATAATATCCACAGAAGAGCTGGGTATGAAAAGAAATTTATATAGAATAAATTGTAGGGTGGGAGGCTAAAAGAAGATATTAGACCCAAAGAAAATATGAATGAGTATAATAGAATTTTATTTTTGTTTAATAAAGTCAATTTACTTTATGAAAATATTTCAATATTAATTTTTCTTTTTTAAACATTTTTTTGAAATCATTTAGTTTCTTGTGATCATAACCAATTAAATGAAGATATCCATGTATCCACATTTTATCAAACTCTAAAAAGAAATTTGTTTTTTTTGATCGTTTTTTAATAATTTCATAGCTGATTGCTATATCGCCCACGTATAGTTTTTTTTTCTCTTTAATTTTAATTGGAAAGGATAAAACATCAGTAGGTTTATTTTTTTTTCTAAATTTAAGATTTAAATATTTCATTTTCTTATCATTGGTCAATAGTATTGAGAATTCATGATTTTTTTTTGAAAATAACGTCTTCTTAGATAATATTTTAAGTCTTTTCTCTAAATAATCGTTTGGTTTTTTTATAATTTTTTCCCAATTTGAATAGCCAGATATTACATTGGCTTTTATCATTCGTCTGAGCTTTGTTCTGAATATGCCTTAACGATTTTAGATACAAGTGGGTGTCTAACTACGTCTTTATGATCAAAATCAACTACCGAAATTTCTTTTAAGTTTCCCAGCAATTTTTTTGATCTGTATAAACCTGAAAGTGATTTATTAGGTAAATCTATTTGTGAGGGGTCGCCATTTATTACTATCTTCGAGTTTTCTCCAATTCTAGTTAAAAACATTTTAATCTGCGTATCTGTTGCGTTTTGTGCCTCATCAAGAATTGCAAAAGAATTTTTTAAAGTCCTACCTCTCATAAATGCTAGAGGGGCTATTTCTATATCACCAACTTCAATTTTTTTTTGAATCTTTTCAAAATCTAATAAATCATACAAAGAATCATATAATGGTCTAAGATATGGATCTACTTTTTCTCTCATATCACCAGGTAAAAATCCAAGTCTTTCACCAGCTTCAACAGCAGGTCTTGATAAAATAATCCTCTCTATTTTTTTGTCTAATAACATTGTTAGTGCTACGGCAACTGCTAAAAAAGTTTTACCAGTTCCAGCAGGTCCAGCTGAAATAATTATATCTGATTCCTTCAAAGCTCTAACATAATCTTTCTGCTTTTCAGACCTTGGTATTACAGACTTTTTTGGAGTTTTAATTATATATTCTACTTTTTTTTCAGTATTATTTTTTTCATCAATCATAAAATCGTTTATGGAGGAAATTATATCTTTTTTTTCAATTGTTCCATTATTTAAAAACTGTTCAGTCAAAAATTGAATAGCATTTTTGATCAAATTATTCTTTTCTGGATCACTCTTTACTAGGATAGAATTCCCTCTTGAATACAAGCTAGTTTTTGTAATTTTCTCTAATTCCTTTAAATTATTATTAAATTCACCAGCTACACCAAGTAACAAATCATTATTTTTAAATATTATGCTTAAAGTATTATTTTCAGAATATACATATTTTAATTCTGTAATAATATTTTTTTTAATTAAATTGCTCAATTTAAGCAGCTTCCATTTTGTTATCTAATAAACCAAATAAGGTATTCTGGTTGCTAGTTTGAACTTTTACTTTTACAACTTTACCAATAATATTTTCATTTCCCTCAAAAATTACAGGAGAAATATATTTATTTCTTCCAAATAATTTATTTTGTTTTTCCATTTTATTTTCAACAAGTACATTTATTGTATTATTTTCAAATGATTTATTAATATCTATTTGATTATTAAATAATTCCTCTTGAATTAATGTCAGTCTCTCTTTAGCAATATTTTTTTCAATCATTTCTAATTTTGCAGCTTTTGTTCCAGGTCTAGGACTAAAAATAAAAGAAAAAGAATTTATAAATTTTATTTTTTTTATCAAATCAAATGTGTCTTTAAAATCTTTTTGAGTTTCTCCAGGATAACCAATAATAAAGTCACTAGAGAATTCTATCTCTGCATTAATTTTCTTTAATCTTTCATAAACTTTTAAATAATCATCAACGGTATGTTTTCTGTTCATTAACTTTAACATTTTATTTGATCCACTTTGAATAGGTAAATGAACAAATGGCATTAATTTATTACTATAAGAATAACAATCAATTAAATCATCTGTCATATCTCTTGGGTGCGAAGTCGTATATCTTATTCTTTCTAATTCAGAAAATTGATCTAAATGGTTTATTAGATTAGATATTCTGTACTCTTTAAAATTTTCTTTGTATGAGTAAGCATTAACATTTTGACCAAGCAATGTGATTTCTTTTGCACCATTTTCTATTAATTGTTCTGCTTCTGCCATGATTTTATTAAATGGTCTAGAATACTCAGGTCCTCTTGTATAAGGTACTACACAAAAATGACAAAACTTATCGCATCCCTCTTGAATGGTTAGGAAAGCAGATATTTTACTATTATTGTTTTTTATTTGATCAAAATATCCAAACTTTGAAATAGTATCAAATTCTGTTTCTTCTTGTTTTAAATTTACAATATGATTTTTTAATAATTCATTAACTTTGTGATATGATTGAGGTCCTAATACAATATCTATATATGGTTCCCTCTTTAACATTTCTTCATTTTCAGCCTGTGCAACGCAGCCTGCAACCACCATTATTGGTTTCTTTTTATCTCTATATAATTTTTTAACTCTACCGATTTCATGGTAAACTTTTTCTTTAGCTTTATCGCGTATGTGACACGTATTTAGGATATAACAGTCTGCATTTGATTGGTTTGTAGTCTTTATAAAACCCAACTTACTAACAGAGTCATAGATTCTATTAGAATCATACTCGTTCATTTGACAACCAAAAGTTTTTATGAAAATTTTTCCATTCAGCATATTTTACTTTTAAAAAACTCTTAAATTCCTATCATTTACTTTTTTTAATTCCGTAAAGCTCCAATTTGTGATCTACCAAATTATATCCATACTTTTCAGCAACTTTTTTTTGTAATTTTTCTATTTCTTCATCAACAAACTCAATAATTTCTCCTGATTTAATGTCAATAAGATGATCGTGATGACTTTCAACTAGTGTTTCATATCTCGCTTTTCCACCTTTAAAATCATGCTTAGTAAGTATGCCAGACTCCTCGAAAAGCTTAACTGTTCTATAAACTGTAGCAATACTTATTTTTGAATCTAACTTAGAAACTCTTTGATATAATTCATCAACATCAGGATGGTCAGACTCACCATAAACTTCTTTAGACTCAGATAAAACTTTAGCAATTATTTTTCTTTGATCAGTAAGTTTAACACCTTTCTTCTGGCATATTTGTTCTATAGTTTCAGTCATATTTTATTCTAACTTGAATATACAGGTTTTATCAAACTTTTATTTTTATCTAATTTTATTAAATTTTTGTAATTTTTATTAATTAAATCCCGCGATTTAAATCCGATTAAAAATGCACTATTTACTAAACAAATAGCTTTAGCTACTGATAAGGAAATTCTAAGACTGGTAAATTTACCAGGTCCTAAATTGACAAATATTCTATGAATATCGCTTATTTTAATTTTTTTTATATTTAAAAATTTCAAAAGTAGTTTCATAAAGTTATCAAAATTTTCTCTACTGTTTATATGTTTGCTAGTATATGATTGTTTATCAGCAATGATCACAAAAACAATTTTTTCATTAGCCGCATCAATTATTAAATTTATCATTATTTATTTATTTTTTTTAAATGCTTACGCAGATACTGTAAACAAGAAATATGAACCTAAAGAAAAGGGAATTTTGGCTTTAATGTATCATAGATTTGAAGAAAATAAATATCCATCAACCAATATAAAAATTGATGTATTTAAAGAACATTTGAATATTATCAGAGAAAATAATTTCTCATTTTTAAATCCGAAAAATTTTAAATCAGAATTTAATAAAGTAAGTGAAGAAAAAAAAATTTTACTTACTATTGATGATGCATTTTCCTCTTTTTATTTAAATGCATGGCCAATTCTAAAAAAAGAAAAAATTCCTTTCATTTTATTTGTTTCAACAGAGGCTGTAGGTAATAAAGGTTATATGAGTTGGGATGAAATTATAGAGATATCAAACGAGGATTTCGTATTTATAGGAAATCACTCACATTCACATGAATACTTAGTAAAATATAATTTTGAAAAATTTGAAAAAGATATTCTTAAATCAATAAAAATATTTGAGAAAAATCTTGGCTATAATTCTAAGTTTTTTTCATACCCATTTGGCGAGTATAGTTTAGAACAAAAGAAATATATTACTGAAAAATTTGACTATGCTTTTGGTCAACATTCAGGAGTTATAGATTTAAATAAAGATAAATATGAGTTACCTAGATTTCCAATAAATGAGGAGTACGGAGACCTTGAAAGATTCAAATTTTTAATTAATCTTTTGCCAATTCAATATAAATTAATAACTCCTATAGAAAAATTTTTATTAGAAGTTAATAATCCACCTAAACTAGTAATAGAATTTTTTAATGATCAACCTAATATTAATAAAATAAATTGCTTTTCAAATGAAGGTGGAGATTGGAAAAACTCTAAACTAAATTATAAAGAAGATAAAATTGAAGTTATCTTTACTGAAAAATTTTTACCAAGAAGAGGGAGAATTAATTGTTCAATGCAAGATAAAGATGGATGGAGATGGTTTGGAACTCAATTTACTCTAAATTAGATTCTTCATTTTTAAACTTGTTGGTAAAATATTTACATCATCAAAATCAGTTAAAGAATTCTGATTAATAATTTTTTTAAGAACTTCTGTATATTCTTTTCCTGTTTCTGCGTATTTTTCTAAAAAATTAACTAGTTTTAAACTATCTAACTTTTCATCATTATCTCTTTGAATTGCTCGTTCTATTCTAAATTCTTTATAGCTAGGATGTGTATTTAAATTTCTTTGATAAGCTCTTACTGAAGCTTTTAAAATTTTAAACTTTGCAACTTTATGTTTTTTATCTTTTTCGAGCTCTAAAGGTTTAATACCATCACCAGACCAGGTCCACTGTCCAAATAATGCATTACCTTCTTGTGCAAATCTCGAACTTCCCCAACCAGTTTCTTTTGCAGCCTGCGCTATTGCCAGTGAAACTGGAATTTCATCCATTCTTATTTTAAGCTTTGCTAAATCATTATTTTTAATACCATACTGTTTAAATTTAAGATCAAGCCACTCTTTATCACGTGTTGAAGTATTATTTTTATTTAAAATCTCAAAAAGTTTTTTTCGATGAAATCTTATTTTGAGATTTTCCTCAATAATTAATGGTAAAACAATTTTGATAAATAATTTTTTTCTTTTTTTGGGACTTTCAATGTTTTTAAGCTCTTTAGGAAGTTTTGTTAATTGGTTGCCTGCATTTACTAATTTAGTTTTTTTTACAGTATCAAGATCATATCCATTACCTTTAAATAGTTCTTCAATTGTTGAAGCACTCAATCTTTGAGGATCTTTATCCTGTTCATCTTTACCAAAAACATCAATGTCTTCAAAAATATTCCATGAAAATCTATCTTTTGTAGTATCCTTTATTATTTTATTTTTTTTATTCTGCTTATCCAATATTTCGTCAAAACTTTGTTTTGAGTAATTAAGAACAACTTCGTTTGATTTAAAATTATTTTTTATAAAACTAACTGAATTTGGTAAAATTGAGAATACTAAAATTATAGATAAACTTATCAACAAAGTTTTAAAAAAATTTAGATTGCTATTATCTTGTTTTTTTCTAAAACTTTTTTTTTTCATAACTCTTTACGATTCTTATAGTTGATAGAAGGGATATTATACAGCTAAAACTTCTTTAACTTCTGGGATGTAATGACAAAGTAGATTTTGTACTCCTTGTTTTAAAGTTAAAGTTGAAGAAGGACATCCAGAACAACTACCTTTTAATATAACTGTAACTTTTCCATCTTTAAATTCTTTAAATGTTATATCTCCACCATCTCTTGCGACAGCTGGCCTTATTTTAGTTTCTAATATTTTAATAATTTTATTTTCAATTTCACCATAATCACTACTATCGTCTAATTCTGACTTTTTGTTTATAATAAACTCATTACCTTCATCATAGAATTCGTTTAAATGTGAAATAACAATATGCTTTATATTTTCCCATTTTTCACCTTGAATTTTATTAATTGATAGAAAATCCTCACTTAAAAATATTCCTGTAACACCATTAATTGATAAAATATTTTTTAATAAGGGAATTTCTGTTTGGTTCGCATTTAAAAATTCATAAGGTCCATCATTTGATACTTTTTTACCTGGAAGGAATTTAAGAGAATTTGGGTTTGGAGTTTCCTGAGTTTGGATAAACATACTTCTTATATAGCCATAAATTCTTAAATTTAAAGAATTTAAAAACCTATTATTTTCTTCATTTCTTTAATTTTTTTTCCTGCGATTTCTTCGGCCTTATTTACTCCATCTGCAAGAACTTTATCTATATAATTTTGATCATTGATCAATTTTTTTATCTCACCAGAAATTGGCGAAATTTTACCTGATAAAACTTCAGCCAATTGACTTTTTAGATCTGAAAAATTTTTCCCTCCAAATTCTTCTAAAGTTTTATCTAAAGTTTGATTTGAAATACTGGAATATATTTCAAGAAGATTTTTAGTTTCTGATCTATCTTTTAATTTTTGGTATTCATTAGGAATTGGTAAAGAATCAGTTTTTGCTTTTTTTATTTTATTGATAATTTCATCTTTAGTATCGGTTAAATTAATTCTACTAAGATCTGATGGATCTGATTTGCTCATTTTTTTTAAACCATCTTTTAAACTCATTATTCTTGAAAAATCTTTTTTTATTAATGGTTCTGGAACTTTTAAAAAATCTTCACAGTCAAAATCTTTATTAAATTTTTGGGCAATGTCTCTTGTTAATTCTAAATGTTGTTTCTGATCTTCTCCAACAGGGACATGAGTGGCATCATAAAGCAATATATCGCTAGCCATTAAAATGGGATAAATATACAGACCAACAGAAGCCTTTTCCTTATCTTTACCAGCTTTTTCTTTAAATTGTGTCATTCTATTTAACCAACCCATGGGTGACATGCAACTTAATATCCACGAACCTTCAGCGTGTGCAGAAACATTTGATTGGTTAAAAATAATACTTTTACTTGGATCAATACCGCTCGCTATAAAAGTTGCAGTCGTTTCACGAATATTATTCTTTAATTGATCTTTATCTTGCTTAACAGTTATAGCATGTAAATCTACAACACAAAAAATACATTCATTTTGATCATCATTATTTAATTCAACAAAATTTTTAATAGCACCAAGGTAATTGCCTAAATGAAGATTACCTGTTGGCTGAACTCCTGAAAATATTTTTTTGGACATCTATCAATACTTTAAATTAATATCTGAAATTTTAAAGGCTTTTATAATAATAGAAAATCCGATGTATGAAACGAAAGTTAATAAAACAATCAAAACAATAAAAATAAATTTATAATTATTTGCATAGACTAATGAGCTTTCTAAAAGATTTATAAAAAAATAAAATATTAAAATTGCAATTATATTTGAGAAAATGATTTTTGATATTTGAATAATAAAATTTGAACTAAATTTAAAGTAATTCTTATTAATTACAAAAACTAGTAAAATAATTCCATTAAACCATGAAGAGATTGTAGTTGCGATTGGTATTATAATAAAACCAACCTTTGAAAAAAACATCAAACTAATTGTGATATTTAAAATTACAGAAATTAAAGAATACTTAAATGGTGTTTTAGTATCATTTCTTGCAAACAAAAACGTTGAAAATATTTTGATCAAAGAAAATGCTGGAAGCCCAAAAGAAAAATAGAATAAAGCTTTTGCAGAATTACTAACACTTAACTTATCGAAAGAACCATATCCAAATAAGGCAGATGTTATTTGTTCTGAGCCAACAATGAGAGCAAGTGATGCTGGTAAACTTAAAAATAAACTTAATTCTAAAGCTTTATTCTGTAACTCTCTAGTCTTTAGAGAGTTATTACTTTTAATATGTCGACTAAGGTTTGGAAGTATTACAGTACCTATAGCAATACCAGCTATTGCTAAATTAATCTGATAAATTCTGTCTGCATAATATAAATAGGAAACAGCACTTGCTTGAAATGATGCAATAATTGTGCCAACTAAGATATTTATCTGGGTTACACCTGAAGAAAATATGCTTGGTAAAAGTTTACTAAAAAAGTTTTTAACCTTATCGTTTATTTTAAAATGAAAATTTATATTTAATACAAAATATTTTTTTACAAATATTAATAAAAAAATAAATTGTAGAAGCCCAGCAAGAGTAACAGCGTATGATAAGTAATAAACCAAATAATCATTTAAATTTTCGGCATATAACAAACAAATTATTAGTAATATATTTAGAATCATTGGTGCAGCAGCTGCAGATGCAAATTTATTATGTGAGTTTAAAATTGCTGAAAAAAAAGATGCAAGACTAATAAAAAATAAAAAAGGAAATGTAATTCTAGTTAGGTCAATTGCAATATTTAATTTTTCTGTATCATTTGAAAATCCTGGTGCAATTAATTTAATAAAAGCTGGCATGAATATTTCAATTATTAAGATCGTAAAGAACAAGCCTAACAGCAATAGATTAAAAATTGTACTTGCAAAAGTGTTTGCATTTTTTTTTGATCTAAGAAGTTCTGAGGAATAAGATGGAACAAATGCAGCATTAAAAGTTCCCTCTGAAAATAATCTTCTAAAAGTATTTGGAATTCTAAAGGCTACAAAAAAAGCATCTGCTAAAGGTCCTGAACCAAGGTATATTGCTATGAAAAAATCTCTAATATAACCAAGAACCCTACTTAACAAAACAAATAGACTAAATGTGCTGGTTGACTTAATGAGGTTCATAAATCATATTAGTCTTAAATTTACCTTAATAGTATATTTAATTTACCCAATGAAAAAAAACAAAATAGAACATTATTCTGATAAAGAAGCTTTTGAATATCATAATTCAAATAAATCTGGCAAGATTGAGATAAATTCATCAAAACCGATGACATCAAAAAGAGACTTAGCTTTAGCTTACTCTCCAGGTGTTGCAGCTCCAGTTAAAGAAATTTTTAAAAATCCAGAGCGGGCATATGACTATACTACCAAAGGAAATTTAGTTGCAGTGATAAGTAATGGATCTGCAATTTTAGGATTGGGTAACTTGGGGGCAATTGCATCAAAACCTGTAATGGAAGGTAAAGCGGTATTATTTAAAAGATTTGCAGATATAGATGCTATTGATTTAGAAATTGACAGTAAAGATCCTGAAGAAATAGTTAATAGTATAAAAAATTTTGCTGTAAGTTTTGGGGGTATCAATCTTGAGGATATTGCTGCCCCAGAGTGTTTTATAATAGAGGAAAATTTAAAGAAAATTCTTGATATACCAGTGTTTCATGATGATCAGCATGGAACAGCAATCATTACATCAGCAGCGCTTATTAATTCGATTCATATTACTAAAAAAATTATTTCTAAAGTAAAAGTTGTTGTTAATGGTGCAGGAGCATCTGCCATGGCATGCTCAGATTTATTTTTGAAATTAGGGGTAAAAAAAAATAATTTAACAATGATAGATAGTAAAGGGGTAATAAGTATTGATAGAAAAGGATTAAATAAATGGAAATTAAAGTATGCAAAAAAAACAAAAGATAAAACCCTAAGTGATGCATTAAAAAATGCAGATGTTTTTCTAGGATTATCCTCGGCAGGAATTTTAAAAAAAGAAATGATCAAACAAATGGCAAAAAATCCAATTATATTTGCATGCGCTAACCCAGATCCAGAAATTTTACCAGAGGAAGCTTACATGATTAGAAAGGACGCAATTATAGCAACTGGCAGATCGGATTATGCAAACCAAGTTAATAATTTAATTGGTTTTCCATATATATTTAGAGGTGCACTCGACGTAAGAGCAAAAACAATAAATGAGGAAATGAAAATTTCCGCAGCTAATGCAATTGCTAAGTTAGCTAGAGAAAGAGTTCCAGATGAGGTAGCGGCAGCAATGGGAGGAGACAGGCCTAAATATGGTAAAGATTATATTATTCCATCCACATTTGATCCAAGACTAATAAGTGTAATTCCAGTTGCAGTAGCAAAAGCCGCGATAAAAAGTGGAGTTGCTAGAAAAAATATAGAAAATTTTAATCAATACTCTGAACAATTGAAACAAAGATTAGATCCATCAGTAACAATTCTACAAGGGATAAATTCTAAAGTTAAAAAAAATCCAAAAACTGTAGTGTTTGCAGATGGTGAGGATGAGAATACGCTTAAGGCTGCTATTGCATTTAAAAATGGAGGACTAGGAACTCCAATAATTGTTGCAAAAGAGAACGTTGTTAAACAAAGATTAAAAGAAATTGGTTATGGGGAAAACCTTGATATTAAAATTGTGAATTCTACTGATAAAAAATTGAGACACAAATATGTAAAATTTCTTTTTAAAAAAATGCATAGAGAGCAAGGTTTGCTTGAAAGAGATTGTGATAGAATGATTAGAAATGATAGAGTAATTTGGGCATCTTGTATGGTTGAATGTGGAGATGCAGATGCAATGGTAACTGGTAATACGAGAAGATATTCCCAATCGCTAGAAAAAATTAAGAAAGTAGTTCCTGCCCGTAAGGGTGAAATAATGTTTGGATTAAATATGGTTGTAAGCAAGGGTAAAACTGTTTTTATTGGAGATACATCTGTAAATGAGTATCCTTCTTCTGAAGAATTAGCTGATATAGCAATTTCTTCTGCAAGAGTTGCAAGATTATTTGGATTTGATCCTAAGGTTGCTTTTTTATCTCACTCAACATTTGGTCAACCAATTACAAGTAGGACAAAACATATAAGAGATGCTGTAGAAATACTAAATGAAAGAAAAGTAGATTTTAAATTTGATGGTGATATGCAGCCTGACGTTGCCCTTAACGAACAGTATACTGACTTATATCCGTTTTCAGAAATAGTTGGAAATGCAAATATTTTAATAATGCCTGGTCAACACAGTGCAGCAATTTCTAACAAAATTATGAAAACATTAGGAGGTGCTAAAATTATAGGTCCATTATTAATAGGTCTTGCACAACCAATAGAAATTGCTCCTTTAAGATCTTCTACCTCTGAAATATTAGATTTAGCATCTGTTGCTGCATATTCTGCTGGAGTAATTAAATATAAAAAATAAATTTAATAATTATTACTTTTTAATAATTCTTAAATCATCTACTAAAAAAATACTAGTAATTACATCTTCAACATCTAAGATTTGTTTGGCTTCCTTGGTAACCTCATCTCTTTCTGTTTCATTTTGAGCAATACCATAAATATATATTTTCTTTTTATAAGTATCGATATTATAATTTACTGCTTTTATTTTTTTACTACCAATTAAAGCTGCTCTAAGTTGCGAGGTTATTAGGAGATCTTTTGCAGATCTTTTAAAGTTAAATCTTTCTTTTATTTGTAAGTCATTTTTAACAGATCTAGCACCTTTAATTTCCCATGCTAATTTTGTAATTTTAAGTTTGTCTTCAACAGCATTTACTTTTCCGGTTAAAAATATTCTTCCATCAAGAATCTTTGTTTTTACAGAAATAATATAACTTTTATCCACTGATAATAATTTAGCTCTTAGATTTTGTTGCATTATCGAGTCATCTATTTGAGTACCTAAACTTCTTGGATCTAAAGCAACTGAGACTCCAGTTCCTAAAACTCCTGTCGATGAATAACCAACACACCCAGAAACTATTATAAATATAAAAAATAAAATAATCTTTTTAATCTTCATTTTTTTTTTCAAGGCAATAATTATAAATAAGTTTTTTGGAAATTTCTTTACCATCGGAAATTTTTTTAACTATATCTTTAATCGACATTTTTTTAATTAATTGATTTATCTTTTTCTTATCTGATTCTTCAAGCTCATTAAAACTTATTTTTTCCTTTTTTGGTTCAGAAATAATAACCGTTATTTCGCCTTTCCTAGAAAAATTAACATTTGATAACTCTTTGATTGAAGTTCTAATATATTCTTCATGATATTTTGAAATTTCTCTACATATAATAATATCTCTGTTCAAAAAACATTCTTTTAAATCATCAATTCTTTTATAAAGTTTATTTGGTGATATGAAAAATACAATCGAACTCTCAAGTGATGATAAATTTTTGAATAATTTTTTAATTTGACTTTGTTTTTCAGGAAGAAATCCACAAAAATAAAAGTTATCAGAAAACCCACTTATTGATATTGCAGCACTAACTGCAGACGCTCCTGGAAGTGGAAAAATATCAACCCCATTTTTTATACACTCTTTAACCAGTATTCTTCCAGGATCGGAAATAGCAGGCGTTCCAGCATCTGAAACGAGAGATACTATTTTTTTATTTTTTAGAATTTCCAATACTTTCTCTATATTTTTTCTTTCATTAAATTTATGATTAGAAATAAGTTTTTTATTTATTTCAAACTTCTGGAGTATTTTTTTTGTAACTCTAGTATCTTCACATAAGATAAAATCAGACTCTTGAAGGATTTTAATGGCTCTAAAAGAAATATCACCCATATTTCCAATTGGTGTGGCAACACAATATAGCCCAGGTTTAAATTTATTGTTGTTCAAATTCATATGAATTATTTAATTAAATATATTATTAGAACTTAAATGAAAACTTTAATTAAATTATTATTATTTTTACTATTAAGTTTCTCACTATTTAATCAAAATATATTTGCATCTGAAAAAATTAGGATTGGATTAATTGTTCCTTTAAGTGGAGACAATTATTTAATTGGTGAAAAAATTATTAAATCAATAAGAATGGCTATAAACAGAATTAATGATGATAGAATTGAAATAATTCCAAAAGATTCAAAATCAAATCCTATTGATGCCTTAAAAGTATCAAAAGAATTAAATAAAGAAGGTGTGAAAATAGTTATTGGACCTGTATTTAATGAAAGTACTAAATATCTTGATGACCTAAAAGATATAACTTTTATATCTCTTACAAATAAATTAATTAACAACCCAAAAAATGTTATTAGCGCTGGTGTTAATGCTATATCTCAATTACAAACGATAAAAAAATTTAACGATAAAAACAATTTATCAAAAAGTATTCTTTTAATTCCAAAATCACAGTTTAAAAAAGAAATAGAGGAAGCAATTAATAAAACAAAGATTAAACATAAAAAAGTATTTTATTATGACAGAGAACCAACAAAACTTACTAAACAAATTGAGGATTTGACAAAATATCAAATAAGAAAAGATAATCTTAAGTTTGAAATAAAAAGAATAGAAAGTTTATCATTTAAAGATAAAGAGAAAAGGATTCAAAATTTAAGAAAGAAAGATACATTGGGAAGTATAGATTTTGACTCAGTTATAATTGCAGATTTTGATGAAAATTTGAAAAGTGTAGCTACATCACTTCTGTATACAGATGTATCATCAAAAAGAATTTCATATATTACATTAAATCAATGGTTTGATGAAAGCTTGTTAAAAGAAAATTCTCTTCATCCAATATATTTTCCATCAATAAATAAAGTTAATTATGAACGTTTTATGAATGATTTCAAAAATGTTTATGGTTTAGATGGTGATCAACTTTCATTTTTAAGTTATGATTTAATAGGACTAGTCTATTTTTTAATTTATGAAAATAATTTTAATGTTTCAAAAAAGATATTTTATAAAAATAATAAATTTAAGGGAAAAATTGGAATTTTTGAGATAAGCAAGAATACTATTACTCATCAGCTAAACTTCTACAGTATTGAAGATAATAAATTTAAAAAAATTTTTTAATTTTTTTAAATGCATTAAAACGATGGTCAATACTATATTTTTTATGAGGATCCATCTCACCAAAAGTTAACCTTTTTCCTTTAGGTATAAAGATTGGATCATATCCAAAACCATTTTTTCCTCTCTTTAAATTAGATATTCGTCCCTCAATTTTACCAACCTTGCTTATAAATTTACCATTTGGCCAAAAGATAGTAAGCACACATATAAATCTTGCACTCAATTTCTTTTTTTTCCAGTTTTTATCTTTTTTAGATATTTCTCTGTAAACTTTTTTAATAGCTAAATTGAAATTTCTTTTTTTCCCTGACCAATCTGCTGAATATACACCTGGCGCTTTATCTAAAATATCAATCTCTATTCCAGAGTCGTCTGATAAACAAATTTTACTAGTTTTTTTTGAAAAATATTTTGCTTTTAAAAGAGAGTTTTGTGTAAATGTGGTTCCAGTTTCTATTGGACTTGGTATTTTAAAGTCCAAATTTGAATAAATTTTTAAACTTTTAGGTAATAGATCTGCTATTTCCTTTAGTTTTCCTTTATTATTTGAGCCGATGAATATCTCTTTAATTTTTTTTTTAGACACCTAGAAATTATACTTTTTCTTACCATATAAACAATATGGACAAAGAAGAAATAAAAGAAAACGTGGAAAAAAATACTACTGAGGAAGAGTTAAATACCCAATCCAAAGAAAATAATAATCCAGATCAAGCAAGTGAGGAAAAAAATTCAGAGTCTGAAATAAAAGAAGTTGAAAAACTGACCCCCGAAGAAGAGTTAGAAACACTCAAAGATAAATTAGCAAGAACATTTGCAGAGATGGAAAATCAAAGACGAAGGTTTGAAAAAGAAA
>CACFYO010000014.1 GCA_902570545.1 uncultured Pelagibacteraceae bacterium | reverse complement strand
CAAAAAATTGAGTTTGCTTTAGAAAGTTTTTATAGAAGTGCTAATAGTTTAGTTTTTCAGTTAAATAAAAGATATATTACAAGACACATGTCTATATTCAGATGTATAGATAAAAGGTTTGAGACAGGAGAAATATTTATTAAATGGGATGAGTCTTCGGACGATGAATGGTTAATTTTAATATATATAAAGGATAATTCACCTGATAAAGGAATAATAATAGAAGATAAGACAAATGAAGAAAAAAACATTTCTCATGAATTTAAAGCAAATGAAATATTTAAAGCCTCAGACTTAATGGTAGACTCTCTAATTAAGCTTATTTCAAAAAAAAGACAGAAACAGCAGTAATTTTTTAATTTACTCATTTACGTAAACAGAGACTCCTCTAGAATTTATGTCTACATCAAATTTCTTGTGAAGAGGAGGGAAAGCTCTCTGTGAACAATCAAGCCTGTCACAAGTTCTACATGATACTCCAATAGGTAATTCAGATTTTTTGTCACTGAGATCTAAATTTTCAGTATATACAAATTCTTTAGCATATTTTGCTTCACATCCGAGACCTATAGACAGCATACTTTTTTTTTGTCCATATCTTCCTACACCCTTTTCAACTGTTTTTGCTATACAGACATATTTTTCCCCGTTGGTCATTTTGCTAACTGCTGCTTGGATAACGCCTGGCCTTGAAAAAGCTGAGTAAACATTCCATCTTGGACAGGCTCCACCGTATCTTGGTATCTCTATACCTGATAATGAAAATCTTTTTGAAATATTTCCAGCAACATCTACTCTTAAAAAATGAAAAGGTATTCCAGGAAGTTTTGGATCCTGTAAACATGTTACTCTATGAGCTACTTGTTCGAAAGAAGTAGCAAATGTATTTTGTAAAAGTTCCAAATCATATTTTAATTCTTTGCATTCCTTGTGAAAAAGAGAGTAAGGCATTAATATTGCAGCGCCACAATAATTCAAAAGTGCAACCCTTGTTAATTTTTTAGACTCTTCAGTTGGAAAATTAAATGTAGTAAGGTATTCATCAATTTCTTTTGAGGCACCTTCTTGTGAAATTTGTGCCGCAGCAAAAAGTTTTTTAGTTTCAAGTGAGAGATAATCAGATAATAATAATTCTTTATCTTTTACTTTATATATTTTTGAAAATGGTTTTCCTTCTTTAGGTATTACATCTTTTACAGTTATGCCATATTCATCTTTTAAAAACTGACATAAGGCAATATATCTTGTTCTATTGTTTTGCTTTACTTTTTCAAAAATTTCATTAGCGAATTCCTCTAATTTTGGAAAAAAATTTTTGTTTTCTTGTAAAAAATCTGATATTACTTCACCAGGAAATGCGTTTTTTCTCCCATCAATAATCTTACCAGAAATATTTTCTAATTTATTAAAAATTTCATGATCTTTTTGTTTAAAGTTGTCACCTAGTTTAATTAGAGCTTTAGCAATTTTTGGATTTGTGTTAACCAAATCCTTTACTTCTGGTCCAAGAATATCAAGATCTTCAAAAAGTTCATCACCCAGTAATTCAGAAATATTATTCTCAAGATTTATGTCTGTTTTGCTTGTAAGATCGGAAAGCTCTATTTTAAGTTTATCACAGACCCTTAAAAGTAAGTCTCCATCAATTTTTCTTTTTCCGCTCTCTATTAGATTTAAATAGCTAGGTGAAATAGACATTTCTTCCGCTAATTTGTTAGCTTGAATTCCTAGCTGTCTTCTAAAAGCTTTGATTTTTGGACCAATTTTTGTATCAATTTGACTCATTTTACCATTTGTAAATTTTGTAAATTTAAATTTACACAAAATTATTCAATTTTACAAGTAAAATTAATTTAATTGTAGATTTTGTAAATATTGTAAATTATAAAGTTTACATGGAAAAAAACAAAATTAACAATATCGAAAATAACTACCAAATTACTAATAAAGAAGAGCATTCTGAGCATAAGTCAAAAGGTATTTACATTAGAGACGATCATTGCGATTGGGGATCTAGCGGAATGAACGAATTTACTGAAGAATATAGCTCAAAATAGCCATTAGTCATTTCTAGTCATTTATTCAAAAGAGAGAGGTTTAAGTGTCAGCTGAGAATATTTCATACGATTTACAAAGATTTGCAGGTATAAAAAGAGATTATACTCCTGAAGAAGTTGAAAGATTAAGAGGCTCAATCAAAATTGAATATTCTATGTGTAAAATGCAGTCCCAAAAGCTTTGGAAACTGCTTAATACAGAAGCCTATGTTAACACCCTTGGATCACTTTCAGGAAATCATGCAGTACAACATGCAAAAGCTGGTTTAAAAGCAATTTATTTAAGTGGTTGGCAAGTTGCAGCTGATGCTAACAGTGCTGGAGAAATGTATCCTGATCAATCTTTATATCCATATGATAGTGCACCAAAATTAGTTGAGACAATGAATAATTCCTTAGTTAGAGCTGATCAAATTCAACACATGGAAATAATAGATGGTGATATGGACAAAAATAAGAGAACCGATTACATGTTGCCAATTATAGCTGATGGTGAGGCAGGATTTGGTGGACCACTAAATGTATTTGAATTAACCAAAAAATTTATTAGAGCAGGTGCTGCCGGGGTTCACTTTGAAGACCAATTAGCTAGTGAGAAAAAATGTGGTCATATGGGTGGAAAAGTTCTTGTGCCAACTGGAACAATGGTTAGAAATTTAAAGGCTGCAAGACTTGCCGCTGATATTGCAGATGTACCATTAATAATTTTAGCAAGAACAGATGCAAATGCAGCGAAGCTAATCACTAATGATTTTGATGAAAATGATAAACCATTTTTAACTGGCGAAAGATCACCTGAAGGTTTCTTTTATGTTAAAGATGGAATAGAGCAAGCAATTTCCAGAGGTCTTGCTTATGCACCATACGCAGATTTAATTTGGTGTGAAACCGCTACTCCAAATTTAGAAGAAGCAAAGAAATTTGCTGATGCTATACATGAAAAATTTCCTGGTAAAATGTTAGCTTATAATTGTTCTCCATCATTTAATTGGAAGAAACATTTATCTGATGAAGAAATTGGATCATTTCAAAGAAAGATTGGAGAAATGGGATATAAATTTCAATTCATTACATTAGCAGGTTTCCACACTCAAAACATCGCAATATTTGAATTAGCAGAAAAATATAAATCAGAGGGTATGACCGCTTACTCAAAAATTCAACAGCATGAATTTGCTAGAGAAAAAGATGGATACACAAGCGTGAAACATCAAAGAGAAGTTGGCACATCATATTTTGATGCTGTTTCAAATACAATAAGCTCAGGCAAAAGCTCAACTACAGCAATGGAAGGCTCAACTGAGTCGGAACAGTTTTAGATGATAGATTAATGTTTACTAGCGGTCTTCTTTTAATAGTAAGCTATCTTTTATTTAAATATACAGTTCAATGGATTCAATATTATAATCAAACTGATCCTAGGATGCCCGACTCAATATGGCGTTATACTTGTGATTATAAAGTTATTGGCATAAGAGATATTTGTGACCTGGATGATAAGCCATTTGTAAGACAAAGAAGAAAAAGAGATAAAATTGTTACAATAATGTATTTTATTGTGGTCCTTGCTTTTGTATTTTCTATGTATTTTATGGCGAGTTTATTAGGACTAATTCTTTAATTTTTGAATCTGATCCCATGCTGAATTAACAGCTCTCATTTTAGCTTTGCTCTCATCTATCACTTCTTGAGGAACACCTTTACTTAATAAAAGATCAGGATGATGTTCTTTGCTAAGTTTAATATAACGTTTTCTTATTTCTTCGAGTGAGTCGTCAGGCTTGCTCTCTAAAACAATATAAGGATTAAGTTTGTCTGATGACTTTCTGCTTTCTTTAATTCCGTTAATTTGAACCTGATTTAATCCAAAAATTCTAGCTATATCCTCTATCATTATTAATTCATTGTCACTTATGTGTCCATCAGCTTCAGCAATATAAAAAAGAGTGTTAATTACTTCCTCTAATACATTCATATTTCCTCTATAAACTTCTGCAATTTGTTTTGCATATGGTTCATACCCGGTACTTTCCGCTTTGGCTTTATTGAAAATTTTACCAACCTGATCTAATTCACTTTCAGGTATTTTTAATTTATCTTTAACTGCAATTAATTCTTCACGACTAACCTGTCCATCTGCTTTACTTAGCTTTGCCGATAAAACTATTAGAGAGAGAGCAAAAATTTGTTGAGGCTGTGCAAAAGATCTAAATCCACCACCTGATCTGGCTCTTGACATTTTTCCGCCAATTAAGGATCCTAAAAGCATACCGAAAGGTCCACCAATAGAAAAACCCAGCATTCCACCAATTATACTTCCCCATATTGCCATTACTCAAAACTCCTTAATCTATATTCCCAGTTACCCATTTTATTATAAGTCACTTTTAATATTAAATTATTTTCAGGATTATACCAAACATCAAATTCAAATTTTTTTTCATCAGAAAGTCCTTCATCATTTGACTTAATTTTAAAGTGTTCAGTTAAATATTCTTTGCCATTAATAGTAATATTTTCAGTTCCAATTAAACTTACAGTTTGTTTTTTAATACTACCGGATAAAGGACTAATTTGTTTATCTGAATTAAAAATTTTATGGTTCCACCAATTTCCAATTGTACAGTCTAAACTAGCTTCACCTTTATAAGATGATCCATCTATGATAAATTTATTTGTATCCTTATCATAATTTAAATTTACGTATTTTTCCTTATCATTTTGAAAAGTATTTGATTTAAAAAAAACTAATTTTTCATCTTTATATTTTTCTATTGTTTCGCTTAATATTGAAAAAACTGTTACGCCAAATAGCTCTACTTTAAAATTAGTATAATTTTTTACGACAAACAAATCTTTGTCTAATTCAAAGAAGTAGCTGGTGCTTCCAATAATTTCATTATTTCTTATAACGTCCATCTCAATTTTTTTAAGACCTTCATAATGACTGCTATGTGCCATCACTTTAGAAGCAAACATAATAATTATTGATATGGTTATAAAATGTTTCATTTTCATAGATTTAAGTTAAAGAAAGTATAAATAATAGCTAAATATATGTTCCTTACTATCAAAAATATTCCTAAAGTCTCATGGAGTTCTCAAGAGACTTTTAATCTAAAGCCAAAATTATCAACATTATTCTTTCTTTGTTTTGGCCTTATATTATTCGGTTTTGGCGAAGCATTAGTCGTTATTTCATTTATTGGGAATTCTCCATGGACTGTAATGGCACAAGGAATTTCAATTAATTCAGGATTATCCATTGGAATTGTCACTTTTATAGTGAGTGTTGTTGTTTTATGTTCATGGTTTTTTTTAAAACAAAAACCTGGTCTTGGTACTATATTCAATATTGTTATCATTGCAGCAATGTTAGATATAACAATTGCATTAATACAAACACCCGAAACTTACATTATGAAATTATTAATGGCTGCAGTCGGTGTAATGATAGTCGGGGTAGGTAGCGGTATATATTTAATTGCCAATTTAGGTCCAGGACCTCGGGATGGTTTAATGACTGGTTTACAAAAAAAAACTAACCTACCAATTGCTGCTGTAAGATCTTTTATTGAAATTTCCGTAGCTTCAGTTGGGTGGTATTTGGGTGGAACAATTGGAGTTGGAACTTTGATGTTTGCTTTTGGAATTGGTCCCTGTATTGCTTTAAGTTTATATATTATAGATAAAATAATGAACTAAGTAGAAGTATTTTGTTTTTCGCTTCTTTTTCTTTCGTGAGGGTCCAGAATTGCTTTTCTAAGTCTGCAAGATTTGGGTGTGATTTCTAATGCTTCATCAGTATTAAGCATACTTAATTGTTCTGCAATCGACATTTGTCTTACAGGTGTAAGAACAATATTTTCATCAGTACCTTGTGTTCTCATATTCGTGAGTTTTTTTCCTTTCATGACATTAATTATCATATCACCAGGTTTTGGAGCCAAGCCCACAATCATTCCTGTATAAACTGGATCATTGTGTGTAACAAACATTTCTCCTCTAGCTTGCAAATTAAAAATTGAAAATGCAACAGCCTTACCTTGATCCATAGAAATTAAAGCACCATTTCTTCTTCCATCCATGTCTCCCTCGAAATCTCCATAAGAGTGAAAAATTCTATTAATAACCCCAGTTCCTTTGGTTAAAGTTAAAAATCTACTTGTGTATCCCATTAAACCTCTTGTTGGTGCTTGAAAAATAAGTCTTTTTTTATTTTTTCCTGTATCTTTTAGCTCAATTAATTTACCTTTTCTTCTACTCATAGAGTCAATAATTCTTGATGAGTATTCTTCATCCAAATCCATAGTTATTTCTTCAATTGGTTCTAACTTTTTTGAATTTTCATCAGTTTTAAATAAAACTTTAGGAGGACTGACAGTCATTTCGAAGCCCTCTCTTCTCATTTGTGTTAATAATATTTCAAGCATTAATTCTCCTCGTCCACTTATCTCAAAAGCATCTTTATTTGAGTTTTCTGAGAAAGAAATTCCAACATTGTTTTGGGCCTCTAAAATTAAACGATCTCTAATTTGAGTACTTGTTAATTTTTTACCCTCTGTCCCTGCTAATGGTGAACTATTTACTGTTATTTTTATGGACATTGTTGGAGGATCGATCGGTGTTGCCTCAATAGGTTCATTTACCTCTAAATCACAAATTGTATCTGCTACATTTGCTTTTTCTAGACCTGCTATAACTACAATATCTCCAGCTTCCCCAACTTCAATTGGAACTTTTTTTGTGCCTTCATATCTAAAGATTTTTGTAAGTCTACCTTCATCCACTTTTTCACCTTTTAAATTGATTGCCTTTATTTGTTGATTTGCTTTCGCAGTTCCTTGTGAAATTCTTCCTACTAAACTTCTACCCAAAAAGTTGTCAGCATAAAGAAGCGTCGATAGCATCGCAAATGGTTTTGATCTATCAAATTTAGAGGGTTTTACGTGATCTAAAACTAAATCTAATAGTGGATTAAGATTTTCTCTTGGCCCATCAATCTCCTTAGAAGCCCAACCAGATCTTCCACTTGCATATAAAACTGGAAAATCTAATTGCTCCTCATTAGCGTCTAAACTAACAAATAAATCAAATGTTTCGTTTAAAACTTCATCAGCCCTTTGATCACTTTTGTCTAATTTATTTATAACAACAATTGGTTTTAACCCTTGTTTTAGTGCTTTGCTTAATACAAATTTTGTTTGTGGCATGACGCCTTCTGCAGAGTCTACTAATAATAGAGCACCATCTGCTAAACTTAAAACTCTTTCAACTTCTGCTGCAAAATCTCTGTGACCGGGGGTATCAATAATATTTATTCTAATATCTTTCCAATTAATCGAAGTCGGTTTCGCAAGTATAGTAATGCCTCTTTCTTTTTCTAGTTCTCCAGAGTCCATTAATCTTTCATCGACTACTTCGTTGTCTCTAAAAGAACCACTCTGTTTCATCAAGTTATCAATCAGTGTTGTTTTTCCATGATCAACATGAGCAATGATTGTGATGTTTCGTATATTGTTATTCATAATGAGTTTCTTATATATCTAAACCTGAGATTGAAAACAAAAAAAAAGGGCAGAGGAATCTGCCCTTTTAAATTTTTTAGTTAGACTTTTTGGGTTACATTCCCATGCCGCCCATACCGCCCATGCCGCCCATTCCTCCTGGAGGCATTCCTCCAGCAGCAGCATCCTTCTCTTCAGGTTTATCAGCAACCATTGCTTCTGTAGTTACTAATAATCCAGAAATTGAAGCTGCATCTTGTAAAGCTGTTCTTACAACCTTTACAGGATCAATAATTCCTTCTTTAAACATATCAACATATTGTTCTGTTTGAGCATCATAACCTTGAGAAGATTTATTGGCTTCTAAAAGTTTTCCAACTATTACTGAACCATCGACACCAGCATTTGTTGTTATTTGTCTTATTGGAGCTTCCAAAGCACTTTTAACAATTGCAACACCTGCTTTTTGATCAGATCCTCTAACTTTTACTTTATCAAGATCTTGTGATGCATAGAGAAGCGCACAACCACCACCAACAACTATTCCTTCTTCAACAGCTGCTCTTGTAGCATTTAAAGCATCTTCAACTCTATCTTTTTTCTCTTTAACTTCTACCTCTGTTGCACCACCAACTTTGATTACCGCAACTCCGCCTGCTAATTTAGCAAGTCTTTCTTGAAGTTTTTCTCTATCATAGTCTGATGTAGTTTCTTCAACTTGTTGTTTGATTTGATCACATCTTGCTTCTATGTCAGATTTTTTACCAGTACCACTTACAATCGTACTGTTTTCTTTATCAACTTTTACTCTCTTAGCTGATCCAAGATCATTAATTTTAACATTTTCTAATTTAATACCAAGATCCTCAGAAATAACTTGTCCACCAGTTAAAATTGCTATGTCTTCAAGCATTGATTTACGTCTATCTCCAAAACCGGGAGCTTTAACTGCGACAACTTTTAGTCCACCTCTAAGCTTATTCACGACTAAAGTTGCTAAAGCTTCACCTTCTACATCTTCAGATATAATCATTAAAGGTCTACCCGCTTGAACAACTGCTTCAAGTAGTGGAACCATAGGTTGAAGATTAGTTAATTTCTTTTCGTGTAAAAGAATTAATGGATTTTCTAGCTCTGTTGTCATTTTTTCAGCATTTGTGACAAAGTATGGTGATAAATATCCTCTATCAAATTGCATACCCTCTACTACATCAAGTTCTGTCTCAATACTTTTTGCTTCTTCAACAGTTATTACACCTTCATTACCAACTTTTTGCATAGCTTTTGCAATCATGTTTCCTATTTCTTTATCTCCATTAGAAGAAATAGTACCAACTTGAGCTATCTCGTCACTATCTTTAACTTTTTTAGCCGAAGATATTAGAGTATTTCTAACTTGTTCTACTGCAGCATCAATTCCTCTTTTAACATCCATAGGGTTCATGCCAGCAGTTACATATTTGCAACCTTCTTTTACTATCGCTTGAGCTAAAATAGTTGCAGTAGTAGTACCATCACCTGCTTCATCATTTGTTTTGCTGGCAACTTCCTTTACCATTTGAGCACCCATGTTTTCAAATTTATCATCAAGATCGATTTCTTTTGCGACTGACACACCATCTTTAGTTGTTCTTGGTGCACCATATGCTTTATCTATAACAACATTTCTGCCTTTGGGGCCAAGAGTAACCTTAACTGTATTTGCAAGTATATCTACTCCCTTCAGCATTGCTGATCTAGCATCTGAATCGAATTTTACTATTTTTGCCATTATTAAACTCTCCTTTTTTAAATATTATTTAGAAGTAGAGATACCCATAATGTCTGACTCTTTCATTATGCTGTATTCTTTACCATCAATTTTAACTTCAGTTCCTGACCATTTTCCAAAAAGAACTTTATCACCAACTTTAACATCCATTGGTATAATTTTTCCATCCTCAGTTTTTGATCCACCACCTATAGCAACTACTTTGCCCTCTTGTGGTTTCTCTTGTGCAGAATCAGGGATGATAATTCCACCAGCAGTTTTTTCGCTGCTGTCTAAAACTTCGATTAATACTCTATCGTGTAACGGTTTAAACTTCATATTAACTCCTTTAAATTAGTGTTCATATAGATGCATGTGACTATTATTTCAAGATCTGGCCTCAAATATATAGATGAGAAAAATCAGGAATTTATTGGATTTTTAAGCTATATCTGAAATATGAGTAAAAATTTAGATAAATCAGGCTTAAAATCAATAGTTGGTAGATATGACTTATTTTTCATTGATATCTGGGGCGTAGTCCATAATGGAATAAAACTGTATGAGAATGCTGTCAAAGTTTTAAATGAATTATCTAATAATAAAAAAAAATTCATATTATTGACAAATGCTCCAAGACCCAACCTAACAGTAATTAATACTCTAAAAAAAATGGGGTTAAATAATTTTTCAAATACAGTTTTTACATCTGGAGAAGCGTCAAAAAGATATCTTTTAGAAAATTTCAATAATAAAAAATTTTTTCACTTAGGACCACCAAGAGATTTTGATTTATTTAAAACTTTTGAAGATAATAAGGTGCTTAATATAGATGACTCGGATTATTTATTATGTTCAGGTCTTTTTGAGGAGCATGAAGATGACTTAAGTTATTACAAAACTCTTTTATCAAAACATATAACTAAAAAAATGATATGTACTAACCCTGATTTAATAGTTGATCGAGGAGACAAAAGAGAATATTGCGCAGGCTCCATTGCAAAATCATTTGAAGAAATTAATGGTGAGGTTATTTACTTTGGCAAACCCTATCCGCCTGTTTATGAAATTGCTACAGATGTAAATAACAAAAAAATATTATGTATTGGTGATAATCTAAATACAGATATAAAAGGTGCTAACATACAAAATTTTGACTCGTTACTTATTACAGGTGGTATACATAGACAAGAAATTTCAAAACTATCAATTGAAAATGTGCTTAAAAATTATGAAGCAAAAATTAATTATTTTCAGAAAGAATTAAAATGGTGAAAAAATTTAAGATTTTTAATAGTTTTAATATTCCAAATAAATTTAAAAAATCAATTATCTTGATCGGTAATTTTGATGGCTTGCACTCAGGACACCAAAAATTATTTGAGTTAGCTAAAAAATATAAAACAAAATATAAATCTAAGGTGGGAGTAGTTACCTTTGATCCTATACCTAAAATGTTTTTTAATACAAAGATTAAAAATTATAGAATATCAAATTTTAGTCAAAAAGTTATTTATTTAAAAAAATTTGATGTTGATTTTGTAATTAATAAAAAATTCGACAAAAATTTTTCAAAAATTACTTACTATAAATTCATAAAAGATATTTTATCAGAAAAACTTAGATCAAAATTTATATTTGTTAGTAATAACTTTAGGTTTGGTCACAAAAGAGAGGGAGATGTAGCACTGCTTAAAAAATATGAGAATGATTTTGGTTATAATTTAATAAATCCAACACCTTTGATGAAAAATAAAAAAATAATTTCATCAACAATAATTAGAAAGCTGCTTGAAGAGGGAAAGCTATCTAAAGCAAATACTTTTTTAAAAAGAAACTGGGAAATTGAGGGAAAAGTTCAAAGAGGTAGAATGATGGGTCAAAAAATTGGATTTCCAACCTGCAATATTGATATTGGAAATTATGTTATAGCAAAGCCTGGTGTTTATGCTGTAAAAACAAGAATTAATGATAGAAGAAAATTCTTTAAAGGTATTGCTAATTTAGGTTATAGACCCACATTTAATCAAAAAAAAATACTCTTAGAGGTAAATATTTTTAATTTTTCAGGAAATCTTTATAATAAAAAATTATCTGTAGAATTTTTAAAATTTATAAGAGGAGAAAAAAAATTCAAAGGTATCAGTGAGTTAAAAAATCAAATAAAAAAAGATATTTTAGAAGCTAAAAAAACATAATGAGCAAGGAACATTTAAACTTACCTAAAACTGCTTTTTCTATGAAAGCAAATCTACCAAACAAAGAACCAGAATATTTGAAATTTTGGGATAAGATTAATCTATATGAAAAACTAAGAACTCAAAGTAAAGGTAAAGAAAAATTTGTCTTACACGATGGACCTCCATATGCAAATGGAAATATTCATATGGGTACTGCGTTAAATAAAATTCTAAAAGATATAATAATTAAATTCCATCAAATGGATGGCAAAGACTCAGTCTATGTCCCTGGATGGGATTGTCATGGATTACCAATTGAATGGAAAATTGAGGAACAATACAAAAAAAATAAAAAAAATAAAAATGATGTACCTGTTATCGAGTTTAGAAAAGAATGTAGAGATTTTGCAAGTAAATGGATTAATATTCATAAAGATCAATTTAAAAGATTAGGAGTAATTGGAGATTGGGAAAACTATTACTCAACTATGAGTTTTGATGCAGAAGCCCAAATTGTAAGAGAACTTGGAAAATTTTTAAAAGAGGGTAGTTTGTACAAGGGTTACAAGCCTGTATTATGGTCAACAGTTGAAAAAACTGCTTTAGCAGATGCAGAAGTTGAATATCAAGATCATGTGTCTGATACAATCTATACAGCCTTCCCAGTTAAAAAATCCAATATTAATGAATTAATTGGTTCTAACGTTGTTATTTGGACTACAACTCCATGGACGATACCAGCTAATAAAGCATTAGCCTATAATCAAAGTTTGGATTATGTTTTGTGCGAGATAGATAACAACGATATTTTAGAAAATGAAAAAATAATTATTGCAAAAGAACTTTTGAGTTCTGTTGCAAAAGAGACTGAGTACAAAGTTAAGATTCTAAAAGAATTTAAAGGAAAAGAATTTGATGGAACTATTTGTAGCCATCCATTTCATAAAATTGGATATGACTACGATGTTCCAATGCTCGAGGCAAGATTTGTAACAACTGAACAAGGAACAGGAATTGTTCATTGTGCACCAAGCCACGGACCTGATGATTTTAATTTGTGCATCAATAATGGTATAAAAGCAATTGAAACTGTTGATGATGATGGTAGGTACACGAAACACATACCCATATTTGAAGGAACTCACATTTTTAAAGCAAACGATATTGTTATTGAAAAGCTTAAAGAACTTAAAGCTCTTTTAAAGAATGGCAAACTAACACATTCTTACCCTCATTCCTGGAGATCAAAGGCTCCCTTAGTTCATAGGGCAACACCTCAATGGTTTATTTCAATGGAGAGTCATAGGTTAAGAGACAAAGCACTTAAAGCAATAAATGACACCACTTTTTATCCTAGTAAAGGAAAAGAAAGAATTAAAGCAATGATCGAGACTAGACCAGATTGGTGTGTTTCTAGACAGAGGGTATGGGGAGTTCCACTTCCAATATTCATCTCAAAAAAAAATGGAGAAATTCTTATCGACGAAGAAGTGTTTGAGAATATTGCTAAAATTTATGAAAAAGAAGGCTCAGACTGCTGGTTTGAAGATAATTTTCAGAGACTGCTTGGAAATAAATATAAAGCAGAAGATTTTGATAAGACTAGTGATATTGTTGAAGTATGGTTTGATAGCGGATCAACACATTCTTTTGTTTTAGAAAAGAGAGAAGATTTAAAATGGCCTGCATCAATGTATCTAGAGGGTTCAGATCAACATAGAGGATGGTTTCACTCTTCACTGTTAGAGTCTTGTGGAACAAGAGGTAGAGCGCCGTTTGAAAGTATTTTATCCCATGGGTTTGTTGTTGATGGGAAAGGACTAAAAATGTCTAAATCAACTGGAAATGTAATTGCTCCAGAAGATATTTTAAAAAAATATGGTGCTGATATACTTAGAATTTGGGTAGCCTCATCAAATTATGCCGAAGACCTAAGAATAGATTATTCAATTTTAGACCAACACTCTGAATCTTACAGAAAAATTAGAAATACTTTCAGATATCTTTTAGGAAATATACAAGATGAATATTCAAAAGTAGACTTTGAAAAAATTGATCTAAATAATATTCCTGAATTAGAAAAGTATATGCTGCATAGATTGTATGTGATAGATAAAGGTTTTAATGAATACTTTAAGTCCTACAATTTTCATAATTTATATAAAGAGTTGTTAAATTTTTGTACAGTAGAACTCTCAGCATTTTATTTTGATATCAGAAAAGATCTTCTTTATTGTGATCCAAAAGACTCCAAGAAGCGATCCGATTGTATTTTGATATTAAAAGTAATTTTAGAATGTTTATTAAAATGGTTTGCGCCAATCTTATCATTTACCACTGAGGAAATTTATCATTTAATTCACAAGGAAGATAGTAATGGAAGTATTCATTTACAAAAATTTGTTAAAATTCCTAATAAATGGAAAAATGAAGAATTAAATAGTAAATGGGATAAACTTAAATTAATCAGAGACGAAGCAAATATTAGTATTGAAAGTAAAAGGGCTGATAAAATTATTGGCTCAAGTTTAGAGGCAAATATTGAAATTAAAATTAAAGATAAAGACATTTATAGTTTGGCTGAGAAGCATGATTTCTCTGAAATTTGTATTACATCTTCTGCCTCAGTCTCAAATGATAGCAATTTAGAAAAAGAAATTGAGATCACTAGTTCAAAAGCCGTTGGTAATAAGTGCCCAGTTTGTTGGAAAATTCGAGAAAATATTTGTGAAAGAGATGGTAACTGTCATCTTTCATGAAAAGTGAAAATATAAAAAAGATAGTAATAAGTATTTTAATTTTATTAGCCATTTTCTTTTTAGACAGAATATCAAAAATACTTATTCTAAATATACTAGAGGAAACAGGACGAGTAGATATTTATATAAACTCATTTTTAAATTTTTATTTGGTTTGGAATAAAGGAATAGGTTTTGGATTATTATCCTCCGACCAGAATCTTTTTTACAATGTAGTTACTACTTTAATTATTTTCATTAATTTTGTTATAATTTATCTATTATTTAAGGAAAAAGGACTAAAGTATTATTTTTTAATTATTATTTTAGGAGGCTCATTAGGTAATCTATTTGATAGAATATATTATAGAGCTGTTCCAGACTTTTTTGACTTAAATTATAATGGGTATCATTGGTTTATTTTCAATGTAGCTGATATATTTATTACAATTGGAATTATTTTTCTTATTTTGGCCGAATTAATAAGTTATAAAAAAGTAAATGAATAAATTCTTTAAAATTACTAATTTATTACTCCTCTTATTATTTATATATTCATGTGGTTCAGTTGGAGAAGCTTTACAAGGGAAAAAAAGATCAGATCAAGGAGATGAATTTCTGGTTGATAAAAAAAATCCTTTAGTTATGCCACCAGATTTTGATAAATTACCAAAACCTGGAGAGCAAAATACAAAATTAAAGAAAAATACTGAGAGTGATCAATCAAACATAGAAAATTTACTTAAGAAAAGTAACATTGAAGATGATACTTCATCTTCAGATCAATCTACATCTATTGAAGGTTCAATATTAAAAAAAATTAAGTGAATAAATGTTTTCAAAAAACATAATTTTTAAAAATTTCCAATATAAAAAAAATATAAAAGTAAAAAACAAAATAAATAATATTTTAAAAAAAGAGTTAAATAAAAGCGATCTGATATTAAATTCATTTAATAAAAATTACAAATATAGCTATAAAAAAGGAATTTTAAAAAGATATGAAAACTTTAATACCATAAATCTAATTGGTATGGGTGGTTCAATTTTAGGCACAGAGGCGATATATGATTTCTTAAATTTTAAGATAAAAAAAAAAATAAATTTTTACAATAACCTTGATAGTAAAATAAACTTTAAAAATAAGAAAAAAACTTTAAATTTAATAGTATCAAAGTCTGGCAACACACTTGAGACCATATCAAACTTCAACGTAATTCTTAATTCACAAAAAAAAAATAAAAATATAGTAATTACAGAGAAAAAATCTAGTTTTCTTAATAAACTGGGAAATAAATTAAAGGCAGATATTATTGAACATAAAAATTATATTGGAGGAAGATATTCAGTTTTATCTGAAGTTGGGATGTTGCCAGCTGAATTGCTAGGACTAAATGAGAGAAAATTTAAAAGGCTCAATTACCTAATAAAAAATAAATATTTTCTAAATCAATTGATTTATAACGTTAATTTCATATTTAAATGTGTTTCAAAAGGGAAAAAAAATTCAGTAATTCTTAACTATGATGAAAGTTCTTATAATTTATTCAAATGGTACCAACAACTTACAGCAGAAAGTTTAGGAAAAGATAATAAAGGTATTTTTCCTATTATTTCATCTATGCCTAAGGATAATCATAGCTTACTTCAGCTTTATCTAGATGGACCCAAAAATAATTTTTTTACATTTTTTGGAATTTTAAATGAAAAAACAAATAATTTATCAAATAAAAATTTATTTGATAAATTTTCAATTTTAAAAAAAAAAAATTTAAATAAAATCATCAAAGCACAAAGACAGGCAACTCAAACGGTTTTTAAAAGAAAAAAAATACCTTTTAGAAGTTTTGAAATTTTGAGTAAAAATGAGGAAACAGTTGGAGAATTATTTACTTTTTTTGTTCTAGAGACAATTTTGTTGGGCAGACTAATGAAAGTTAATCCTTTTGATCAACCTTCAGTTGAATTAATTAAAACTGAAACGTCAAAATTACTTATTTAAATTAATTTACTGAATAAAATTTTAGATAAACCATAACTCTTTTCATCCAAAACATTTAAAAACTTAGGAATATTATCTACCGAGTTTTTATTTCGATGAATAATTATTATAGTATTGATATCAGCAATCTTTAATATTTTTATTTGATCTATTAAAATATTTATTTCTTTGTCTTTAAAAGGTGGATCTAGAAAAATTACATCAAAAATTTCATTGTTTAAATTAGATTCTTTTAAATTATATGCATTAATCTCATATACTTTGGTTTTGCTCTCTAATTTTAAATTAAATATATTATTCTTTAAAACCTTTATCGAATTTGAATAATTCTCAAAGAAAATTACTTCTTTAGCTCCTCTAGATAAACACTCAATTCCAAATGAGCCAGTACCAGAAAATAAATCCAACACCTTAGAGTTATTTATATTTTTAGACACTTTACTTGAATGTTCTAAAATATTGAAAATCGATTCTCTCACCATATCTCTCAATGGTCTTGTAGATTTATCCAGAGGAATTAATAACTTTTTTCCTTTAAGACTTCCTCCTATGATTCTCATATATCTATAATTTTATATCCAATATCTCTACGATAAAAACCGTTGTCCCAATTTAGATTTTCAATTTCTTTGATTACTTTGTCTCTTGAGGATTTAAAATTATTAGAGATACTTACAAAATTCAGCACTCTCCCTCCATTAGCATATACTTTGTTATCCTTTTTTTCTGTGCCCGCATGATAAATAAAAAGTGAATCATTATTCTTTATATTTTCAATGTTTGGTATTTCGACATTTTTTTTATAACTATCTGGATATCCATTAGAGCAAAGGACTACGCACATACTTTTTTTTTCCTCCCAAAGAATATCTTGGTTCTCTAATGTTTCATCACAACAAGATAAAATTAGATCTAATAAATCAGAAGATAAAAGTGGCAAAATTGTTTGACATTCTGGATCTCCCATTCTCACGTTATATTCAATAAGGTATGGATTATTATCTTTAATCATCAGACCTACATATAAAAATCCTTTGTAATTCTCTTCCATGTCTTTAATAGCCTCAAAAGTAGGACTAACAATTTTTGTAATTATTTTTTTATCAAGTTCTGTGTTTATAAGTCCAGAGGGTGAATATGCACCCATTCCTCCAGTGTTATTTCCTTTATCTCCCTCACCAACTCTCTTATGGTCTTGAGCAGTATTAAATCTTTTATATGTTTTTCCATCTGAAAGTACGAAATAACTCATTTCATCTCCTTGCAAAAATTCTTCAATAAGAACTTGTTCAGCTAAACCAAATTTTCCATTGAATATTTCTTCAACGGCTTTATTTGAACTTTCTAAATCCTCACAAATATAAACACCTTTACCTGCAGCTAATCCATCTGCTTTAACTACTATAGGCATATTTGCATTTTTTAAATATGAATAAGCTTCTGTGGCAGTTCTAAATACTCCAAATTGTGCAGTAGGAATATTATACTTTTCACATATCTTCTTTGTAAATATTTTTGATCCTTCTAATTGTGAAACTTTTTTGTTTGGACCAAAAACTTTTATATTTTCTTTTGAAAGAAAATCAACAACACCATCAACTAGAGGTTTCTCAGGTCCTACAATCACTAAATCAATTTTATTTTCTTTTATAAATTGCAATAAACTTTCAAAATTATAAAAATCCATTTCTACATTCTCTGCTATTGAGTCAGTGCCAGCATTTCCTGGTATACAATATAATTTTTCAAGTTTAGGGGATTTTGAGATTTTACTTGCTATTGCATGTTCTCTACCACCATTTCCAAGAATTGCAATTTTCATATATTCAAATATATATCCTATAAATCATGAACAAGTTAGCAAAATTAAAATATCTACCAAATAATTTTGATATTATAGAAGAAGGTGACCATGTTATTTGTGCAGTTTCAGGAAAAAAAATCTCACTACAGAATTTGAATTATTGGAATGTTGATGAGCAAGAGGCTTACTTTTCTTATATTGAAGCTTCAATAAAAAAAGAAAAAGATACTAAATAATTATTATTTTTTCCACCTATTGTGTGTCCAAATCCATTGATCAGGATTCTTTAGTATCATTTTTTCTAAGATCGTATTTAAATGTTCAGAAATTTCCTCTTGAGACTTTTCTGAATTGATTGCTATTGGCTGAGACACATACATTTTAAAGTTATATTTCTGTAATCTTTCAATATAAATTGGAACCAAATCACATTCATATTTTTTTATAATTTGAGCTGGTATTGTGGTGGTAGAAGCTAAGTTTCCAAAGAAATCAATTTTTATACCCTCTGTAACTCTTTGATCAATCATCAAGGCTATTGAGTTACCTTTTTTTAAATTTTCTAAAATTTGTCTAGTACCTGATCTTCCTTTCCTAATTTGATTTCTACAAATATATTTGGTTCTTATCCTTTCCATTGTTTTATTTAAAAAAATATTATTAAGTGGTCTATATATTGCTGCTAAATTTATTCCATGCTTCTCAATTTGCATGGCCATGAGTTCAAAGTTGTTAAAATGTCCTGAGATAAAAACGACAGGCTTCTTACTAATTTTAATTTTATCTAAATTTTCGATACCATCTATTCTAATAAACTGTTCTAACTTATTTTTTCTAAAATCTTTTAAAAACGGATATTCTGCTAAAATTCGCCCATAGTTTCCTAAAATATTATTAACAAATTGGTTGTCAGAAATATTAATTACAATTTTAGATTTATGAAAAT
>CACFYO010000013.1 GCA_902570545.1 uncultured Pelagibacteraceae bacterium | reverse complement strand
CAGCAAGAATTGGCGTTGTATCATATTTTTCATTATCACTTAAAGCTCCTGCAGGATAAGCAGAGCCAGAGAGTGCTGCAGTCGTCGTGCAATTATCTGTAACACCTGAAACTTCTAAATCAGCTTGAATGGTAAATTTTCTATCTATAGTAACTCTCATATGAGTATAAGTTTCTCCTAAAGGTAAAAGTGCTGGATCTCCATATGAAGCAGCTGCAGCACCTGCATTTACGGATGCAATATCCACAACTTTTTCGGTATTTCCTATTACGACTGCACCAACACAACTTGAAACACTTGTACTCGCTGTACATAATTCTACTTTTTTCATTGTTACTTTGTATACACTTGCAAGGCCAGTTGTGCTTGCAGCATGCAAAGTTGAAAATGAAAAGAACATTATGATTTTTACAAAAATTAATATTCTAAAAGTCGTTTTCATTAATCAGCTCTCGATATTGTTGATTTACCGTTAAATTCTACAAAAATTTTATTATTACGTTTTACTTTTGTTAACAATTGACCAGACATATCTTTTTGATCTCTCCATGTATTTGCACTTATGAAACCATCTTGTAAAGAATTTTTATTTCTTGGAGGATGAACAAACATTATTTTTGCATACCACTCATCTTCTAATCCCTTTTTGTCTTTATCATCATACGCAATTTCTAGATTTAAAGTTGGACTTAATAATAATTCTGATCCAATTTTTGTGCCTTTTACATCATCTCTAGAAACGCCTTCCCATTCATAAGTATTAACAAATACATCTGCCCAATGAAGATAAGGAATTTGAGAAGCTAATCCAAGCTCATATCCATCTAAAACTTTTTCATCTGACGCATCATCTAGTCCAAAATAATAATTGTACATAAATTCTAAAACTGCACTTCTTGCTTCTATGCCAAAACTAGATCTTAAGTTTCCAGCATCATCATAATCGAGAAAAACATTGAAACCAGACATTAACGTACTATCTTGGCTTAATGATCTTTTACCTAAGCCAATATTTGCTACAATTCTTTCATCATTATCTTTTTCTGTATTAAATAATGATAGCTGAGAAAAAAAATTTCCATTTTCGGTTTTTTCAATCTCTCTTACTGCAAGAATACTATAGTCGGGTTTATTATTTTCTCTTAAATCAATACTAACCTCAGTATCTCCCTCACCTGGGATTAAATTAGATATGTATTGTGAAATATTATTGGATACATCTGCTCTCAAATTACTTGTAAATAAAACGAGAAATGAGATTAAAAGTATTTTTTTCATAACTTGTATTTATATAAAAACCTATATTGGACAAGAAAATTTAACAAGATAATTTTAAGTTTGTATTATTTGTTTGGTTTAAAAACCAAGCAAACACCATTATTGCAGTATCTTTTGCCCGTGGGTTGTGGACCGTCGTCAAATATATGACCATGATGACCTCCACAATTCTTGCAATGGTACTCGGTTCTGGCATAACCAATATGATAGTCTGTTGTAGTTTCAAATGCATCAGGTAGAGACTCGTAAAATGATGGCCAGCCAGAGCCACTTTCATACTTTGTGTTAGACTCAAACAATTTCACTCCACAGTTTGCACAATGATAACTACCCTCTCTTTTTTCAAAATTAAGTTCACTTGAACCTGGAGGTTCTGTTGCTTCTTCAAATAATACTTTATTTTGTTGATGAGTTAAATTTGGATTATTTTTTGTCATTTAAATATTTAGTACAATTTTTATGTAAACTTGCATGTAATTCAATAAGTTTTTTAAAGTCTTTGTTGTAACCACCACCTAAAACTCCACAAATAGGAACTCTTCTTTTAAAAAAGTTTCCAATAACCATCTCGTCTCTTTTATCAATTCCTTTGTCAGTAATACACAACTTACCTAATCTATCATCTAAGTGAATGTCAACACCTGCGATATAAAATACGAAATCAAAATTAAAATCGTTTAGAAAAATTAAATTTTTTTTTAAAATATCTAAATACTCATCATCTTCCATGTTTTGTTCAAGTTCAATATCCAGATCACTTTTTGATTTAATTGGTGGATAATTCACTTTTGTGTGCATACTAAATGTAAAAACATTATTTTCATTTTTAAATATTTCTGAATTTCCGTTACCTTGGTGAACATCTAAATCGACTATAAGGATTTTGTTAGCCAACCCTCTATTCAATAGATACTTTGCAGCAACAGCCACATCATTAAAAACACAAAAACCAGCTCCCTCATCATAAATAGCATGATGACTCCCACCAGCTGTATTACAAGCTATTCCATAATTTATTGCTAATTTAGAGGCCAATACCGTTCCGCCTGTTGCAACTAAAGATCTTCTGACCACACTATCAACTAAAGGAAACCCTATTTTTTTAACCAATGTTTGCTCTAATGTTTTATTTTTAATTTTAAAAATATACTCCTCCGAGTGAACTTCTTTAAGTGTATCTACTGAGCATGGATCAGGTTTATAAAACTTTTTAACTACCTTTTCTTTTTTAAGAAAACTTGCTAATTCACCAAACTTTTTAATTGGAAATTTATTATCATCACCAATTTTTGCTTCATAATCAGGGTGATTTACTACTGGTAATTCCACTTTACTTTATTTCTCGAATAGGCTTACCAGAAACACAGGCTTCTAAATTTTCAATCATTTGAGTATAGAAAATAGAATAATTTTCAGCTGTAACGTAACCTACGTGTGGAAGCAAAAGTGCGTTAGGGACAAATCTTAATTTGTGACCACTGGGTAGAGGTTCTTTATCATAAACATCAATGCCAGCACCAGCTATTAAGTTAGTTGATAGTGCTATAATTAAATCATCTTCGTTTACAATTGGACCTCTTGAAGTATTAATTATAAAAGCAGTTTTTTTCATTTTATCAAATTCAGCAAGCTTTATACAATCCTTATATCTTTCTCCTCCTTGAACATGAATTGATATAAAATCAGAGTTTTGAATAAGATCCTCTTTACTAGATGGCAAAACATCAAGATCTTTACACTTATCTAGACTTAAATTTTCACTCCATGCCATAACTTGCATTCCAAAAGCTTTTCCTATTTTAGCAACCTGAGATCCAACTTTTCCTAAACCAATAAGTCCTAATATTTTACCTTTTAATTCAATACCTACTGTTGTCTGCCAATAACCTTGATACATATTATCAACTTCTACTTTAATATTTCTTGCAAGACCCAGGATTAAAGCCCATGTTAACTCACAAGTTGGATTTGAATTTATTTCAGTTCCAGTAACAATAATTTTTGCCTTTTTAGCTGCATCTAAATCTATCGCTTTATTTCTCATTCCACTTGTTGAAATATATTTTAGTTTTTTTAATTTTTTAATGAGATTTGCAGTTATTATAGTTCTCTCTCTCATTATAAGTAAGGCTTCAAATTCTTTTAATTTTTCAATAGCATTATCTTCATTTTCAAAAGGTTCGCTAAAAATCTCAATATCAAACTTTGATGAAAGATTTTTCAAATCTATGAATTCTTGAGCAACGTTTTGGTAATCGTCTAAAATGGCTACTTTAAGCATTTTGAGTTCTTTTATTCGAGATTGTAATACCAGCAATTATGAAAATTGCACCTAAGAAATGATAAAATAAAATTTTTTCATTAAAAATTATCATGGCCATTATTGCTCCTAGAATTGGCATCAAATGAAGAAAAACTCCAGATCTATTTGCACCAATAAGCTTAACACCTTTTATCCAAAACAGAAAAGAGATTAGACCAGGGAAAAAAACAACATAGAATAAAACTAAATAAAAAGAGGATTGTAATTTGATTACACTGCCCAAACTATAATCAATAAAATACATAGGAATTAGAAAAATAACTCCAAAAGTTATAACGACCTGTAATAGAGAAATTGGAGATAGATTGAATTCCTTTTTTTTCAAAAGCGCTGAATAAAGAGACCATGCGAACATTGCAATTAATGCAAAAATATCTCCTTTGTTAAATGATAAATTTAATAAATTATTTAAATTTGCTTTTGATATTATAAACAAAACGCCTGTAAGTGAGAGAAATACTCCTATTAATTGAAATAAATTTGTTTTCTCAATTTTAAGTAAGAATGAAAATAATATAATCATAACTGGTACTGTTGAAATCATAAGTACTCCAGTAATAACTTGAGTATGTCTCAGTGAGTAAAAAAGAGCTGAATTAAAAACTGTCACAGCCAAAATTCCCAATAATGAAAATAAAAAAATATTATCTATGATTATTTTTTTGTTATTTAACAATTCTTTATAAGTGAATGGAAGTAAAACTAACCAAGCCAAAAACCATCTATAAAAATTTAAGGATATAGGAGGAATGTCAATAATACTTGCGGCTTTTCCAACTATAAAGTTACCTGCCCAAAATAAACAAGCTAACACCAAATAAAGAGAGGCTAAATATAAAGGGTTAAGTGTTTTCATGAAAAGAATTAAGTAAATCTGTTCTATAGTTTATAGCTTCTTTTATATTCTTTTCCTTAACATGTCCAAAACCTCTGATTTGATCAGGTATTGATGCTATTTTAACAGCCGTTTCATAGTTTGATTTATTTATTTTTGTTCCAATGTCAGTAATTGTTTGCTTGTAATCTCTTATTAATTCTCTTTCTTTTTTTCTTTCATTTAAATAGCCAAATGGATCAAGTTTTGTACCTCTTAAAAATTTAAATTTTGAAAGTAATTTGAATACATTAAATAACCATCCACCAAATTTTATTTTTAGTAATTTACCGTCTACTTTGCTTTTTTTACTGAAGATTGGTGGAGCTAAATAAAAGTTGTAATTAAAGTCACCTTCAAAGTTTTTATTTACATCATCTAAGAATTTTTTATTTGTCATTAATCTTGATACCTCATACTCATCTTTGTATGCCATTAATTTGAAATAATTTTTTAAGACTGCTGTTGAGAATTGACTTCCATTTCCTATATTTTTATCTATCTTTCTTGCATAACTAACAAGTTCTTCAAATTTTTCAGCATATTTTATATTCTGGTAATCTTCTAAAAATTTAAATCTATTCTGATATTTTGACTCAAAACCTTCTAATATTTCAGGCTCATCTTTAATTATATCTAAAACCTCATCTTTTAAATTTTCATAATGTCTGCCAAATCTAAATGCGTTTATATTATCTTTTACACTTGCACCATTTAATTCAATTGCTTTTTCAATCGATGAAGCTGAAATTGGTATCAGGCCTGATTGATATGCAACTCCAACATTAAACATATTAGATAATATTGAATTTCCTAAAATCTTGGATGTAATTTTATTTGAAGATATAAATTTTATATTTTCTTGACCTGCTATATTAATTAAATTATCTCTCATTTCATCAAAAGGTAAGTAGAAATTTTTGTCTCTCGTAAAATCTCCAGGCATAACTTCATCCGTATTAACTATTAATTTTGAAATTTTTTTATCTAAGGTTTTTATTATTTCTAAATCATTTGATACAAGTAAATCAAACCCCAGAAGTAAGTTTGTATCACCATAAGATAATCTTATTGCCCCTACATCCTCTGGTTTTTCAAAAATTCTTAAGAAACTTTTAACAGCTCCACCTTTTTGAGCTAACCCAGTCATATCTAAAACCCCTGATCCTTTTCCATCTATTTGAGCAGCTGTTGCTAACACAGCTCCAATTGTAACAACTCCTGTACCACCAATTCCGGCAATCATTATTCCAAAAGACTTAGTAATTTCAGGCAATATTGGATCTTCTATCTTTGAATTTATTTTATTAATTAAATTATCGTCATAATTTTTCTTAAGCCTTATATCTCCCTCAAGACTTACAAAGCTTGGACAAAATCCATCAACACATGTGTAATCTTTGTTACAAGAAGATTGGTCAATTTGTCTTTTCCTTCCATATTCAGTTTCAACAGGTGCAATAGAAACACAATTAGATTGTACTCCACAATCTCCACAACCTTCGCATAGGTCTTTATTAATAAAAATTTTTTTCTTAGGCTCTTCTAAGATGCCTTTTTTTCTTCTCCTTCTTTTCTCAGCCGCGCAGGTTTGATCATAAATAATAACAGTTGTTCCATTAATTTTGCTTAATTCAATTTGAACATCTATAATATTTTTTCTGTCATAAACTTTTGAATTTTTCGCAAAACCTCCTCTATCACTATATTTTTCAATTTCATCTGTGATTATTGCAATTTCTTCAACACCTTCTGCTTCAAGCTGTTTAGACATTTGCGCAACTGTTGGTAATCCGTCTAATGCTTGACCTCCTGTTAACGCAACAGCATCGTTATACAAAATCTTAAATGTCATTTTAGTTTTTGCTGCAACTGCATGTCTTATAGATAGAATTCCTGAATGAATGTAAGTCCCATCTCCCATATTTTGAAAAACATGGTCAGTATTGCTAAAAACAGACTCACCAACCCAAGTTGCCCCCTCTGATCCCATTTGTGAAAAGCCTTCATTATCTCTTTCCATATGTTCCACAAGGTATGCACAACTGATACCTGTAATTGCTCTACTACCCTCTGGTATTCTAGTTGAAGTATTATGAGGGCACCCAGAGCAGAAATGTGGAACTCTTTTTAAGGAGATATTTGAATTAATTTTTTCTTTCAAAGACTTTAACTTTTTTGAAAGATTATGTACTTCATCCGGTAAGTTAAGGTAATTAATTATTTCAGATATTTTTAAACCGATTTCTCCTGGGTCTAAAGCTCCAGAAGAAACAAATAAATCATTATTATTTTCATCATTTTTTCCAACTACTTTTATATTTAAATTTTTATTAAATAATATTTCTTTAACTTGTGTTTCAATGATTGATCTTTTTTCTTCAACAACAATGATTTTTTCTAAATTTTCCGAAAATTTTTCAATTATTGTTTCCTCTAATGGCCAAGGCATAGCAATTTTAAGAAATTTAATTCCTATTTGGTTGGCAACATCTTCATTTATTCCTATTTTTTCTAGCCCTAATTTTGTATCTAAAAAAGATTTTCCAGTGCTAATTATTCCAACTTTTGGATTTTCTGAGTCGAAAATAATTTTATTCAAATTATTTATTTTACAAAATTCTTTTACATATTTTATTTTATGATGGTGTAGTCGATATTCTTTTTCTTGAGCGGTATCTTTAAGTCTTATATTTAAACCTTCAGATGGATAGTTTTCACTTGAAATATCTAATAGATTTAACCTATTTTCATCTAAGTCAACTGTTGCTCCTGAACTCACGTTATCATGAACACACTTTATCCCTACCCAACATCCACTTTTTCTTGATAATTCTATTCCTATTATTCCATAATCTAGTATTTCTTGAACGCCACTTGGATTAAAAAAAGGTATCATCGCATCAATCATTGCAAATTCACTTTGATGAGAGGTTGTTGAGGACTCACATATATGGTCATCCCCCATTAAAGCAATGACGCCTCCAAACTTTGAGGTACCTGCCAGATTTACGTGTTTTAATGCATCTCCTGCTCTATCTACTCCTGGCCCTTTACCATACCATATGCCAAAAACCCCATCGTATTTATCTTGTTTTCTAAGATTGACTTGCTGTGTTCCCCATAGAGAAGTTGCAGCGAGTTCCTCATTTATTCCTGGTTGAAAATAAATATTGTTTTCATTCAAATATTTTTTGTTTTTTAAAATCTGCTGGTCGTAGCCACCTAGAGGAGATCCTCTATAGCCAGAAATGTAACATGCAGTATTTAAGTTTTTTTGTTTGTCTCTTCTTGCTTGAACAATTGGAACTCGAACAAGAGCTTGGGCACCAGTTAAAAATCTAGTGCCTTTACTTAATTTATATTTGTCTTCAAGTTTAATTTCCACACTATTTAACTTTTTTAAGCAAATCTAACTGAACTGTAAGGCTTTAAATCCATATTAGTATTTTCATTTGCAATCATACCAGACACTATTTTTCCAGAAATTGCACCTAAAGTCCATCCTAAATGATGGTGACCAAATGAGTAAAATACATTTTTATAATTTTTTGATGGTCCAATTATTGGTAAAAAATCTGGCAGCGTAGGTCTAAACCCTAACCACTCATCTTTGTGCTCGGGCAAACCGTCAAGCATATCCTTTGCATTTAAAATTAAATTTTTAATCCTAGATTTTGATAAAGCATTTTCTAAACCGCCAAACTCCACAGTACCAACTACTCTTAACCCTTGATCCATTGGTGACATTCCAAACCCTCTGTTAGAATAAACCACTGGTCTAGAAATTAAATGATCAAAATCTTTAAAATGAACATGATAACCTCTTTCGGTATCCAGTGGAATATTTTCATGAAGTTTATCAGTAAGTTTTTTTGAAAACGCACCACATGCAATAACCAATTTATCAAAAACAAATCTCTGGGTTTCCGATCTTAAAACAGGTTTCTCCTCGTCAAAATTCAAATCTTGGATATTTAGTTTTAAAAACTTTCCACCTTTTTTTATAAAATTTTCAAATAGCTTTATTAATATTTTTTTTGGATTTCTTGCATGTCTTGCATAATCATAGAAAACACCTCCATGATAAAATGGTTTTAAATTTGGTTCCAAATCATGTATTTCTTTTTTATTTACCACTTGTTGCTTAACGCCCAGATCATCTCTAATTTTTATTTCTAGCTCTCTACTTTTTAAATTTTTTTCGTTCCAGACATATAAAATCCCATTATTTTCAACTAAGCCTTCTAAATCTATCTCCTCAAATAGTTCATCATATGCCAGTAATGATTGATCTAAAATTTGATGCATATTTTTTGCGGTATGCATCATTTTATCATTAGTACAATTCATTAAAAATTTTGAAAACCAAGGGATCATTTTTGGAACATAATTCCATTTAAGTGCCAAGGGTCCTCTTGAGCTCATAAGCATTGACGGGACATCACTTACAATATCTGGCCTGTTTAAAGGGACTGATGCATAAGGAGAAAAATGACCTGCATTACCATAAGAGGCTGCATTTCCAGGTTCATCTCTATCGAACAAAATTACTTGATAGCCTTTTTTTTGAAGAAAAAGAGCATTACATACTCCTTGAATTCCTGCTCCTATTATACCAACTTTTAAAGTTTTTTCTGACATAGGAAAAATATAGTTGGTAGGTTAAATTATAATAGATGTTATTTGACCGCGGTGGATAACTGTTTACATTATCTTAATTGCCGATCGGATCTCGACTGTAAATTTTGCAGCTCATTACAATACTTAAACCTAGCATTATTGATAACATAGATGATCCTCCGTATGACATGATAGGAAGTGGTGCTCCAACGATTGGCAACAACCCAACTACCATGGCTATATTTACAAAAATATATAAGAATAAAGCAGATGCAAAACCATAACAGTATAGTTTTGCAAAAAATGATCTGCTAGAAAAACCAATCCTTATTATTCTATAAATTAATAAAGCGTATAATAAAATTAGAAGCATTGAACCAACAAAGCCAAATTCTTCAGAAAAAAGAGTAAAAATAAAGTCAGTGTGTTTTTCAGGTAAGAATTCAAGATAACTTTGTGTACCCTGTAAGAAACCTTTGCCTAACAATCCTCCTGAACCAATTGCTATTTTAGATTGAATTATTTGATAACCTGCACCCAAAGGGTCTCTGTCTGGATTAAAAAAAGTTAATATTCTTGATTTTTGATATGGTTTTAAAATTGAAATTACAAAAGGTAATGAGACTAACAATATTAATCCTGAATATATAAAATATTTTAAATTAAGTCCTGCTAACCAAATAATAGCCAACCCACTTCCTGCTATTAAAATTGCTGTTCCTAAATCAGGTTGAGTTATAACTAAATAGCAAGGTATCAACAAAAGTATGATTGGTTGTAATAAATATTTATAACTTTGAATATCTGAACTTTGAATACGATGGTAATATCTTGCAAAACATACTATTATTGCAATTTTCATTAGTTCTGAAGGCTGAAGGTTCATTATGAAAAGATTTATCCATCGTTTAGATCCTGATGCTGAAATTCCAAAAAAAATTACAAGTAATAGAAGTAAAATTCCTAGAATATAAAAAATATATGCCTGCCTATACCAAAATGAAACTCTTACAAATGAAATAACTAAAAACATAGAAAAAAATACTAGAAATCTAGTTAAATGATTTTTAGTATAAAAAGAAAAGTTCCCACTTTCTGTAGAATAAATTGAAAAAACACTTATTGAACCAATTACAGCAACAATTATTATTAAAAAGTAATCAATAGCTTTCAGTTTATCAATAAATGAATAGCTAGTAGAATTTAGTGATGTTGAAAGTATCATGCAATATTTTTTAAATCTTTTCTAATTTTTTCTCTTAATCCATGCCTATCTAAAATTTTTTTTATTAATTTGTTTGCTAATGGAGCGGCTGCTTTACTACCAGAGCCTCCATGCTCTATCAAAACACTAAGGGAATACCTTGGTTTATCATAAGGCGCAAATGCAATAAATAAAGCATGATCTCTACTTTTATATTCTATCTCTTCAAGGTCTAAATCAAGCTCTCTATCTTGATCAGTAATTCTTTTAACTTGAGAAGTTCCAGTTTTTCCAGCAAACTTGTATTTATCTTCTTTGTGCCTAGATCTGAAAGAGGTTCCAAATTGTTCATTGGTTGACCCATACATTGCATCTAAAACAAACTTTAAATTATTTGGATCTCTATAAAGTCTTTCATAGTATTTAAATTTGTGATCTTTCAGAATATTTTGACTTACAGATTTATTTTTTTCACTTTCAATTTTTGATTTAATAGCATCTAAATTTATTTCTTTATCATAAATTAAATTTGGCTTAATTTTATAGCCTCCATTAGCCAACTGCGCTGTCATCAAACATAATTGAAGTGGAGTAGTCTGAATGTAACCCTGTCCTATTCCAGTAATTACAGTTTCGCCAAGATACCAAGACTGATCTAAAACTTGTTTTTTCCATTTCGTTGAGGGGACAATTCCTTTTTTTTCTTCTGAAAAAAAATCTTCTAAGACTTTTGAGCCTAGGCCATATCTTTTTGCGATTAATGAAAGCTTATCTACACCTAAAAGCCTTGCGACTTCATAAAAATAAATATCACATGACTGTTTAATGGCATTTCTCATACTCATCCATCCATGACCATTTTTTTTCCAACAATGATATCTTTCTCCATACAATTCATATGGATGGTCATGACCTTTACAGTTTACTTTAAACTTTGTGTCTATTATCCCATATTCTAGTGCAGCAAGTGCAACTAAGGGTTTTATAGTTGATCCAGGAGAATATAATCCAGCTAATGATTTATTTAGTAAAGGTCTTAACTTATTATTTTTAATTTCATTCCAATCTTTAGTACTTATTCCATGCGTAAACTTATTAGGATCGTAGGTTGGGGACGATGCCATAGTAATTACTTCACCTGTGTATATATCCATAACACATATTGAGCCTGCCTGATTTTTTAATAACTCTTGAGCCAATTGTTGAATTTCCAAGTCTATGGTCGTTCTTAAATTTTCACCTTGAGTTTCTTTATTATAACTTATTTCACTTATTTTTTTTCCTGATGCATTTACTTCATATCTTTTAGTTCCATGATTTCCTATTAGTTCAGTATTTTTTGAATTTTCAATACCATTTTTTCCAACTTTTAAACCTGGTACAAAATTTTCCTCTATTTTTTTTTTATTTTGAATATCTTGGGTTGTTGCATCACCCACATAACCAACAACATGTACTAAATCATTGGAATAAGGGTAATATCTTGAAGTAGATAAAACTGGCTTCGCTCCATCCAATTCATGCAAGTACAAATTTAATTTAGAAAATTCTTTCCATGATAAATTTTCAGAAATTATTAAAGTATCCCATGGCTTAGACTTGTCTTTCCTCTCATATATTTTTTTTATTTCATCCTCTTTAAGACTGATAATATTTTTAAGTTTAAAAATTGAATTATTAAAATTGGAAACTTCTTCAAGAGATAAATGAACTTGATAAACTCTTTGATTATCTGCAATAACATTATTAAAATAATCAGTTATTATTCCTCTTTGAGGTGGAGTTTTCCATTCTCTAATTCTATTTTTGTCAGATAAAACTTCATATTTTTGCTTTTGAGAAATTTGAAGATTATATAATCTTGAAGTAACAATCCCAAGTAACCCAATTTTTGCAGCAACTAAAACAAAAAGTCTTCTACTTATAATTTTATTTTTGTTTAAATTACCTATTTTTTTTATCATTCTCTTTAACTAGCACCATATTATCTATCCAAGCAAATATTTTGTAAAATATAGGGTAGATTAAAAATGTTACAAATAAACCCAATATTAAACTTTCATAGACAATTGGAATTTTAAATATTGTTATTAATATAATATAATTTACTGATCCTACAATTAAAATTGCTATGAAAAATGATATCCAATCATAAATTAAATTGTATATGATCGACCTATTTCTTATAAATGCTCCAATCGCAGATAATAATAAATAATCTAGGGAAGATATTCCAATTGGCAAACCTTGAACTACATCATTTATAATGCCTGCAAAAAAAATTAATCCATAACCTAGATGCTCTGGTTTTTTTAAACTCCAGAAGAATACAATTATGTAGCTAAAGTTTAAGATAAAATCATAATTTTTATAAATAATATTAATATTTAAACCTAAAATTACGACTAAAAATAAAATTAAAGTGGGTAAACTTGTAATTGTCTTAGAATAAATTCTGTTAGCAAATAAACTCACTTTCTAAAATAAACCTTAACAAATTTAATTTGATCGAAATCTGAAAAAAATTTCACATATATTTTGTTATTTATAATAGTTATTTTGCCTATAGGTATTCCAGCGGAAATTATCCCATCAGCTCCTGAAGTATAAACAATATGACCCTCTTCGACTTGATTTTTTTCAGGCAGATACTCAATATCACCATTCAATTTACTTCCATTTCCTGAAACTATTGCGCTTACTCCATTAGGTTCAATTATTACTGGTATCTTACTATTAAGATCATTTATTAATAAGACTCTCGAGGTTAAGTAATTAACTCCAACTACCTTTCCTATAAAATATGATCCACTTCTCACACCTGAGCCTATTTTAATATTATGTTTGAAACCTTTATTAATCACAACTGATCGTAAATATGGGCTCTTCTGATCTAGTAAAATTTTAGTTAAATGATAATTATCTGAAAAGAGATTTTTTTCTTCAATCAGTACATTAAGCCTTAAATTTTCTTCTTTTAAAAATTGATTTTCAAGTTTTAACTCTTCAATATTTAAATCAATAATCTTAAGTTTTTTATTTTCTTCATGTATTTTTAAAAGATCACTAACACCGTAATAAGTATTTTTTAAAGATAAAAATGGTAATGATATAATATATGAAGTTTTAAAAATGGTATCTTTGGCTACTGACCTAAATTGATTAACAGGTCCCGTTTTAAAATATTCTAATGATAAAACAATTATAGATACTATAATTAAAGTTAAAAGTGAAAATTTTCGTCTATTACCTTTATTTAAAAAAATTGAACGAGCAGATATAACCAAATCATCTCTGCCCATTTCTTTAGACATTCTGATTAATACTCAGATAAGACTGTTGAAAAAGTTTCCTCTTGGTCTAAAGCTTTACCTGTTCCAATTGCAACACAAGATAAGGGATCATCAGCAACATTTACTGGAAGACCTGTTTCCTTTGAAAATCTTTTATCTATATTATTTAAAAGAGAGCCACCCCCTGTAAGAGTTAAGCCCATATCAACTAAATCAGCAGATAACTCTGGTGGAGTATTCTCCAAAGCTTTTTTTATTGCAGATACTATATCTTTTAGGATTGGATTTAATGCTTCTGCAGTATCTTCTTCTGAAATATTTACCTCTTTAGGAGTTCCTGATCTTAAATCTCTGCCTTTAACTGCATATGTATTATTATTTGTTGGGATAGCTGTACCTATATCTTTTTTTATTTTTTCTGCAGTACTGTCGCCAATCATTAAATTGTACTCTTCTCTCATATATTCTTTCAAAGAATTGTCCATTGCGTCTCCAGCTACTCTTAATGACTCTGAGTATACGACTCCTCCCAACGATAAAACTGCAATTTCAGTTGTACCTCCACCTATATCAACAACCATAGACCCAGTTGCTTCTGATATTGGAAGTCCAGCCCCTACTGCTGCAGCTATTGGTTCCTCAATTAAATTAACTTTACGAGCTCCAGCTGCAAGGGCGCTATCTTGAATTGCTTTTCTTTCAACTGGTGTTGAACCAGTTGGTACACAAATTAAAATTCTTGGATTAGCTAATGTTTTTTTATGAACTTTTTTAATAAAATGTTTAATCATCTCCTCAGTGACAACAAAGTCTGCAATAACGCCGTCTCTCAAAGGTCTGATTGCTTGAATATTTCCTGGTGTTCTTCCAAGCATAGTCTTTGCTTCATCTCCAACAGCTAAAACTGATTTTTTCCCTTTATTGTCAACAACTGCAACTACTGATGGCTCATTGAGAACTACACCTTTGCCCTTTAAAACTACAAGTGTGTTTGCTGTACCAAGATCTATTGCCATATCTTGACTCCATAATTTCTTTAAGTTGCTGAACATTGCCATTTTTATATACCTTTCATCTTTTGATTTTCAAAATTTTGATTTTCTATATTTGTCTCTGGTGCAGTTTTATCTCTTTTTATAATCATTTTATTAAGTGAATTTATGTAAGCATTTGCAGATGCAACTAAAGTGTCAGTATCTGCAGCTTGTCCTACAGTTGTTTTTCCATTTTCTTCAATTTTAACACTTACTGTAGCTTGAGCATCTGTTCCCTCTGTAACAGCATGCACTTGGTAAAGTTGTAAATTCACCTCATGTGGATAAAGTTTTTTTATACATTTAAAAATTGCATCAACTGGTCCATCGCCTGTTTCTGATGCTTTTTTAACTTCACCAAAAACATCTAATGTCATTTCTGCTCTTTGAGGTTCTCCTGTACCAGCAAATACTTTCAAAGACTTCAAATTGATAGCACTTACTTTATTATCTGTTATTAAACTATCATCTATTAATGCGATTATATCTTCATCATAAACATGTTTCTTTTTATCTGCTAAGATTTTAAATTTTGCAAATGCATTATCTACAACATCATCTGTGAGGTCAGGATATCCTAAGCTGGTTAATTTATCTTTAAATGCATGTCTACCCGAGTGTTTACCCATTACGAGAGATGTTTGTTTAACACCTACACTCTCTGGTGTCATAATTTCATATGTTTGCCTATTTTTTAACATTCCATCCTGATGAATACCTGCTTCATGAGCAAAAGCATTTTTTCCAACAATAGCTTTATTATATTGGACAGGAAAACCTGTAGCATTTGATACTATCTTGGATGCTTTACTTAGAAGAGTAGTTTCAATTCCAGTTTCATATGGCATTAAATCAGGTCTTGTTTTAATAGCCATCACAACTTCTTCAAGTGCTGCATTTCCAGCCCTTTCTCCTAGACCATTTATTGTACATTCAATTTGTCTAGCTCCTGCTTGTACACCTGCTAAAGAATTGGCAACTGCCAAACCTAAATCATTATGACAATGCGTTGAAAGAATCGCCTTATCTATGTTTGGAACTTTATTCAACAAAGTTTCAATAATTTTTGTAAATTCAGATGGAATTGTATAGCCAACAGTATCAGGAATGTTAATTGTTTTAGCACCACATTTAATTGCTAGTTCTACTGTCTTACACATATAATCCATATCTGTTCTAGTCCCATCTTCGCAAGACCATTCTACATCATCGGTAAAATTTCTCGCATAAGTTACATTTTGTTTTATTGCTTCATAAACTTCCTCAGGTGATTTATTAAGTTTATGCTTCATATGTAAAGGACTTGTGGAAATAAAAGTATGAATTCTAAATCTTGGAGCATGTTTAAGAGCCTCATAGCATCTATCAATATCTTTTTTTGAATGTCTTGCTAAACCTGCAGGTATTGATTTTTTTAATATTTTACTGACTTCTGTTACAGCCTCAAAATCTCCCGGAGATGCAATTGGAAATCCAGCTTCAATAATATCTATTCCAAGTTCGTCAAATACTCTTGCTATTTGGATTTTTTCTTCCAAACTCATTGATGCGCCGGGAGACTGCTCTCCATCTCGCATTGTAGTATCAAAAATGTATACTCTGTTATTATCAGTCATTTAATTAATTTAAGCATAAGTATCATACATGCTCACGCTCAGATTGCAAAATAAAATGGCTATTTTAGACCAAATAAAACAATAATTTATCTACTTCTTATCACTATCAACAAGTTTCTTTTTTGAAATCCAAGGCATCATAGCCCGAAGTTCAGCGCCTACTTTTTCAACAGAGTGTTCTGCTAATTTAGCTCTAGTTGCAAGAAAGTTTTTTTGACCATTTTTGCATTCTTCCATCCATTCTTTTGTAAATTTACCAGATTGAATTTCTGCTAAAACTTCTTTCATTCTTTGTTTAGTCTCATCTTTTTTAATTATTCTTGGACCTGACTGATACTCGCCATACTCTGCTGTATTTGAAATTGAATAATTCATATTAGCAATTCCACCTTCATATATTAAATCCACAATCAGTTTCACTTCGTGAACAGTTTCAAAATAAGCCATTTCTGGTTCATATCCAGCTTCAACTAAAGTTTCGTATCCATTTTTAATTAATTCAACAAGCCCACCACATAATACAGTTTGTTCTCCAAATAGATCAGTTTCTACTTCATCTTTAAATGTAGTTTCAATTATTCCAGATCTACCTCCACCAACAGCTGACGCATATGACATTGCTAAATCTCTTGCTTTACCAGAACCATCTTGGTGAACAGCAAATAAACAAGGAACTCCACCACCTTTTTCATATTCACTTCTTACTAAATGCCCAGGTCCCTTTGGTGCAACCATAAATACATCTAAATCTTTTCTAGCTTTTATAAGATCATAGTGAACATTTAAACCATGAGCGAAAGCAATTGATGTTCCTTCTTTTACACGTTGCTCTATATGATTTTTATATATTGATGCTTGTAATTCATCTGGCGTTAAGATCATAACAACGTCTGCCCATTCTGCAGCATCAGATAAATTCATAACCTTTAAACCTTTAGACTCAGCTTTTTCAATACTTGATGAACCTTCTCTTAAAGCTACCACAACTTCTTTAACACCACTATCTCTTAGATTAAGTGCATGCGCATGTCCTTGGCTTCCATAGCCAAAAATTGCTACTTTCTTATCTTTTATTAAATCTACATTAGTATCTTTTTCATAAAACATTTTCATAATTTCTCTCCTTTAATTTTTATTTTATTTAAATATTTCTGATCCTCTTGTCATAGCGACTGCGCCTGTTCTTGAAACACTCACTAAACCAAATTTTTTTAAATTTTTTGACATAGTATCTATTTCTCTTCTTAAAGCTGTAATTTGTATAACATTTGATTTATTTGTTTTATCTAGTATTACTGGATTAAAATTTTTGCAAGCTTCAAAAGCTTTATTTAGTTTACCATTGTTTGCAACAAACTTGAATAATGCCATTTCTTTAAAAATAACATTTTTGTCTTCTCTTTTAAAATCTGCAACTTTATGAACTGGAACTAATTTTTTTAATTGAAGTTTAATCTGATCTACTACTTGTGGAGTACCAGTAGTTACAATTGTTATTCTTGAAATATTTTGCTTCTGATCAACTTCAGCTACTGCAAGAGACTCAATATTGTAGCCTCTTCCAGAAAATAAACCAACTACACGAGCTAAAACTCCAGCCTCATTATCTACCCATACAACTATTATATGAGTATCAGGCTTCTGTTTTTTTCCTGCAAAACTATATGCTGATTTTGAGTTCGCCATTAAACCAGTGTTCTACCCTTTCCAGTAATCTTTTTTTCTTTTTGATCTTTAGGACCAAGCAACATTTGATTATGAGGTTTTCCAGAAGGTATCATTGGAAAACAGTTTTCTTGTTTATCTACAAGGCAATCAAATATTACTGGTCGATCTGTATTTAACATTTCAATAATCTTATCATCTAATTCTTCAGGTGTTTTTGCTCTTATGCCTACACAACCATAAGCTTCTGCCATTTTAACAAAATCTGGCAATGCGGCTGTATAACTTTCTGAATAATTTTTATCATGTAGTAATTCCTGCCATTGTCTTACCATTCCCATATATTCATTATTTAAAATAAATATTTTTATGGGTAAATTATATTGCACTGCAGTAGACATTTCTTGCATGGTCATTAAAACAGAGGCTTCTCCAGCAATATCAATAACTAATTTTTTAGGATGTGCAATCTGAACTCCAACAGCTGCAGGTAAGCCATATCCCATTGTACCAAGACCCCCTGAAGTCATCCATCTATTTGGTTTATTAAACTTATAGTGTTGAGCAGCCCACATTTGGTGTTGGCCTACCTCAGTTGTTATATATGTATCTTTATCTTTAGTCAGCTCATATAATCTTTCAATTGCATACTGTGGTTTTATTGTCTCTTCACTACCAATATAATCTAATGATCTTTTAGATCTCCATTTCTGAATTTGTTCCCACCAATTAGATATTTGAGATTTATTTGAATTAGAAAAATTTTTTTTTGATTTTTTAAAAGTTTTTAATGTTGTTGTTAAAACTGATTTAATATCTCCTACAATTGCTAGATCTACTTTTACATTTTTATTTATAGATGATGGATCTATATCAATATGAACTTTTTTAGATTTGGGAGAGAACTCATCAATTTTGCCGGTAATTCTATCGTCAAATCTTGCGCCAACGTTTATCATTAGGTCACAACTATACATAGCATTGTTTGCTTCATAAGTACCATGCATACCTAGCATTCCTAAAAATTGATTATCGTCAGCAGGAAAACAACCCAGACCCTGCAAAGTTGAAGTTATTGGAAAACCTGTTGTGTACACAAGTTCTCTTAAAAGCTCACTAGCTTTTGTTCCTGAATTTATTACTCCGCCTCCAGTATAAAAAATTGGTTTTTTTGCTTTGCTAATTAAATTAATTAACTCATCAATATTTTTTTGTGAATAGTTATCATGAGATTTGCCATTTAATTTTTTATTATTTTTAAAATTTTTGTATTTAGATTTTTGAAATTGAATATCTTTTGGTATATCAACTAAAACAGGTCCTGGTCTACCTGTTGTTGCTACCTCAAAAGCTTTATGC
>CACFYO010000012.1 GCA_902570545.1 uncultured Pelagibacteraceae bacterium | reverse complement strand
TCTTATATTTTTTGTGGCGAGCTCTACACCCATACCTTTAGTTAGTCCTTCAATACCAAATTTAGTCATATTATAAACGTTTCTACCAGACATGCCTACATGACCAAGTTGCGATGACATGTTTATAATGGATCCACCTCTTTTCTTATTTTTTATCATCTTCTTTACAACTATTTGAGCAACGTTAAATGCAGCTCTTAAATTTAAATCTATCAAATAATTTAAGCTTTCTTGTTTTACTTTATCAAACGGTTCTGGAATATTAGTCCCAGCATTGTTTACTAAAATATCTATTATTTTTATTTTTTTTAATTTTTTACTTAAATCTTTGTAATCCATTACATCACAGTTTATTTTTATTAATTTACTTTTTACTTTTTTTATATCTTTTTCTAGTTTATCTAAATCCGAAGAAGTTCTGCTTAGTCCTATTATTGTTGCTCCAGCCTCAGCCATTGCAATAGAACAAGCTCTTCCTAAGCCTTTACCAGCCCCCGTTACAAGAGCATACTTATTTTTAAGATTAATTTTTTTTAAATACATTTAAATAAAAAGTTTTAAATCTGTGTAAATTAGTTCAACTGCCACAAACAATATAGCAAATAAACCAACCCATGCTATCCATTTATAATCTTTTATCCATTTGGAAATTAATGTTGCAGCTGTAGCCATCAAAATAATAGATAAAACAAGACCAAATATTAATAGATAATAATGATCTTTGGCAGCACCAGCAACACCGAGCACATTGTCTAAACTCATCGTAAAGTCAGCTAGCAAAACGGTCCAAATTGCTTTCAACATTGATGAGTTATCAACTTTAATATCTTCCTCACCACCACCTGTATTCTTAATTACATCGACATAAAGTTTATAAACTATGTAAAGAAGCAACATACCACCTATAAGTCTTAAACCTGTGATTTGTAAAAGATAAGCGGTTAAAAGTGTTAATAAAATTCTTAGTATTACTGCTCCACCAATGCCCCAAAAAATAATTTTTTTTCTTTGTTCTGGTGGAAACTTAGAGGCAACCATTCCAATGATAATGGCATTATCTCCAGCTAAAATTAAATCTATAAATATTATTTGAAAAAAAATTGTTATTTCTTCGGTCATCTAGCATCTTCTATTATCATATCTGCTGCTTTTTCAGCAATCATAATAGTAGGTGCATTAGTATTTCCTGAGGTTATTGATGGCATGACAGATGCATCAACAATTCTTAAATTTTCTAAGCCATGAGCGACTAATCGGTCAGATACAACTGCATTTTCGTCAGTCCCCATTCTACATGTGCTCACAGGATGAAAAATAGTACTACAAAATTTTCCAGCCTCTTTAGCCAATTCCTCATTATCCGTAATATGAATTCCAGGCCTATATTCTTCAGGCTCATACTCTTTATAAGCTTTTGAATTCATAACAATATTTCTTGTGATTTTTAATGCTTTACCTGCAATTTCTCTGTCTTCGTCTGTAGATAAGTAATTCATCTTAATTTCTGGAGATACTCTTGTATCGGATGATTTTAATTTAATTGAACCTCTGCTAGTTGGTCTTACATTTGTGATACTAGGAGTAAATGCCGTAAATTTATGAAGGGAGCCTTTGCCTAAGACATCTGTGCTAGCTGGAGATACATGGAATTGCAAATTAGGAGTTGCTAAATGATCATCACTTTTTACAAATCCACATAAATAGCTAGCCCCGACCGTTAGTGGTCCTTTTCTAAATAAGAAATATTTTAGTCCAGTCATAAGCTTTTTAGTCATACTATAATAGATATCATTTAAGCTTTCTAAATTTTTAACTTTATAAACTGGTCTCAACATTAAATGATCTGTTAAATTCATACCTACTCCAGGATGATCTTTAACTACATTTACATTATTTTTTTTTAAAAGTTCACCTGGACCAATACCTGAAGCTTGAAGAATATGAGGTGAGCCTATAGTCCCAGAACTTAAAATTACCTCTTTATTTGCTTTAACAGTAATTACATTCTCACCAATCCAATAATTCACTTTGTCTGCTTTTTTATTATCAAACTCAATGTTCTTAACATGAGCATTCGTAACAACTTTTAAATTTTTTCTTTTTTTAACTGGATTGAGATAGCCTACGGCAGTACTACATCTTAGACCATTTCTTACGGTAAAAGGAAAATAACCCATTCCTTCATTGTCACCATTATTAAAATCATCAGTTCTTTTGTGACCAAATTCTTCTGCTGCATCCATAAATAGATCGCACACTTTAAAAGTTCCTCTTATTTGCTGAACTGCCAAAGGACCACCAGTTCCATGAAATTCATTTTCACCAAATTGAAAATCTTCAGATTTTTTAAAATAGGGAAGCACATCTTCCCATGACCAACCAACGTTACCAAGCTGTCTCCAATAATCAAAATCGTTCGATTGACCTCTAATATAAAGCATTCCATTTATTGAGGAACTTCCACCTAAAGTTTTACCTCTTGGGTAAACCATTTCTCTATTATCACAAAACTCTTCTTTTTCCGTCTGAAAACACCAATCTGTTTTTGGGTTCAACATTGTTTTAAAATATCCACCTGGAATATGGATCCAAGGGTTTGTGTCTCTACTTCCAGCCTCGATCAATAAAACTTTATGATTTGGATTAGCGCTTAATCTATTTGCTAGTACACATCCAGCAGATCCAGCACCTAAAATAACATAATCAAAGTTTTCCATAATATTTTTATAATTAAATTTTTTTAAAAATCTTTTAACATATACTTTATAAATTAAATAATAACATTGAGTAGTTATATATGAAATATTTAGACGCATTAATTATAGGTGCTGGATTTTCAGGACTATATCAACTTCATTGTTTGAGAGATAAATTAAAATTAAACACATTGGTCTTAGAAGAAGGAGATGATCTAGGAGGTACATGGTACTGGAATAGATACCCAGGGGCGAGATGTGACTCAGAGAGTTTTACCTATGGTTTTACTTTTTCAAAAAAAATTTTTAAAAACTGGACTTGGAAAGAAAGATATCCTAAACAAAAAGTAATTTTAAAATATCTCAAATATTTTTCGAAAGAATACAATCTTAGAAAAAACATAGTTTTTAAACAAAAGGTAATATCTACACAATATCTTGAAAAAGAAAACTTATGGAAAGTAAAAACGAACAATAAGAAAATTTATTTTGCAAAATATTTAATTTGTGCAGTTGGGTCCCTTTCATCAATTAATTTACCTGCAATAAAAGGAATAAACCAATTTAAAGGTCAACAACACCACAGTGGAAGATGGCCCAAAAAAAATATTAATTTTAAAAATAAAATTGTTGGACAGGTAGGAACAGGTTCTACTGGGATACAGATCGCACCTGAAATTGCCAAAAAAGCAAAAAAATTAGTTTTATTCCAAAGATCTCCGAATTTTAGTATTCCAGCAAGAAATAGAAAATTATCAAATACAAACATTAAAAACTATAAAAAAAATTTTAATAAATTAAGAAGTTTTTTAAAAAGAACACCAGGTGGCCATCCTTTTGAATTTCCAAAAAAATCTGCATTTGATTTTAACGAAGCTAGAAGAAATCAGATGTATGAAAAATCTTGGCATTATGGAACTTTATCCTTTAGAGCAACTTTTAATGACATAGTAAAAACCATCAAAGCAAATAAAACAGCAGTTAAATTTATTGAAAATAAAATATACTCAACAGTTAAAAATAGAGAGTATGCAAAGATCCTTACTAATTTTGACCACCCATTTACTGCTAAAAGACCAACCTTAAATACAAATTATTATGAGATGTTTAATAAAAAAAATGTGGAATTAGTTGATTTAAAAGAAAACCCAATAATAAAAATTACCAAAAGAGGAATAAAGACAAAAAAAAATGAATACACACTAGATAAAATTATATTTGCAACAGGATTTGATGCTCTGACAGGTTCAATTGAAAAATTAAATATAACTGGAAAAAAGGGAATTAAATTGACTAAATATTGGAAAAGTGGACCTAAAAGTTTTTTAGGACTTCTTGTTCCTAACTTTCCAAATATGTTTATAGTTAGTGGTCCAGGAAGTCCCTCAGTATTAACAAATGTACCGGTACAAATAGAACAGCATGTTGAATGGATTACTAAATGTATTAAGTTTTTGGAAAATAATAAAAGACAAAGTATAGAAAGTACAAATGAAGCAGCAAAAAAATGGCAAAAAGAAATTACGAGCTCAGTTAAAAAAACATTATTTATGAAAGCAAAAAGCTCGTGGTATAAAGGCGACAATATACCTGGCAAGTCGAAGTCTTTTTTACCTTATCCTGGTGGAATGCCAAAATATAGAAAAGCTTGTTTAAAAGTTGAGAAGACTAATTATAAAGAATTAAAAATAATCTAAATGAATAAAATTAAATTTCTAATAATATATTTTTTATTAATTTGTAATGTTTTTGCTGCAGAAATAAAAATTATTCTTGATAAGCCAGGTGAAGGAAAAAAAATTATTAATCACTCATGGGTTCAAATTGAATACACAGGTTCTTTTGTTGATGGAAAAGTTTTCGATACCAACGTTGGAAAAGATAGACCTTTAGTTGTTCAAATAGGTATGAAAGAAGTTATACCTGGTTTTGAAATGGGTATAGTTGGAGCCAATAAAGGAACTATCAGAAAAATTAAAATACCTGCTGAACTTGCATATGGAGCAACAGGCGCTGGAAATATAATACCGCCAAACTCCGATCTTATTTTTGAGTTCAAGATTATTGACGTTCTTGATCCAAATTATAATTTAATAACATCTGATGAATTAAACAATTTATTGAAAAAAAATGCAGTAGTTTTAGATATTAGAACAGAAGACCAATGGATTAAAACTGGTGTAATTAAAGAGTCGTTTCAAGAAACAGCTTTTGATAAAAATGGAAAATTTAATGTTTACCTTATGGATAGAGTAAGAGCTTTAGCTGGAGCAGAGTCTCAAAATATTGAAATTATTTTTGTTAGTCATGATGGTGAAACAGCATCAATTTTAGGCAATGCTTTTGCAGAAGATCTTGGTTTTAAAAATGTTTATGTTCTTGATGGAGGAATTAAAGCTTGGATTAGTGAGGAAAAAGCATTAGTTTCCTTCTTAAAATAACGTCAATCATTTGGGAAATGAAACTTAAAGATAGGGTAGCAATAGTTACAGGCGGAGGAAAAGGAATAGGACAAGAAATTTGTCTTGGTCTTGTAAAAGAAGGTGCAAAGATAGTTATCGCAGAAATAGATATTGAAAATTCAGAAAAAGCTAAAAAAAAAATTATAGAGGCAGGCAGTGAAGCAATAATTATAAAAACTGACGTTTCAAATCAAAAGAGCATCAACGAGATGGTGGATCAAACTATCAAATACTACGGTAAAATTGATATTCTAATAAACAATGCAGGAATTAGACATGTTAAGAAACTTTTAGATCATACAAAACAAGATTGGGATGATATGATTTCTGTGAATCTCACAGCACCTTTCCTTGCTAGTCAGGCTGTAATTCCTCATATGATTAAAAATGGAAAAGGTAAAATTATTAACTTTGGGTCGATAGCAAGTTTTATGGGAAGACCAGATAGGGTAGGATATGTAGCTGCAAAGAGCGGTGTCTTAGGCTTAACAAGAGCGTTATCTGTCGATCTGACTGGAAAAAATATTAATGTAAATACTATTTGTCCAGGTTTAATATCTACCTCATTTAATCAAAAATATGCTGAAGATCCAAAACATGGTGAAGCCTGGGGGAAAGAAACTGTAGTAGGTAGATGGGGAGAACCAAAAGATATAGTTGGAGCAGCAGTATTTTTATCAAGCGATGATTCTGATTTCATAAATGGCTCTGAAATAAAAATAGATGGTGGATGGCTCTCTTCTAAAGTTAGAAGAGGAGAATTAGATAATGAGTAACTTTGAAAAAAATCTTGAACAAGCAATTAATAATGCAAAAAGATTAACTGATAAAATTTTAATTGATGGCAAACTAATATCTGCTCAAACAAATAATAAGATACCAGTATTAAATCCAAGCACAGGAGACAATATCGGTTCTGCTCCTCAATGTAATAAAGATGATGTTAATATTGCTGTTAAGTCAGCACACAAAGCTTTTCAAAAATGGAAAAAAATACCAGCAAGGGAAAGAGGAAAAATGGTTGCTGCTGGAGCAAAAAGATTAGAGGAAAGAAAGTCAGAAATTGAAACTTTATTATCATTAGATACAGGTAATGCTTTAAGGACACAGGCTATACCAGAAACAGGTGCTTCCATTGAACTTACAAATATGTTTGCTGGTTTGTCTGGAGAGTTAAAAGGTGAAAATTATCCAACCAATATTCCAAATAGTATTCATTATACCACCAGAGATCCAATTGGGGTTGTTTGTGCAATCGTACCTTGGAATGCGCCATTATTTTTAACAGTAGCAAAAATCGCTCCAGCTATTGTAGCAGGAAATAGTGTTGTTTTAAAAACAGCTGAACAAGCTCCATTTTGTGCTCTTCTACTATCGGAGATATTTCAACAAGAACTTCCTCCGGGTGTTTTAAATGTAATTTCAGGCTATGGAGAAGAGTGTGGCGAACCTCTGGTAACTCATGAAAAAGTAAGAAAAGTAACGTTTACTGGATCTTTTACTGTAGGAAAGATTATAGCGCAAAAAGCAGCTCCTAAATTATGTCCAGTTACTTTAGAGCTTGGAGGAAAAAATCCAAATATAATAATGAGTGATGCAGATTTAGATATTGCAATTCAAGGGGTTATTGATGGAATGAGATATACTCGACAAGGACAAGCATGTACTGCTGGTTCAAGAGTTTATATTCAGGAAAAAATTTATGATCAAGTACTGGGTGGAGCTGTTGAAAAATTAAGTAAATTAAAAATGGGTAATGCCCTAGATGAAAGTTCTGACATTGGAGCAATTATTTCCGAAGAACAACTGAAACGAACTTTACATTATATGGATATTGCCAAAAAAAACTCTACAACCAATGTTGTGCATGGTGGCAATCAAATAACAGGTGGTGATTATAAAAATGGTTTCTTCTATGAACCTACATTGATGTCAGGTGTTCCAGTAAGCTCTCCAGTTTGTCAAGAAGAAATATTTGGTCCTGTTGCTTGTGCAATACCATTTAAAACATTTGATGAAGTAATGAACAGTGCAAATGATACACCATTTGGATTATCAGCGGTATTGTGGACACAAAATTTATCTAGAGCTTTACAGTTTGTTGAAGAAATCGAGGCAGGTTTTGTCCAAGTAAATCAATGTGTGGCGCCTAGAGCAAATGTTTCATATGGTGGTTTAAAAATGAGTGGGCTAGGAAAAGAGTACGCCTTTGATAGCATGATAAATCATTTTACTCAAAGTAAAACGGTTTTGATTAATAGAGGAAAATCAAATATAGATATTTAAATATGACAGATCAAATAGCTTTTATTGGTGTTGGAAACATGGGTAACCCAATGGCAGATCAATTAGTTAAGGCTGGTAAAAAAGTTAAAGCCTATGATGTTTCTCCAGAAATGATAAAAAAAGCTAAGGATGCGAATTTAGATGTGGTTGATACATTAGATGAGGTCCTTGAAGGTGCAAATTTTGTAATCTCAATGTTACCTGAAGGCAAACATGTAAAATCTCTTTTTTTAGGAGACAAAGGTATTATTGATAAAATTTCAAAGGATGCTCTCATAATTGACTGTTCAACAATTGATATTGAAACTTCTTTATTACTAGGAAAGCAAGCAAAGAATAGAGGAATTAAAATGATTGATGCGCCTGTTACAGGAGGTGTTATGGGAGCAAGAGTAGGTAAATTAAATTTTTTAGTCGGTGGAGATGATGAAGCTGTAAATTTAGCTAAACCATTAATGGATATAATGGGGCAAAAAATTTTACATGCTGGACCACAAGGAAGTGGAGTTGGAGTAAAGATTTGTAATAATATGTCTTTAGGAATTTCAATGATAGCAGCATCAGAGGCACTAATGTTAGCGAAAAGACTAAAGATGGATTTAAAAAAAGTTCATGAAATTATGAAAAATGCATCTGGAAATAATTGGGCTTTATCAACATATACACCGCTGCCAAATTTAACAGATGGCGTTCCCTCTAATAACAAATATAGACCAGGCTTTTCTGCAGCCATGATGACTAAAGATTTAAAGTTAGCTAATGATGCTGCAAAATCTGTAAATGCTTCTACACCTCTAGGAAAACATGCCTTAGATATATTTAATGAATTTTGTGAAGGTGGTGATAGCGAAACAGATTATTCAGGTATATCTAAAAAAATTGGTGGAGATGCTTGGGATTATCCCTTTGATCCCAAGGGTAAGAAATAGCTACTATTAAACCTCTAGTTGTATAAAAAATGCAACAATTAATCATTTTACATTTGTCATCCAATGAGTTTTACTTACATCATTATTAAGACTTAATAACAATAAAGAGAGGGATAAATAATGAAAAAAATCACTTCAATGATTTTAGCTTTAGTATTTGCAGTTTCAGTAATTGGATCTGCTTCTGCTAAAACATTAAAAATCCAACTTACTTTTCCTAAAACATCATACGATGGACAAATCGTAAAAATGTGGACTGACAGAGTAACAAAACTAACTCGTGGAGAGTTAAAATTTGAGCTTCTTTCAAAAGGTGAAGTTGTTGGTATGAAAGAAACACTAGAAGCTGTTGACAAAGGTCTAGTAGATGGTGGTGCAGCATGGACTCACTACTGGTCAAACTATCACCCAGCTGCGATGTTATTTGGATCGCCAGTTGCTGGTGGAGGAATTGGTTTAAGCACTAAATCTTGGTTAGCTTGGTATTTCGATAATGGTGGTAAAGAATTATACGACCAATTATGGAGCGAAATGGGAATGAATGTTAAAGGTTTCGTGATGGCATCATCAGGACCTGAAGCATTAGGTTGGTTTAAAGAGCCAATTAAAAACATGGACGATTTCAGAAAATACAGATTCAGAACTCCTCCAGGAATTCCAGGACAAACATACAAAGATATCGGAATTGCATCAGTATCTTTATCAGGTGGTGATATTTTACCAGCACTTGAAAAAGGAACTATTGATGCTGCTGAATGGTGTTGTCCAAAACCAGACTCAGTCTTTGGTTTTCAAAAAGTTCTTAAAAACTACTATCTACAAGGATTACACCAAAACGTAGTAAATGGTGATATCTATATAAATGGAGATGTTTACAATTCTTTAACTGACCATCAAAAATATGCAATGGAAGTTGCTTCTGAAGCGATGATCACTAGAAACATCACTAATAGAGCTGTAGAAAATGGTAAAGCGTTAATCGATCTTACTGAAAATCACGGTGTAAAACTTTGGGATACACCAGCTGATTATTTCACTGAGTACATGAACGCTGCTCAAGCAACTCTTAAAAAGAATGCTGCATCAAATGCTTTCTTTAAGGAAGTTTATGAGCACATGACTGCACATGCAAAAATTGTAGTACCTTTTATTGCACAAATGGAAACATCTGATGCATCAATTGGAACTGCATTCGCATCACAACAGTAGTAAAAATATTAAAACGGGGGTTGTTTAAAAAATCCCCGTTTTTTTTACAAATTTAATTTAAATAACTATACTTGTTAAATGGTTGATAAAGACTCAGAGCCTAAAGTTAAAGAAAATCTTGATATTACTGACGAGCTTATAGCCGAAAGAAGAACAAGTTTAAAAATGCCTGAGGATATGACTCCTTGGATGGCAAAGACAATAGAATTCATAGACTCAAAAATGTTAATTACCGGCAAAGTATTTGCCTGGTTAACTGTATTTCTGATTTATGCAATGATCCATGAGGTTATTGGAAGGCATTTTTTCAACAGACCTACTTTATGGTCATTTGACATAAGCAGAATGTTGGCTGGTGCTTTATTTATGTTAGGTGCAGCCTATACATTATCAAAAGGAATACATATAAGAGCAGATTTTCTTTATCGAAATTGGTCAGTTAAAAATCAGGCTAGAGTAGATTTATTTTTATATTTGTTATTTTTTATACCAGGGTTCCTTGTATTTTTCCTTGTAAGTTTTGATTACGCCTATACTTCAATTTGTGGAAGATCAAATTTAGAGGAATGCTTAGGTGGTAAAGTTAGAATTCAAAGAGCCATGGATACAACATGGATGCCAATTATGTGGCCTTTAAAAAGTTGCATGCCTATTGGTGCATTTTTACTTTTAGTACAAGGTATATCTGAAATTTTAAAAACTTATTATGCTTTTGTTAAGGGGAGATGGCCCTAATGGATTTCTTTAGTCCAGAAATTATTGGAGCAATAATGATTGGTTGCATGCTATTTGCAATCTTTGTTGGGTTTCCAATTTCATTTACTTTAATATTTTTAGGCCTTGTTTTTGGATATTGGGGTTTTGGTAAATTAGTCTTTTACTTAATGACCCTTCAGTTCAATATGATTATGACGGAGAATACACTCGCCGCCGTACCACTCTTTATATTTATGGGAATTTTAATGGAACAAGCAGGTTTAATGGAGAGATTATTTAATGCAGTCCAGTTAATGCTTTCTAAGACGAAAGGAGCATTATTTTATGCAGTAATGTTTGTCTCAACAATTTTTGCAGCTGCAACTGGAATAGTTGGTGCATCAGTTACAATTTTAGGAATTATGGCAGGTAAAACTATGATTAGAACTGGTTATGATACTAGACTGTCTGCTGGGTTAATCTGTGCTGGCGGAACTCTCGGAATTTTAATTCCTCCAAGTATTATGTTAGTTGTGATGGGACCTGTTTTAGAAATTCCTGTCACAGATTTATTTGCTGCAGCCATAATGCCAGGTATTTTATTAGCATGCTTGTACGCTGCTTACACAACATTAAGATGCTATCTTAATCCAAAACTTGGCCCTGTTTTACCAGTAAACGAACAACCAACTAACATGGCTAAGGTTTGGTATGAATTTATTATGGGATTAATTCCTCCCGCAGGTTTAGTTTTTTTTGCACTAGGAAGTATTTTATTCGGTCTTGCTACTCCAACTGAAGGAGCTGGTATGGGAGCATTTGGTGCGATCTTACTTGCTCTAGCATATAAAAAATTAACTCTCCCAGGTTTAAAAGATGCCCTTTTAAAAACATTAGAAATCACAGCCCTTATAATGTTTTTAGTTGCTGCATCAAACTTTTTTGGAGCAGTTTTTTCAAAATTAGGAACCCCATCTCTTTTAACTGATTTTCTTTTAAATTTAGAAGTAAATAGATATGTAATTTTAGCAATTATAATGGCTGCTATTTTTTTATTAGGATGGCCTTTAGAGTGGGTACCAATAGTTTTAATAGTATTACCAATTGTTCTACCTTTAGTAATTGAGTTAGGATTTAATCTTACATGGTTTGCAATATTAGTGGCTGTTAATCTCCAAACCGCCTGGCTCTCACCTCCTGTTGCATTATCTGCTTATTTCTTGAAAGGAGTAGTTCCAGAGTGGGATTTAAAAGATATTTATCTTGGCATGATGCAATTTATGGTTATCCAAGTAATTGGTTTAATATTAATTATAATATTTCCAAAAATAGCATTATGGTTGCCCGGGGTAATGTACCCGTCACCTTAGCTAGACTTATTTATTTGAGGAATAATAGTTCCCACTAAAATTATTGCTAAAGATATAAAAACCTTTGTTGAAATCGGAGAGTCGATAATTAACCAAGACATTGTTGCACCAATAGGACCTGTTAAAGGATACATTAAACTAATTCTACCTACCGGGACCCTTCTAAGAGCAAAATTATAAAATAAATATGCTCCAAACGTTATACAAGATAAAGTTATAGCCGCTAAAACTGGAGGTGAAAAGTTTAGATAATTTTGATACTCAAAACTTGAATTTGGCCAAATTATAAAAAGAACTATTAAAGATAGTATAGCACCAATAAAATATTGATAAGTATTAACTCCCAATTGATCAACTTTAGTTTGCATAAATCTTCTTCCCAAAACCTCATTTATAGAAACGCAAATCATTCCTAAAAAGATAATTAAATCACCAATATAATTTCCTTGTCCTGATTTTGTTTGACTTGTAAGTAAAATTAAAGTTCCAATAATTGTTATAAAAGCTCCAATAATTACTTTTATTTCAATTTTTTCTTTTAAAAAAAATCTTGCAACAAATGGTTGCCATATTGGCAAAGTACTAATTAAAGCAACTCCATTTACTGGTGAAGTTAGAAGTAGACCAATATGAAAACTTAGAGTAACTAGAAATGGATTTAATAAACCCATTAAGAAAGGAGTTAACCCAATTTTTCTGATTTTTAAATCTGCCCTCATGATTAAAGCAAAAATTAACATCAAACCAAATGCTAAAGAGAATCGCACCGCCATTAAATCCATTACATAAAATTCCTGTAATGCTAATTTCACAAACGGTGGACCTGACCCGAAACCTATCACTGCAACGAACATAGAAACGTAGCCAATATTGTTTTTTAGAAAATTCATAGAATTACAAAATTATGGATATCACAATTATAGACATATAAAAATTTTAGTTTAAGGTTACATTAGTGAGTCAGAATATAGAATTAAAAAATTTTGAATTAGCTACAGTTAATCCAAGTAATAAAACATGGACATCAATTGATTTATTTTGCTTTTGGGCTAATAGTATCCAAACCATTGCAGGTTTTGCGTTAATAGCCTCTTTATATTTAATATATAATCTTAGTACTATACTGGTCTTAACTTCCTCATTAGCCGCCTCTATATTAATCTATTTTTTTATATCATTGATCGGCAAACCATCACAAAAGCATGGATTACCTTTCCCTGTTATGCTTAGAATATCAATGGGCTTAAATGGAGCCAAATACTTAAGTCTTTTAAGATCTGTTATTGGAGTATTTATGTTTGGCATTCAAACATTTTTTATTTCAAAATCAATTACATATCTAATTAGAATTTTTATATACTATAACTTAGATAGTCAAATGCTAGATGGTCAAGTATTTTTAGCTTTCTTTCTTGGATTGAATATTATTGATTGGATTTCATTAATACTAACTTTTATCATTCAGTATTTTTTATTCACAAATGGACAAAGGTTCAATCAAAAATTTTTACAATTTTCTGCAATCTTTGTTTATTTAGGTTTGTTTGTTTTTTTTTTAATTTTAACTTTAGAAAATCAAACACAAATTTTACAGTCTCTTAAATCAAATACAACAGAGGGAAATTTTTTTTCAAAATCTAACGTTTTACCTTTTGTAGTTTTAACGGGCACAATTTTCTCTTATTTCTCAATTGTGTTGTTAAATTTTGGTGATTTTTCTAGATATGTCAAAACAGAAAAAGATCTAAAATTGGGAAACCTAAATCTTTTTCTAAATATGATTTTGTTTTCATTTTTAGCAACATCTATAGTTGTTGGAGTAGATGTTATTTTAAATCAAAAGCTTATTATTGTTGATCAAATATTAACTAAGCCGATGGATATTATTGGAAAATTAGACAATACTGGCTTAACGGTATTTGCATTAATTTTTATAATTTTTTCGTCTCTATCTACTAATTTAATTTCTAATTATGTCCCTACGCAAAATAGTATAATAAATTTTATTCCTAATAACTTAGATCTCAAAACTTCTGGAGTATTAATTTTAATAATTGGTTTTATTGCTGGAGGTTTGTGGCCCTCTATTTTAAGTCAAATAGGTATAATAGATATTATAGATAGCCTTGCAGCATTTTTTGGCCCAATCTTTGCAATAATAATTGCTGACTACTATCTGGTGAAAAAAGAGAGAGTAAATCACAAAGATCTGTTTTTTTTGAGAGATGGAAATGAATATATGTATTCAAATGGTTGGAACTATAAAGCTCTGTATTCACTTATAATAGGTTTTATATTCTCATTTTCATTATTATGGAATATCAATTTCTCAGATATAAAATCATTTTCTTGGATATTAGGATTTGTCGTATCGTTTTTTATATATTATCTTCTAGATAAAAAATAATTATGAAAGCTTTAGTTTATACCGGTGTTGAAGAATTGGTTTACAGAGAAGAAAAAGACCCTGTAGAGACAAGTGGAGAAAGCATATTAAAAGTTCATGCCTCAGGTATATGTGGATCTGATATGCACGCGTATCACGGAAAAGATGAACGAAGAATTGCTCCACTAATAATTGGACATGAGGTAAGTGGTGTAATTCAAAATGGTAAATTTCAAGGAAAAAATGCTGTTTTAAATCCATTAATAACATGCGGAAAGTGCGAATATTGCACAAGTGGGCGAGAGCATTTGTGTCCACATAGGGTTCTCTTAGGAATGAACAAGCCTTACGAGAGACAAGGAGTTTTTGCAGAATTGGTTTCTTCTCCTAATCAAAATATATATGAGGTGCCAGATCATTTAGACCTTAATGAGGCGGCTATAGCAGAACCAACAGCAGTTGCTTTGCACGCAGTCTTAATGGGAGAGAGTTCTCTAAAAAAACCTCTAGCTGAATGTAGAACTTTAGTTCAAGGAGCTGGAGCGATTGGATTATTGTGCTCGTTAATATTATCTAAAATTAAAGGAAACAAAAATATTGTTATGTCTGATCCCAATAATTTGAGACTAACAAAGTGCTCAAAATATTTTGAGGGGAAATTTGTTAATCCATCAGACAAAGAAGTCCAAAATGACAGCTTCGATGTTGTATTTGATACAGTTGGTTTAGAAGTTTCAAGACAACAAGCTATATCAGTTATTAAACCTGGAGGCACAATAATACATATTGGATTAACCCAACCTGCAGGGCAGTTTAATTTTAGAAAAGCAACTCTTCAAGAGGTAACTTTTATTGGCACATATTGCTATACTAATAAAGATTTTGAAGACACGATCAAAATTTTAGCAGATAAGAAAATAGGAAAATTAGACTGGATAGAATATAGAGAGTTAAAGAAAGGTGCAGAGGCCTTTAAACAAATTCATGACGGAACCTGTTCTTCACCAAAAATTGTTCTTTTACCTTAAAGTTAAATTTTAAATTATAGTTGATAATTAAAAATATTTAATTATATGAAACGAGTGTTAATAAAATTTATCAAAATAATAACAATTTATTTTTTATTTATATCCTCTGTTTGTGCTGAAAAACTAATGGTTTTCGATTTTACTGAGGAGGAATTAAATTCATTAGAAGTCAGAAAAGTAAGAGGAGCTGATGCAAAAACATTGTATTCTATTGGAAATAATGAGAACGGAAGTTATTTGAAAGCAGTTGCAGAAAATGCAGCATCAGGAGTGGGAAAAGAAATAAAAATTAATTTAGACAAAACCCCTTTTATAAATATTACTTGGAAAATTGAAAAAGATCTTAAAGGTATAAAAGAAAATACCAAAAAAGGTCATGATTTTGCTGCTAGAGTTTTTGTAATCAAAAAAACTGGCGCAACACCACTATCAAATAGAGCTATTAACTATGTTTTTTCAAGCAATTCAAATGTAGGAGAAACATGGCCCAGCCCTTATACAAAGAAATCTATCGATAGCGTTCTGGCTTCAACAAAGTCAAATTTAAATGAATGGGTTACAGTAAGAGCTAATGTGAAGGAAGATTTTAAAAAATTTCATGATCTAGACGTTGAAGAACTTTCAGGAATTGCAATTATGGCAGATACAGATAATTCAAAACTAACCGCAGTTAGTTATTACCAAAATATTTTTTTTTCTTCTGAGTAAAAGTTTAATTAAGATACTTTTTTAAACCAAAACTTAATAAAGACAGTATTATTGCAGCCAAAACATCGAGGATAGGAGCAGCTTCTGGGTATCCGAAATTCCATAATATTACACCAATTAACCAAATTATATAAATTTTCATATTGTATTAATCATTAGTATAAAAAATATTTTCACTTTGATATTATTATTTTCATGAAAAAATTTAAATCAAGTTTTAATATTTATTATGAAGATACAGATGCTGGTGGAGTAGTTTATTATGCAAATTATTTAAAATTTATAGAGCGTGCTAGAACTGATGCCATAGCCTCTGTAAACTTTACAAATTCTAACCTGAAAGAAAATTATGGAATATATATAATTGTTAAATCTTGTAATTTAAACTTTATAAAACCTTCAAGGTTAGAAGATAAACTTGATATTTTTTCTGAAATTGTAGAAGTAAAGAATGTGTCAATTAAAATGAAGCAAGATATTTTTGTAAAAGATAATTTAATTTTAACTGCAGATGTTCATTTAGCTACAATTAATAAAGACGGTAAACCAACCAAAATACCTGAAAAACTCAAAGAACAATTAATTAAATAGTATTTTTAACTTTAATAAATAAATTAGTCATTTTATTTACGTTAATTCTGCCTGTATTTACATTTCTTGGACTTGGATGATAAGAACCTACCAATAAAATATTATTTGGAAGTTTGAAGAATCTACTATGTCCAAATTTAATATTTGGATCAATTTTGTAATATTTTTTATAAAATTGTATACAAGCATCAAAAGCTATTTTACCAAGTGCAACAATAATCTTTAAATTTTCTAAGTATTCAATTTCTTTATTAAAATATTTGAAGCAAGTGTTTAACTCTTTTTTTGTTGGCTTGTCTCCAGGCGGAACACATTTTAAAGCAGTAGTTATAAATATATCTCTCAATTTAAGTCTGTCATTTCTGTGGTCTGAATTTGGCTGGTTAGATAATTTTGCTTTATAAAGACACTTGTATAAAAAATCAGACGATCTATCTCCTGTAAAAACCCTTCCGGTTCTATTGCCGCCATGTGCTGCTGGTGCTAAACCAACAAACAAAATTCTGGCTTTTGGGTCACCAAAGCCTGTTATTGGTTTTCCCCAGTATTTTTCATTTAAGTATTGTCTTCGTTTTTCTTTTGCTATCTTTTTTCTAAAACTGACCAACCTAGTGCATTTTTTGCAGCCCACTATCAAATTTTCAAGTTTTTTAAAATCATTAGTCATAAATATTAATTTTTAATCTCTATGTCTTATACTATAATTATTTTAGATTATGAATGTAGGTTTTATTGGTGTTGGCTATATGGGTTATGGGATAGCCAAAAATATTTTAAAAAAAGGAAATAACTTATTTGTTATTGCAAACAAAAAAAGGGCACCGATAGATAAGATTGTAAGTGATGGTGCTATTGAGGTAAAATCTTACAATGAACTTTGTGAAAAGAATTTAGATGCATTATTTCTTTGTGTAACTAATACACCTATCGCTTTAAGTATTGCTGAAAAGGTCTTAACTCTACTAAAAGATAATACATTAATTATTGATGTTACAACACATAGCCAAAATGGATCTATTCAAATGGAACAGATTTTTTCAAAACAAAAAATTAACTACATTGAATGCCCTGTGATGGGAGGTCCTGTTCAAGCAGAAGAAGGTGTTTGTGGGGGTATTGTAGGAGCATCTGAGGAAAATTTTAAGAAATCTGAAGTTTATTTAAAAACTTTTTGCAAAGATTATTTCCATTTTGGAGAAGTGGGCAAAGGAGCAAAGTCAAAGTTACTAAATAATTTTTTGTCACTAGGTACGGCAACAAATGTTATAGAATTCATAAAGAGTGCAAAAAAATTAGACATTGATTTAGAAAAACTTTTTGCTGTTGCAAAATTAGGATCTGGAAACTCAACAGCTTTAAATAGAATTTTTGATAATATGCTTAAAGATGATTATACTGGATTTAAATTTTCAACTTCCAATACTTTAAAAGATCTTACTTACATCCATGAAATGCTAAAAGATTTAGGTAATGCAGAAAAATTAGCTGATGTAAAAAAATCTTTTTACAAAAAAGCAGTAGAAGATGGTAATGGAGATTTGTTTATAAGTGAACTAATACAAAAAGATTAATTATTCCTTTTTTTTATCAGCAAATACAATAGCTATAAGCAACAATGCTGTCCAAAACATCGCCGCTAAACTTTTAATAGCACTTGTTTCAGCACCCCACAAATCAAAAACAAATGCTCCAATAAGAATTCCAATTATATAAATTATTACAACTAATCTAGTTTGAGTCATTTAGTTGCTTCTTTTTAAATAATGACATTCCATTATTTTTTTTATGTTCATAAGATTCTTTGAAACTTTCCAGCTGCCATCCTTGCATTCTCTTCTGAATATCTTCTAAATTTTGTTTTTTCCACTCATCCCTAGTATTTTGGTCTTTCCAAATCTTCTTTTCTTCATTATTTCTTCCACAGCCATAACAGTATCCAGTTACAGGATCCATTTTGCAAATGCTTATACACGGTGAAACTATCATTTTTTTATATATTTATATCCTTTTACACTATTATTCTGATTGGACAAATTAGATCAATACTATATAAAACAGCATAAATTTGGGCGAGTGGCGGAATTGGTAGACGCGTTGGTCTTAGGAACCAATAGTGCAAGCTGTGAAGGTTCGAGTCCTTTCTCGCCTACCATAAATAGTTTATGAAAGTAACAATAGAAAATAAAAAAGGTTTAGAAAAAGATCTTAAAGTATTTATAGATAAAAAAATAATCTCAGGCTTTATGAATGAGAAATATGAAGAAATAAGAAAAGATGTTGTAATAAAAGGTTTCAGACCTGGCAAGGTACCTACCGAAATATTAAAAAGACAATTTGGTAAAGCTGTCTACGGCGAAGTAATTGATAAATTGCTAAAAGATACAACAACAAAAGCTCTAGAAGAAAATAAAATCAAACCTGCTGGACAACCTAAAATAGATTTAAAATCTTTTGGTGAAGGTAAAGATTTAGAATACATTATTTCAGTTACTGAACTACCAGAGGTTTCTGCCAAAGGACTAAGCTCAATTAAAGTAGATGACTATGTAGTAAAAATTGATCCAAAAGAAACAGATAAAAGAATTAGTGAAATAGCAAAAAATCAAAACAATTTTAAAGATGCAGAAGCAAATTATAGCTCAAAAATTAATGACCTTGTGATTTTTGATTATAAAGGAACTATTGACGGCAAAGAATTTAAGGGTAACGAGGGTAAAAATACTCAATTAGTTCTTGGAAAAGATTTGTTTATAAAAGGTTTTGATAGACAATTAGAAGGCGTTAAATCAGGTGATACAAAAAATGTAGAAGTAAATCTGCCTGAAAATTTTCCTGAAAAAGAACTTATTAATAAAAGTGCTGTTTTTGAATGTAAGATTACAGCAGTAAGAATTCCAGAAGAAGTAAAAATTAATGATGATTTTGCAAAAAATATGGGTGCAAAAGATCTGGTAAATTTAAAAGAATTGATTTCAAAACAAATTAATGATGAATATAAAAATTCTTTAGCCATGATTACAAAGAAAAATATTCTTGAACAAATAGAGAAAGAAAAATTAGACCAATTACCCGGTAACTTAATTGAACAGGAAGTTAAAATATTATCTCAAGGAATGAAGGAAGATGAAGTTAAAAAAAACCAAAAATCATTAGAAGAACAAGCTAAAAAAAGAATTAAAACTGGATTAATCTTAAACGCTTTTGGAGAAGAAAATAAGATTAATGTATCTCAGGAAGAAATAAATATGGAAATACAAAAACAGTTTAGAATGATGCCAGGTCAAGAAAAGATAGTTAAAGATTATTATGAGCAAAATCCTTCAGCTCTAGACAGTTTAAGGGGACAAATTTACGAAGAAAAAATAATTGAAGAAATTAAGAAAAAAGCAAAAACTACTAAAAAAGAAATTACTAAAGAAGAAGCTGAGAAAATTTTAAAAGAGGAAAATGAAAACAACATTAAAGAGCAAGCTAAACAGGATATAAAAGATGAAAACGAAAAAAATAAGAAAAAGACGGATCCTAAAAAAAAAGAAGTAAAAACAAAATCTAAAGAAACAAAAAAAACTAAAACTTCTGCAACATTAATTTCCAAATGGATAAAAGATTATAAATGGATAGCATGGGTTGGTTTATTTGCTATATTGTTTGTGGCAGTTGAACTAATTTACACAGATTTAAAACTTTTTATTTAAATGTATTTAAAAAAAATTAATCTTAAAAATAAGTATGCTCTTGTAACGGGGGCTGGTAAAGGCTTAGGAAGAGCTTGTTCTATTGCAATGGCTGAGGCTGGAGCAACAATAATAGGACTAAGCAGAACTTCTTCGGATTTAGATAAACTAGAAAAAGATATAAAAAAAGTAAAAAGTAAATTAATAAAAATAAACTGTGATGTAATGGATTACAAAGATTTAAGTAAAAAATTAAAAAAAATAAAAATAATAGATATTTTAGTAAACAATGCTGGGACTAATATTCCAGAACCGTTTGATAAAGTAAAACAAGAAAGCTTAAATTATTTGATAGATTTAAATTTAAGAGCTGCATTTAACGTTGCTCAAATAGTTGTAAAGAAGATGATAAAAAATAAGAAAAGAGGTGGATCCATTATAAACATGTCATCGCAACTTGGTCATGTAGGCATGTCTGGTAGAAACGTTTATAATATGACTAAATTTGGTATTGAAGGACTAACTAAAGGTATGGGTGTAGAGCTCGCCACAAAAAATATAAGA
>CACFYO010000011.1 GCA_902570545.1 uncultured Pelagibacteraceae bacterium | reverse complement strand
ATCTAATTGGAAAGATGCAAAAAATACTGCAAAAAAAGCAAGGGCTCAATCAATATATGATTTTATTGAGTGGAGACATCTTCTTACATCTGGAAACAAAGTAACCTTTTCCGAATATAAAAAGTTTATAGAAAGAGTTAAAGATTATCCAAGATTTGACAGAATTAAATATCTTGCTGAACACAAAATAAACTTACAAAACCATTCTCCTACAGAAATAATTAATTGGTTTCAAAATAATCAGCCATTAAGTGGATATGGTAAAATGATGTTAGGAGAGAGTTTAATTAAGACTGGAAAGTCTGGTGATGGGATAAGATTAATTAAAGAAGGATTTATAAATGCAGATCTAAATAAAAATAATTTAAAATATTTCAGAAAAAAATTTAAAAAAATTCTAGATACATCTGATTATATAAATAGAGCAGATTATTTTGCTTGGGAGGGTAAACATTGGGATCTTAAAAGGGTTATTAGATATCTGCCTAGTGACTACCAATTACTTTATACAGCAAGACAAATATTAATAAGCAGAGGATATGGGGTTGATGAAGCGATTAGAAAAGTACCAAAAAATTTCAAGAATGACGCTGGTTTAAATTACGATCGATTAAAATGGAGAAGGAAAAAAGGACGTGTAGACAGCTCTCTAGAAATTCTTAACAAAATAAAAAACTCTGAAGAATATTTAGTAAGACCAGATAAATGGTGGAAAGAAAGGTCAATAATTGGAAGATCTTTAATTTATAAAAAAAAATATAAAACTGCTTATAGAATTGTATCAAATCACGAAATGACAGAAGGTGCAGATTATGCTGAAGCAGAATGGATGAGTGGATGGATAGCACTTAGTTTTTTAAAAGATGCGCAACAAGCAAAAAATCATTTTTTAAATTTTTATAGTAATGTTAGTTATCCAATCAGCTTATCTAGAGGTGCGTATTGGTTAGGTAAAACATATGAAAAAATTGGAGATAAAGAAAACTCAAATAAATGGTTCTTTGAGGGGTCAAAATATTTAACAACCTACTATGGTCAACTCTCTCATATGAAAGTAAAACCTCAAGAGAAATTTGAACTAGATAATTTAATGTTTGTAGAAGATGATTATGAACAAGATTTTTACTCAAAAAAACTTGTAGCAATTGTAGATTTGCTTGATTATTTGAATAAAGATAAATACACAAAACATATATTAAGATTTCTAGCAAATGATAATGTAGAAAAAGGCAGTGAGGTTTTAGCTGCTAAGTTAGCATCTGATATATCACGGTTTGATTTTGCTATACAAGTTTCTAAAATTGCCTCATATCAAAAAAGATTTCACAACCAATTTAATTATCCAATAATGAGTGTACCAAAATTTGTTGGTGGAAGAAAAATTCCTGATCCAGCATTGATATTATCTATTATAAGACAAGAAAGTGAATTTGACACCTCTGCTAGGAGTAGAGTTGGTGCTCAGGGATTAATGCAGCTTATGCCTTACACAGCTAAGACTGTATCAAAACAAGCCAAGTTAGGTTACTCGAAGTCTAAATTAACAACTGACCCCGAATATAATATTAATTTAGGATCTCATTATATTGCTGGTTTAATCAATCAGTATAAAGGATCCTACCCATTTGCTACAGCAGCTTACAATGCTGGTCCTAAGAGAGTAAAGTATTGGAAAAAAATTAATAAAAATCCTCAAAAAAAACAAATTGACTATGTTGATTGGATTGAGCTTATTAAATTTAAAGAGACAAGAAATTATGTACAGAGAGTTTTAGAAAATTACAATGTTTACAGGTACATTTTGTCTCAAAAACCAATTTATCTAAAAGATTTCTTCAAAAATCAGGACCTATATTAAATGGCGGAAGAGAAGGGATTCGAACCCTTGGAAGGATTGCTCCTTCGGCAATTTAGCAAACTGCTGGTTTAAGCCAACTCACCCACTCTTCCGTTAATACATGTGTAACTTGAAATCATTGAATATTCAATATTAATCAAGTAATTTCTTGCAAATATGAAAAACAAATATTCTATTTTTTCGCTTATAAAAAATGCTTTTTCCCAGCATGAAAACTGGAAACAAGCTTGGGGCAATCCTGAGCCTAAAAAAGAATATGATGCAGTAATTGTCGGAGGTGGTGGGCATGGATTAGCAACAGCATACTATCTTGCAAAAAAACATAACATGAAAAATATTGCAGTTTTAGAAAAAGGTTGGATTGGTGGTGGTAATACTGGGAGAAATACAACAATCATAAGATCAAATTATTTATGGGATGCAAGCGCTGGATTATATGACCATGCTTTAAAAATTTGGGAAAATTTATCTCAAGAATTAAATTATAATATAATGTTCAGTCAACGTGGAGTTATGAATTTAGCACATAACCTTCAAGACGTTAGAGATTTAAAAAGAAGAACTCATGCAAACAGGTTAAATGGAATTGATGCTGTTTGGTTAGACACAAAACAAGTTAAGGAATTTTGTCCAATAATAAATACTTCTCCAGATATAAGATACCCTGTACTTGGTGGAACTTTACAAAGAAGAGCAGGAACTGCAAGACATGATGCTGTTGCATGGGGTTATGCAAGAGGTGCCGATGCTATGGGAGTAGATATAATTCAAAATTGTGAAGTTAAAGGAATAAAAAGAAATGGAGATCAAGTTGAAGGTCTTGAAACTACAAAAGGATTTATTAAAACAAAAAAAATTGGTGTTGTAGCAGCAGGTCACTCAAGTGTAATTGCAAATATGGCAGGCTTAAAATTACCACTTGAAAGTAAACCATTACAAGCTTTAGTATCAGAACCGGTTAAGCCAATAATAGACACAGTTGTAATGTCTAATGCTGTACATGCTTATGTTAGTCAATCTGATAAAGGTGAATTAGTAATTGGAGCTGGAACAGATGCTTACATATCTTATACACAAAGAGGAAGTCATGATGTAGTAGAAGGCACCTTAAAAGCAATATTAGAGCTGTACCCTATTTTTAGTAGAATGAAGATGTTAAGACAATGGGGTGGTATTGTTGACATTTGCCCGGATGCAAGTCCGATCATTAGTAAAACAAATATAAAAGGGCTTTATTTTAACTGTGGTTGGGGAACGGGAGGTTTTAAAGCAACACCTGGATCCGGTGATTTATTTGCTCACACAATTGCTAATGATGAACCACATAAATTAAATGCAGCATTTAATCTAAACAGATTTGTAAGTGGAGATCTAGTTGATGAACATGGCGCTGCTGCTGTAGCACATTAATGTTTATAATAAATTGCCCATTTTGTGGAGAAAGAGACCAAAGTGAGTTTTTATGTGGTGGCGAAGCACACATCGTAAGGCCCAAACAACCTACAGAACTAAGTGATGATGAATGGGCAGAATATTTATTTATGAGAAAGAATATTAAAGGTGTTCAATTTGAAAGATGGAACCATGCTCATGGATGTAGAAAATGGTTTAATATGGTAAGGGATACATCAAATGACAAAATACATGCGGTTTATAAAATGGGTGAAAAACCTCCTGTAATTTAAATGACCAAATATAGAATTAATAAAACAAGATTTGTTGATCAAACAAAAACTATTTCATTTACTTTTGATGGTAAAACATATCATGGTTATGAAGGTGATACTCTAGCCTCTGCACTTCTTTCAAATGGCATTCACCTAGTTGGTAGAAGTTTTAAGTATCATCGTCCAAGAGGAATAATGTCTTGTGGGTCTGAGGAGCCAAATGCAATATGTCAAATAAATGATAATACCGATTTAACAGAACCGAATGTAAGAGCTACAGAAATAGAACTTTATGATGGGTTGCGAGCATCTAGTCAAAATTGTTGGCCAAGTCTTAGTTTTGACATAGGTGGAATTAACAATTTAATATCACCATTTATACCAGCGGGCTTTTATTATAAAACTTTTATGTGGCCTAAAGGTTTTTGGAAAAAAATTTATGAGCCATTAATAAGAATGTCTGCAGGACTTGGTAAATCCCCTACACAACCAGATCCAGATATATATGACCACAAACACGAGCATTGTGATGTGTTAGTCATAGGAGGTGGGATTTCAGGTATTATATCAGCTAAAATAGCTGCAAAAAATAATTTAAAGACAATATTAATTGAAGATAAAAATATACTTGGTGGTTCCACAATTTATCAAAATAATAAAAATTTTATCATAGATAATCAAAAATCAAATGAATGGTTAACGAATGAAATATCAGAATTAGAAAAACTAGATAATTTAACAATAAAAACAAGAACAAGTTTGGCTGCTTTTCATAGTTATAATTATCTTTTGGCCAAAGAAAACATATCAGATCATCTACCTTTGGATAAAAAAAATGGCAGCATAAGACAGAGATTATGGAAAATAAGAGCAGATAAAGTAATTGTTGCTGCAGGTGCAATAGAAAGACCTCTTATATTTAACAACAATGATAGACCAGGAATTATACTTGCTAACTCTGTTAAAAAATATTTAGATTTTTATGGTGTATCCACTGGATTAAATAATATTATTTTTACTAACAATGATAGTGCTTACGAAACAGCAGTGTCGTTATTTGAAAAAGGAATATCAGTAAAAATTGTCGATATTAGAAAAAAATCTTCATCAAATATTGTTAAAAATGCTGAAGATCTAGGAATTGAAATATATTGGCACTCTACAGTGGTAAATACTTTTGGTTACAAAAAGATAAAATCTCTAGAAATAATGAATTTATCAGAAGATGGGTCGAATGTTATTGGAAATAAAAATAAAATTCAGTGTGATTGTTTAGCAATAAGTGGGGGATGGACACCAATGGTCCATATGCATACACAATCTGGAGGAAAATTAGATTTTAGGGAAATAGATCAAGTGTTTATTCCAAGTGAAAAAAATGAAAATCATATTAATGTTGGGTCGTGTAATGGTGATTTTGAATTAGAAGAAATAGTTAAAAATACAAATAATAAAGTTAAAAAATTTTTAAACATTAATGAAGATGGTTTTGATAAAATTTCAGTTTTATGTTCAAAAGAGTTAGAAAAAAAAAACATATGGTTGTTACCAAATACTATTACAGAGGGCAAAACTAAATCTTTTATAGATTTTCAAAATGATTCAACTGCGAAAGATATAAAGTTAGCACTTAGAGAGGGTTTTAAATCGATAGAACATGTAAAGAGATATACAACAACTGGTATGGCTACAGATCAAGGTAAATTATCGAATATGCATGCTTTGGGAATTATTGCTGACACCGCTGGAGTAAAAATGGGCACATTAGGCACAACTACTTTTAGACCACCATTTACACCATTAACTTTTGGATCAATAGTAGGAAGAAGTGTTGGAAAATTTTTTGATGTTGTGAGAAAAACCTCAATTCATGAATGGCACATTCATAATAATGCAAGGTTTGAAAATGTTGGGCAATGGAAAAGACCATGGTACTACCCAATTAATAATGAAAATCTTCATGAAGCAGTTCAAAGAGAAAGTAAAGCTGCAAGAGATAGTGCTGGAATTCTAGATGCTTCGACATTAGGAAAAATAGACATTCAGGGATCTGATGCTTCTGAATTTTTAAACAGAGTTTATACAAATGCTTGGTCAAAATTAGTAGTCGGAAAATGCCGTTATGGTTTAATGTTAAATGAAGATGGTATGGTTTATGATGATGGTGTAACCACAAGGTTAGGTGAAAATCATTATTTAATGACTACAACAACTGGTGGAGCAGCAAATGTACTTTCTAAACTTGAAGACTATTTACAAACAGAATGGCCAGAGTTAGATGTTTACTTAACCTCTGTTACAGATCACTATTCTACAGCAAGTATTTGTGGTCCAAATTCAAAAAAAATATTGAAAAAATTATTTCCTAATAAAGATTTTAGTGATGAGGCATTTCCTCATATGTCTTACCAAGACGCAATAATTGACAAAATTGAATGTAGAATAATGAGAATAAGTTTCACAGGAGAGCTTAGTTATGAAATTAATATTGAGTCAAAATATGGTAAATCATTATGGGAAAGCTGCATCGCAGCAGGAGAAGAATACAAAATTACTCCTTATGGAACAGAAACAATGCATTTATTAAGGGCTGAAAAGGGATTTATTATTGTTGGCCAGGATACAGATGGAACTATGACTCCAATTGATCTTCAGATGGATTGGATAGTTAGTAAAAAAAAATATGACTTTATAGGTAAAAGATCACTTTATAGAAGTGATACAATAAGAGAGGATAGAAAACAGCTTGTTGGATTGCTTACGGATGACCCTAATGAAATATTAGAAGAAGGTGCTCAGATAGTTTCTGAATTAGATAAGAAACCTATTGAAATGATTGGACATGTAACTTCAAGCTATTTTAGCCCTAATTTAAATAAATCGATTGCACTAGCAGTCGTTAAAGGTGGAAGAAAAATGAAAGGTCAAAAACTTTTTGTTCCTATGGAAAATAAAAATATCAATGTAACAGTTTCAGATTTTATTTTTTTAGATAAAGAAAACAAGAGGATCAATGCTTAATACAGAATATCCTATCTTTGAAAAAAAATCATTAGATGGCCTAGAATTAAAAATATCTGAGCCAATTAAAAAAATTAATATTCGAGGAGTGAAAAAGGAATTTTTTACAAAAGTAGGAAAGATTTTATCAATCATCTTACCAATTGAACCAAATACAAGTTCCTCAAATCAACAATTTAATGCTTTATGGCTAAGTCCAGATGAATGGTTAGTATATTTTAATGAAGAGAATAATAATGTTTATAATGATCTTTATAACGAAATTTCTAAATTAAATTTTGGCTCAATAGTTGATGTTTCTAATCAATGGATATGTATTAATATAAAGGGTAAAAAGACTTTTGATTTACTTTCATCAGGATCTCCTTTTAACTTCAATAATTTTAAAAATACTAAAAATTCTGTAACACAAACATTGCTCAATCATACGGATGTAATTATTCATCATACTGAAATAAACAAAATAAATCTTTTTGTTAGAAGATCATTCTCAGAAGATTTATGGTTGTGGATTAAGGATAGTGCTAGGTTTATCTAATTTTTTTTTTATATAATAACTCACATAACTAAATAATAGTATCGACAGCGTCCATTGAAAAATAAACCACAACCAAAAAAAACTATCAAAATCTGCAGATAGATATTTGGCTAAGTAAAAAACACATATTGGAACAAGAACATTTCGCAACATATTATTTATCATTGCATAATTAGATTTTTTTAATCCCATAAAAAAACCGTTTGATAAAAAGAAAATTGGATATGCAGGTAAAATAAATGCTGCAATTTTTAAGTATCTGCGTCCATATTCTAAAACAGTTTCATCATTAGAGAAAAGCCTTGGAATTATATCAGCTGTGAAATAAACAAATATTCCAGAGAAAAACATTAATAAAAGGCCATATTTAACTGATATAAAATAAGTCTCTTTAACTCTATCGAATTGATTTGCACCATAATTTTGAGCTATAATTGAGATAATTGCAGTATTTATTCCTAATATAGGAAGTAAAACAACCTGTTCTATTCTCGTGGCTGCACCGTAACCAGCCACTGCCAATTCACTAGTTTGACCGACATAAGTAAATATAAACGTAGCAGCAACTGCATATCCACATATAGCAATTGATATTGGCATTGATTGAAAAAATATATTTTTTAAAAATGTTATTTTAATTTTAAAAAATTCCTTGGTAATTTTTTTTACTCTAGGATTTTGTAAGACTTTATATAAAATAATCACAAAAGCTATAAATTGGGCTATAATTGTAGATAGACCTATACCCATCATACCCAAAGCAGGTATGAATAGAAAACCAAATATTAGTATAGGATTTAAAATTATATTTAGTAGAAAACTTAAAACCAAAACATTTCTGTATGTTTTTGTATCTCCTTCTGCATGTAATAAAGAGTTAAGTGATACAACAAGGAAAAAAAGAAATGATCCATAAAACATAATATTTGTATATTGCAGCCCTAAATTTGTAATTTCTTCATTCGAACCCATTATGTTAAAAACCTTTTCGGCAAAATATAAACCTATGCAGGTAATAAATACTGATATGATCAGTCCATAGATAATAATATGGGTAAAATAATAAGAGACATTTTTTTCATTTTTTTCTCCAATACTGTTCCCTATTAAGGAGGTTCCCGCAACTGTTACTCCAATTGATGTTGCTACAATAATAAAATATATTGGAAATGATTTACTGAGAGCAGAAAGTGCTTCTGGTGAGATTAGGCCTGAATAAAAAGTATCAACAATATTGTACAAGGTTTGAAAAAGTGTACCTACGCTTGCTGGTATTGCGAGTTTTCTAACAAGTAAAGGTATATTTTCTTTTAATAAATCCATAAAGATTTTAATTTAATTAATATTCTTTTTTAAAGATATGTCTCTTGCCAGTTTTTTTTGCAAGAATTATTTGCTTTTGTCTCATTGCAAATCTTGATTTTTGATCATCTGTTAAGTAATCGTGACATTTTGGACAATGAATGCCTTCTAAATATTTAGAAGATTTTTTTTCTTTGATAGAAAGAGGTTTTCTGCAACCACTACAAACTGAATAGCTACCTTGCTTCAAACCATGTTTTATTGAAATTCTATTATCAAAAACAAAGCATTCGCCACTCCATTGACTATTTTTTTTATCAATATTATTCAGATAATTAATAATTCCACCTTTTAAAACATATACATTTTTAAATCCTTTTTTTTTCAAATAAATATTAGCTTTTTCGCATCTAATCCCGCCTGTGCAAAACATTGCTATATTTTCACTTTTTTTAAATTGATTTAAATATTTAGGAAATTGACGAAAGTTTTCCATATTTGGATTTAAAGATTTTTTAAAAGTTCCCACATCATACTCAAAAGATTTACGTGCATCTATCAAGACAGTATCTTTTTTTTTAATTATTTTATTCCATTCTCTTGGATTAAGGTTGTTTTTAGGATAATTATAATTTCTAACTTTAAAACCCATTGGAACAACTTCCTTTTTGATTTTAACTTTGGGTTTATGAAATGGATTAAATTTACTATTAGAATTATTTTCTGAATTATATTTTTTAATAGATAATATTTTTTTTAAAAGTTTATTGAATTTTAAAAGGTTGTTATTTTTAGCTGCAATCGTTCCATTTACACCCTCTGATGAAATTATAATTGTTCCACTAATTTCATAATCTTTAAGATTATTTTCTAACTTTTTTTTTAATTTTTTTAGGTTATTAATTTTTTTAAATTTATAAAAACCAAAAATATTAAACATTATAAAACTCTACAAACTGTCATTCCATCTCCCAATGGGATAATTATTTGTTCTACCCTTTCATCACTTGAAACATATTTATTTAATTCTCTCATATTTAATGTAAATTTATCAATTTTATCTTCATCTACGACTTCACCATGCCATAAAACATTATCAATGATGATTAAACCACCTTTATTAATCATCTTAATTGATTTTTCATAATATTTTTTATAGTTGAGCTTATCTGCATCAATAAAAACCATATCATATTTTTGGTTTTTTAATTCATCTAAACTATCTAGGGCAGGTTTTACAATTGTTTGAATTTTTTTATCTTGTTTAGCTTTCTTAAAAAAACTTACTGCAATTTTGCTTGTCTCTTTGTCTTTATCAAGTGCAGTAAGTTTTCCGTCCTCTGGAAGTGCAAGAGCAATAGAAAGTGCACTTAAACCAGTAAAAGTTCCAATCTCTAGCACATTTTTAATATTAGATATTTTTATTATTAAATGAAGAAAATGACATTGAGATATCGCTACTTGCATTCTCTTTTTATTTCTAAGTGTATTATTATAATCTATGATTTCTTTTTGAACTGGGCTTAGTTTACAACTAAAATTAGTAATATATTTTTCAATTTTTTCAGAAATTTCAATGTTCTTACCCATATATATTAACTATATAATGACTATAGGTTTCATTAAAATTAAAGTTTCTTCTTTAATATTTCATTAATTAATTGAGGGTTAGCTTTTCCACCAGAAGCCTTCATTGCTTGCCCCACAAAAAAACCGAATAGCTTTTCTTTTCCTTGTTTATATTCAATGGCTTTTTCTCTGTTATCGTTGATTATTTTATCAATTAATGCCTCTAATGCTTTTGGATCACTTTGTTGCTTTAACCCTTTTTCCTCAACAATTATTTGAGGGTCTATGTCACCATCCATCATTAATTCAAATATTGTCTTAGCAATTTTGCCTGAAATAGTTCCGTTTTTAATTAAATTAATCAATTTTGCTAAATTTTTTGCACTTATTGGACTATGAGCAATTTCAATATTTTTATTATTTAAAACAGCAAATAATTCTCCTGTAATCCAATTTACAGCTAATTTCATATCACGGTTTTTGCCCATTTTAGCAACAACTTCTTCAAAATATTTAGCTGTATCAATATCAGAGACTAATATAGTTGCTTCATAAGGAGAAATTTTAAACTCATCAATAAACCTTTTCTTTTTGTCATCTGGTAATTCAGGGATTTCAGATTTTAATTGATCAATAAATTCATCAGTAATTTCTAGTGGAAGTAAATCTGGATCTGGAAAGTATCTATAGTCATGAGCATCTTCTTTTGATCTCATTGACCTTGTTTCATTTTTTTTTGTATCAAAAAGTCTTGTTTCTTGATCTATTTCTTCACCTTCTTCTATTAAATCAACTTGTCTATTTGCTTCATAAATAATTGCCATTTGCATGAACTTTATTGAATTAACGTTTTTTATTTCACATCTTGTTCCTAATTCTGTTGAGCCTTTTATTCTTACAGACACATTTACATCTGCTCTCAATGATCCCTCTTGCATGTTACCATCACAAGTTCCTAAATATCTCATAATAGATCTAAGTTTTTTTATATAAGCATTTACTTCATCTGGTGATCTTAGATCAGGCTTACTAACAATCTCCATTAAAGCTACACCCGATCTATTTAGATCAACTAGTGTGTTGCTCGGATCAATATCATGAATACTTTTTCCTGCATCCTGCTCTAAATGTAATCTTTCTATTCCAACTTGTTTTTGACCTTCAGGCATATCCAAAATAACATTGCCCTCACCCACAATTGGATATTTATATTGTGAAATTTGATATCCCTGAGGTAAATCAGCATAAAAATAATTCTTTCTATCGAAAACAGACTTATTATTGATCTTAGCTTTTAAACCAATACCAGTTTTTATAGCTTGTTTAACACAATATTCATTAATTACTGGAAGCATTCCTGGAAATGCTGCATCAACTAAACTTACTTGAGTGTTAGGTTCAGCACCAAATTTTGTAGAAGAAGATGAAAAAAGTTTTGAATTTGATGTTACTTGAGCATGAACTTCAAGTCCTATAACAACTTCATAAATATTATCATTTCTTTCTATTAAATATCCCGAATTATTTTTAGACATTATTCCATCCACCAATCAGTTATATTATTTTTATAATTGATTTTTTCCTCCATTGAATAAGCAATATTTAAAACTGTTTGTTCATCAAAAGGTTTACCTATTATTTGTAAACCTAATGGATAATTATTTTTATCCCCACCTGCTGGTATTGAAATCCCTGGTAATCCTGCAAGATTTACTGGAACAGTAAATATATCATTTAAATACATTGAAACTGGATCATTAGATTTTTCTCCTATTTTAAATGCAGAACTAGGCGTTGAAGGTGTTAAAATAGCATCAACTTTATTATAAGCTTCATCAAAATCTTTTTTAATTAACTGCCTTACTTTTTGGGCTTTGAGATAGTAAGCATCATAATATCCAGAAGACAAAACATATGTGCCTATCATTATCCTTCTCTTTACTTCTTCTCCAAAACCTTCTGATCTAGTTTTTTCATACATATCAATTAAACTTTCCCCAGAAGATCTTAAACCATATTTAACACCATCATATCTTGCTAAATTAGATGATGCTTCAGCTGGCGCTACAATATAATAAGTAGGCAAAGCATAACTTGTGTGAGGTAAAGAAATATCAATTATTTCAGCACCACAATCTTTTGCATATTCAATACCCTTTTTCCAAAGTTTCTCAATTTCATTTGGCATCCCATCAACTCTGTATTCTTTTGGGATTCCAATTTTTATACCTTTGATATTTCTAGTAAGTTCTGATGAATAATTATTTCTTTTAAAATCAATTGAAGTTGAATCTTTTTTATCAAATGATGAGATCACTTCTAAAAGAATAGAGCTATCTTTGACGTCTTTGCTCATCGGACCTGCTTGATCTAGAGATGATGCAAAGGCAACAATTCCATATCTTGAACAGCTTCCATAAGTAGGTTTTAGACCTACAGTTCCAGTAAAGGAGGCTGGCTGCCTAATAGATCCACCAGTATCAGTTCCTATTGTTACAGGTGTTAAATTAGCTGCTAAAGCCGATGACGAACCACCAGACGATCCACCTGGAACTAAATCTTTTGCTATTGGGTTTTGAACATTGCCAAAAAAACTTGTTTCATTGGATGAGCCCATTGCAAATTCATCACAGTTAAGTTTTCCGAGCAATATACCACCTTCATTCCATATATTTTGTGTTACAGTAGATTCGTAGCTGGGAACAAAATTATTTAAAATATTGCTTCCAGCTGTTGTTCTTACTTCATTTGTACAAAATAGATCTTTTACAGCAATTGGAATGCCTGGAAGTTTTAAATCAAAATTTGGTTTGGTGTCAAACTCTTTTGAAAGTTTAAGACAATTTTCAAAATTTTCAGTTACATATGCATTAAGTTTTTTTGACTTTTCAGATCTATCAATAAAAGATTTTGTAACTTCATTTGATGATATTTTCTTTTCTTTAATATTTTTAATTAATTCAAAAAGACTCAAGGATGTTATATCTGTCATTATTCAACTACTTTCGGAACAACAAAAAAATCATCATTTTTTTCAGGAGAATTTTTAAGAATCTTTTCTCTTATATTGTCGCTTGTTATTTTATCTTCTCTGAATCTTAAAGTTGTTTCAGCTATAGAGGTTAATGGTTCTACATTCTCAGTTTTTAGCTCGTTTAATTTTTCAATAAATTCAAATATAGAATTCATATCATTTGCTAATTTTTCAGCTTTTTTCTCTTCAAGTGAGATCCTTGCTAATTTTGATATGTGTTTTACTGTTTTAAGATCTATCGTCATATGGTAAAAAATAATGTCGCAAACTACCACTTAAGTTAAAAATATACAATATGATCACAATTGATGAATTCAAAAACAAATTATCAAATGGTTCAAGATTATTAGGTATAGATTTAGGTACAAAAAGGATTGGGATTGCCATCAGTGATTATAATCAAAAAATTGCCACTCCCCTTCAAACCTTAGATAAATCTAAACACAACAAATTAATTGATGAACTTGAAAGTATTATCAAAGAAAATGAGATCAAAGGAATAATTATAGGAAATCCAATAAATATGGATGGCACTTACGGAAAATCTTCACAATCAGCAAAAGATATAGCAATCAATATTTCGAACAAAATTGATATTCCTGTGTCTTTGTGGGATGAAAGACTATCTACTGTTGGTGCTTTCAATTTATCAAGCGAATTAGATATAAATGTCAGTAAAAGAGAGAAAGATATTGATAAGTTTGCAGCAGCTTTTATTTTACAAGGTGCTTTAGATTTTATTCAAAATTAATGGTTGCATAGTTAATACTATATAGTTATAGAGTTAATTTTAATGGCAACTAAATCCAAAAAAGCTATTAAAATATCACAAAAACATTTATTAGGTATCCAGGATTTGTCTGTTAGTGATGTTACCACTATCTTGAATGAAGCCTCTAAGTTCATAAAATTAAATAAAAGTAAAAATAAAAAAATTGATATTTTAAAAGGTAAAACTCAAATAAATTTATTTTTTGAACCATCAACAAGAACCCAAAGTTCATTCGAATTAGCAGGAAAAAGATTAGGTGCAGATGTAATGTCAATGAATATTACAAATTCTGCTATCAAAAAGGGTGAAACGTTAATTGATACAGCAATGACCTTAAATGCAATGCACCCAGATATTATTGTAATAAGACATCAAGACTCAGGCGCTTGTAACCTTCTATCTCAAAAAGTTAATTGTGCAGTACTAAATGCAGGTGATGGTAGAAGAGAACATCCAACGCAAGCATTATTGGATGCTTTAACAATTATAAATAGAAGAAAAAAAATAGAAGGTCTTAAAATTGCAATATGTGGAGATATACTTCATTCAAGAGTAGCAAGATCAAATATTTATCTTCTAAACATGTTGGGTGCAGAAGTGAATATCGTGGCCCCTACAAATTTGATGCCAAATGAAATTGAAAAATTTGGTGTAAATATTTTTTCTGATATGAAAAAAGGAGTTAAAGATTGCGACATAGTAATGATGTTAAGATTACAGAATGAAAGAATGACAAGCTCGTTTCTTTCATCCAACAGAGAATACTATGAGTATTATGGCTTAACACCTGATAAAATTCAATATGCTAAAGAGGATGCTTTGATAATGCATCCAGGACCAATGAATAGAGGAATTGAAATTGATACAAACTTAGCAGACGATATAAACAAAAGTGTAATAAAAGAACAAGTTGAGTTAGGCGTAGCAGTAAGAATGGCCTGCTTAAAGATTTTTTGTGAATAAATGAAAAAAAAATACTTTATAAATGCAAATATAATTGACCCTCATAATTCTTTAAATGAAATTGGAGGAATAATAATTGGAGAAAATGGAAAAATCGAAGCTGTCGGAAAAAAAGTAAATTCAAATAACATTCCATCTAGAGAAAAAGTAATAGATTTAAATGAAAAATACATATTTCCAGGCATTGTAGATATGCGAGTTTTTGTTGGTGAACCAGGATATGAATATAAAGAGAATTTTAGAACCCTTAGTGAAGCTGCTTTATCAGGTGGTGTAACATCAGTAGTTACAATGCCCAATACAAACCCTATAATTGATAATGTTTCTATAGTTGATTTTCTTAAAAGAAGAGGAAGAGATAAATCAAAAATTAATATTTATCCAACAGCTGCATTAACAATAAAAGCAGAGGGAGAAAATATGACTGAATTTGGTTTATTACAGAATAAAGGGATAATTGGTTTCACAGATGGAATAAAAACAATTCAAAATCCTAGAATTATGAATAGGATTATGAATTCAGCATCAGATTTAAAATCCTTAATAATACAACATGCAGAAGATGCAGAATTATCAAAAGATGGAATGATTAATGATGGCATCATAGCAACAAAACTCGGTCTCCAAGGAATTCCAATAAGCGCTGAATTGTTAATTATAGAAAGAGACTTAACATTGTTAGAATATAATAGTTGTAGATATCATATTTCTCAAATTTCATCTGCAAACTCTGTAGATATAATCAGAGAAAGAAAAAATAAAGTAAACTTCAGCTGTGGTGTTTCGATAAATAATTTATCCTTAAATGAAAATGATATTGGTGATTTCAAAACTTTTTTAAAATTATCACCTCCATTAAGATCAGAAACTGATAGAAACGCTTTAGTTCAAGGACTAAATGATGAAACAATTGATGTTATTGTTTCTGATCATAAACCAGAAGATGAAGAAAATAAAAGATTAACTTTTGCTCAAGCAGAAACTGGCGCATCTGGAATTGAAACTTTATTGCCCTTAAGTTTAGAATTATATCATAATGGATCGGTTGAGTTGGAAACTATAATAAAAGCTTTAACATCAAAACCAGCAGAAATACTTAAAATAAATAAAGGTAACTTATCAACAGGAAATGATGCTGATTTTTGTATTGTAGATATAAATAAACCTTGGGTTGTTAGAAAAGAGAAATTGATATCAAAATCAAAAAATACCCCTATTGAAGATAAAAAACTTCAAGGCAAAGTAATAAGTACATTTGTAAATGGTGAAGAATTATTTAAATCTGAATAATGGATTATATAATAACAGCTTTGGTATCTTATCTATTTGGCTCTATACCTTTTGGATATCTATTCACAAAAATTTTACTTAAAAAGGATATTAGAAATGTAGGATCTGGCAATATTGGTGCCACAAATGTTTTAAGAACTGGCAATAAGTCATTAGGTTATTTAACACTTGTTTTAGATATAGCAAAAGCTGTTGTACCTGTTATCTATATAAAGTTCAATTATCCTGATTTAGTTTATATATCAGCTCTTTGTGCCTTTTTAGGACATTTGTTCCCTATTTGGCTAAAATTTAAAGGTGGCAAAGGTGTTGCAACATTTGTTGGTATTTTGATTTCAATAAATATTTATTATGCCGTAGTTTTTGGAACTATTTGGATTTTAACTTTTTTAATATCAAAATATTCATCTCTATCATCATTGTTTGCTTCAATTTCTATACCAATCTATCTATATATTATTGATCAGGGTAACATAATTTTTTTCATTATTATGTTTGTTTTGATTTTTTATACACATAGAGAAAATATCAAAAGATTAATAAACAAAGAAGAAACTAAGAGTAAAATTTATTAATTTGACAGATTAATAGTTATAAGTAGTTTGACTAATTATGAATCTTGTAATTGTTGAAAGTCCTGCAAAAGCTAAAACTATAAATAAATATCTAGGTTCAGATTACACTGTATTAGCAAGTTATGGACATATTAGAGACCTACCTTCAAAAAATGGTTCTGTTGATCCAGAAAATTCTTTTAAAATGATTTGGGAAGTAGACAGTTTCTCAAAAAAATATTTAAAAGAAATTACAGATACAGCTAAAAATTCAGAAAAAATTATTTTAGCTACTGACCCAGATCGAGAAGGAGAAGCAATTGCTTGGCATGTCAAAGAGTTTTTAAATGAAAAAAAACTTCTTAAAGATAAAAAAGTTGAACGTGTAGTTTTTAATGAAATAACAAAAAAAGCTGTAACAAACGGAATAGATAATCCAAGAAATATAGAAAATGAACTTGTCGACGCATACATGGCAAGAAGAGCGCTTGATTATTTAGTAGGTTTTAATATATCACCAATTCTATGGACAAAATTACCAGGATCTAAATCAGCAGGAAGAGTGCAATCTGTTGCTCTTAGATTATTAACAGAAAGAGAACATGATATAGAAGTTTTTAAACCAGAAGAATTTTGGACACTTAATCTAAATTTCTTAACGAAGGAAAATTTAAATATTAAAACATCTATTACTCAATTAGATGGTAAAAAAATTGAAAAATTCTCATTTAAAAATAAAGAAGATATTAATAAAGCATTAGATTTAATCAAAAATAAAAAATATAGTATTACAGATATAATATCTAAAATTTATACAAGAAACCCATCAGGTCCTTTTACTACTTCTACTTTACAACAAACATCGTCCAGTAAACTAGGTTTTGGAGCCTCTAGAACAATGCAAATTGCCCAAAGACTTTATCAAGGTATAGATATTGATGGCGAAACAGTTGGATTAATTACTTATATGCGTACAGATGGGACAAACATATCAAAGGACGCTATAAATTCTTTTAGAAATTTCATTACTCAAAACTATGGTGAAACATATTTACCACCTTCCCCTTTAAATTATTCAGGTAAAAAGGCCAAAAATGCACAAGAAGCTCATGAAGCTATCAGGCCAACAGAGATTAGCAGAGTTCCTGAAAATATGAAAAAATACTTAAGCACAGATCAATACAAACTTTATAACCTAATATGGTCAAGATCGTTATCCTCACAAATGGAGTCAGCAAAATTTGATAGAAAAACCATAACAATTACATCCGAAGATAAAAAAAATATATGTAAAGCTAGTGGTTCAACTTTAAAATTTGATGGTTTTTTAAAGGTTTCAAGAATAGATGAAAATATAGATGATGAGAACATATTACCTGATGTTGACAAAGGTGAAGTAGAATTTAAAAACTTTACAGATGAGCAACGTTTCACTCAACCACCACCAAGATATTCAGAAGCAAGTCTTGTTAAAAAATTAGAGGAATTAGGAATTGGAAGACCTTCAACATATGCAAGTATAATTTCAGTTATTTCAAATAGAGGTTATGCAGATATAGAAAACAAAAGATTTTTTCCAACTGATAGAGGTAAATTGCTTTCCGCTTTTCTTGAAAAATTATTTTCAAAATATGTTGATTATGATTTTACTGCAAAATTAGAAGATCAATTAGACGATATTACAGCTGGCAAAGAAAATTGGATTAAGGTCTTAGAGGAATTTTGGAAAGATTTTAATTTAAATGTAACAGATGTTAAAGAAAAACGAACTAGAGAAGTTTTAGATATGCTTAACGAGAGTTTAGGGTCATTAATATTTGAAGTAGATAAAGATGGAAAAATTGATAGAAAATGTAAATTATGTGATATTGGTCAATTAAGTTTAAAAAATAGTTTTCGTGGTGGTGCTTTTATTGGATGTTCAAATTATCCAGATTGTAAGTTTACACGACCTCTTTCAAAGTCTAAAGCTGCACAACAATTAACTTTGGCAGAGCCAAAATTAATTGGTCAAAATGATATAGGTAAAGACATATATTTAAAAAATGGAAGATTTGGTCCCTATCTTCAATATGAAAAAGAAATTGATGATATTGAAGAAAAAAAAAAGAAAAAGAAAAAATTAAAAAAAGAAGAAAATAATTTTAAAAATGTATCCATCCCAAAGGGAATTGATATTAAAAGTATAGATTTAGACAGAGCCAAATATTTATGCTCGCTTCCAATTAGTCTAGGTAAAAATCCTGAAAATGATAAAGATATTACAATAAATGTTGGTCGATTTGGACCTTATTTGAAGTGTGAAAATAAATCTGCTCGTTTAGAAAATGTTGATGAAATATTTAGCATTGGTCTTAATAGAGCTGTAACTCTAATAGCTGAGGCAAAACCTGGAAGAATTTCATCATCTTTAATTAAAAATCTTGGTGAACACCCCGAAGATAAAAAACCTGTAAGAATTATGAAAGGCCAATATGGGCCTTATATAAAATACAAATCACTAAACGCTACTATACCTGAGGAAAAAGACCCAATTGAATTAACAATGGAAGAAGCTCTTATTTTAATTGAGAAAAGAAAAGAGTACGATAAGAATAAAAAGAAAAAGAAAGGTAAATAATGTCGATTGATGCAAAAATAAAAGAAATGGGTTTAGTTCTACCAAAAGCTACTGATCCAGTTGGCTCGTATGTTGCCACAAAAATTTCTGGCAATTTACTTTATATTTCAGGACAAATATCAATTGATGCTGATGGACAATTAATTAAAGGTAAAGTTGGAAAAGATTTTAATACGGAGCAAGCTTACAAAGCGGCACAAAGATGTGCATTAAATATAATTGCTCAGGCTAAAAAAGCATGCTCAGATGATTTATCAAAAATTAAATCATGTATTAAATTAACAGGTTTTGTTAATTCTGCTGATGACTTTATTGAACAACCAAAAGTGGTTAATGGAGCATCAGACCTAATTAAAGATGTATTTGGGGATAATGGTACACACACACGTGCTGCCGTAAGTACTAATAGTTTGCCTTTAGGTGTAGCAGTTGAAGTTGACGCAATTTTTGAGATTAAATAATTATCTACCTATACTATAATATTTGATATTTTTATTTTTCATTTTTGAAGGTGTATATAAATTTCTTAAATCATAAATTTTAAATTTCTTCTTATTATTCAACCTATTGAAGTTAATATGCCTAAATTCATTCCATTCTGTATGAATTATTAAAAGATCGCTATTGAAGGATGCATCTTTGATATTATTAAAATAAGATACTTTTTTCTTATCAAATTCATTTTTAATTCCTGTAGGTTCATAATATGAAACTTTTGCACCTTTTTTAGTTAAATATGGGATTAATTTTAAAGATGCCGAGTCTCTCATATCATCGGTGCCAGCCTTAAAAGTAACACCTAAAAATGTGATTTTCTTGTTTTTTATCTTGTTATTTAATATTTTTTTAATTTTATTTAATAAAAATTTATACCTATTATCGTTAGAGTATATTGTTGATTTAACTATAGATAAATTAGTTTTAAATTTTTTTGAAGTAGAAACTAATGCAAGTGTATCTTTTGGAAAACAAGAACCACCGTAACCTGGTCCAGCTCTTAAAAATCTTCCTCCAATCCTCTCATCAGCTCCAATTCCTACCGAAACGTCAGTTATATCAACGTTAAGTTTTTCACATAAATTTGAAATTTCATTTATAAAAGTAATTTTTGTTGCTAGAAACGCATTAGCTGCATATTTTATAACCTCAGCAGCACGTCTTGATGTGTTAAAATATCTGCCCTTTTTTTTAATTATTGGAGAATATAAATTTTTTAAAACATTATTAGCCTTTTTACTATTTGTTCCAACAACAACTCGATCGGGAAACATGAAATCTCTGATAGCCTCACCCTCTCTTAAAAATTCAGGATTTGAAACAACATCAAATAGTTTTTTATTATTTTTATTTGTTAACAATTTTTGAATTTTATCACAAGTGGTTACTGGGACTGTAGATTTAGCAACGATTATTTTATATTTATTTAAATTCTTTTTTATATCCTTAATAACTTGAAATATATATTTTAGATCGGCTTCATTAGATTTAGGTTTTGTTGGTGTACCAACACAAATAAATATAAGATCTGATTTTTTAATTGACTCTGATATATTAGAAGAAAATTTTAACCTTTTTTGTTTTAAATTTCTTATAATCAATTCTTCTAAACCTGGTTCATAAATTGGAATTACACCCTTTTTAAGATTCGATATTTTATTTATATTATTGTCGACACAAATCACATTGTTTCCAAGTTCAGCAAAACAAGTTCCACTGACTAGCCCAACATAGCCAGAACCAATCATACATATTTTCATAATTTTGCAATCTCCAATGTTGAATTTATGTAACCACTCATTGAGCCACAATCTAAATATTTTCCTGAAAACTTATGACCAATAAACAAAGATTTATTATCAATCATTGTTTTAATTGAGTCAGTAATATGTATCTCTCCACCTTTTCCTTTTTTTTGTTTTTTAAGAATTTTAAATATATTCTTATTTAAGATATATCTTCCAATTACAGCATTATTTGATGGAGCTTCTTTAGTATTTGGTTTTTCAATCACATCTGAAATAATAAAATTTTGA
>CACFYO010000010.1 GCA_902570545.1 uncultured Pelagibacteraceae bacterium | reverse complement strand
TGAACATTAGACCATTTAGGGAAATTAAAAGAAGAAAAACAAAAGAAATTAATGTTGGTCATATAAAAGTTGGAGGAGATAATCCAATTTCTGTTCAATCAATGACTAATACGTTAACTAAAGATGTTAAAGAAACTGTAAAACAAATTGAACAAATTGAAGAAGCGGGGGCCGATATCGTAAGGGTATCATGTCCAGATGAAGACTCAACGAAAGCACTTAAAGATATTGTTAAAAATACTTCTATTCCAATAGTTGCTGATATACATTTTCACTACAAAAGAGCAATTGAGGCGGCAGAGAGTGGAGCTGCTTGTCTAAGAATTAACCCAGGAAATATTGGCGATAAAAAAAAAATTAAAGAAGTAATTTCTGCTGCAAAAAATAACAATTGTTCAATTAGAATTGGTGTTAATGCTGGATCTTTAGAAAAAGACTTATTAGAAAAGTATAAAGAACCTTGTCCAGAAGCTTTAGTAGAGAGTGCATTGAGAAATATTAGTATTGTTGAAGACCTTGACTTTAATGAATTTAAAGTCAGCGTTAAATCTTCTGATGTATTTTTGTCTATTGAGGCTTACAGACAACTTTCTAAAGTTACTGATTATCCACTCCATCTAGGTATCACCGAGGCAGGAACTTTTTTACCTGGTAGTATAAAATCTTCTATTGGTTTTGGATCACTTCTAATGAGTGGTATTGGAGATACTGTAAGAGTTTCCTTATCTGACGATCCAGTAGAGGAGATAAAAGTTGGAAATGAAATTCTCAAATCACTAAATTTACGAAATAGAGGAGTAAAAATAATTTCCTGCCCATCTTGTGCCAGACAGGCTTTTAATGTAATTGAAACTGTTAAAAAGTTAGAAGATAGATTATCTCATATAAAAACTCCTATTTCTTTATCTATAATTGGATGTGTAGTTAATGGACCAGGTGAAGCAGCACAAACTGATATAGGCATAACCGGAGGAGGAAAAGGCAATAACATGCTTTATTTAAATGGAGTTGAAAGTGAAAAAATTTCAAGTGAGGAGATGATTTCTAAAGTTGTGAGGTTGGTTGAAGAAAAAGCGGAAGAAATCGAAAAAGCTAAATAATGGTACCTTTATCTAAAGTCCAAGATTTAATTACAAAACATTCCAAATTGGAAAAAGATCTATCTTCACAAGAAATTGATAAAAAATCTTTTGCAGAAAAGTCAAAAGAATACTCTGATTTAAGTGAAATTATAAAAGAAGCAGTTTCTTATTTTAATTTTCAGAAAAACAAAAATGAATTAGAAAATTTAATTAATGATAATGATGCAGACAAAGAAATGAAGGATTTAGCAATAAGTGAATTAAATGAGCTTGTAAAAAATAACGAAAATGACGAAAAAAAAATTAAACTATTTTTACTACCTAAGGATGAGGCAGATACAAAAAATGCAATGATAGAAATAAGAGCTGGAACAGGTGGATTGGAAGCTAGTTTATTTGCATCTGATTTATTTAAAATGTATGAAAAAGTAAGTCACAAAAAAAAATGGCTAATGGAGGTCATATCTATTTCTAAGAGTGATGCTGGTGGATTAAAAGAGGTTATTGCATCAATAAAAGGTAAAAATATTTATTCTTCATTAAAATATGAAAGTGGAGTTCATAGAGTTCAAAGAGTGCCTGATACCGAAACTCAAGGAAGAGTTCATACATCTGCTGCTACAGTTGCAGTAATGCCAGAAGCTGAAGAGGTTGATGTTAAAATAGAAGAAAAGGATTTAAGAATTGATGTATTTAGAAGTAGTGGTCCAGGAGGTCAAAGTGTAAACACAACAGACTCTGCGGTGAGGATTACTCATATTCCAACAGGTATAGTTGTCAGTCAACAAGATGAAAAATCGCAAATAAGAAACAAAGAAAAGGGTTTAAAAATTCTTAGATCAAGAATTTATGAATTAGAAAGACAAAAAAGAGATGAAGAAAGATCAAAAGACAGGAAAAGTAAAATAGGTACTGGAGATAGATCAGAAAGAATTAGAACATATAATTTTCCCCAAGGAAGAGTAACAGATCACAGAATTAATTTAACTTTACATAAATTGTCTGAATTTATGGAAGGTGAAATATTTGACGAAATGATAGAAAACTTGGTTATACAAGCTCAAGAAAATGAACTTAGTAGTATATAAATATGATTTACAGTGAAATTTTAAAAAAAGGGAGTAATTTTTTAAAAAAAAATAAAATAACAAATCCATATCTGGATACTGAATTAATTTTATCAAAAGTAACAAATAAAAAAAGAGAAGAAATATTATTAAACACTAATAATAAATTAAAAAATAAAGATATAACAAAATTTAATAATTATTTGTTTAGAAGATATTCAAAAGAGCCAATGGCATATATTCTTGGTTATAAACATTTTTGGAAACATAAGTTCTTAACAAATAAATCAGTTTTAATACCTAGGCCAGATACTGAACTAGTTATTGAGGAAACTTTAAAATATTTACCAATGGAAAACTCAAAAAAAATTTTAGATGTTGGAACAGGATCAGGTTGTATTATAGTTTCGTTATTAAAAGAGAGACCAAAATGTATTGCAACAGCAATAGACATATCTAAAAATGCAATAAATGTTGCCAAAACTAATGCAAAATTACATCAATTGGAAAATAAAATTAATTTTATTAATATCGATATTGACAAATATAAATCTAATAACTATGATTTGATTATATCTAATCCTCCATACATAGATAGTATTGAATTAAACAGATTAGATGATGATATAAAATTCCATGAACCTATGCTAGCATTATCAGGTGGTTTTGATGGATTTAGAGACTTAAGAAAAGTAATAATAAAAAGTAAAAAATTGTTAAAAATAAACGGAAAGTTAATACTTGAGATTGGACATAAACAAAAAAATCAATGTTTAAAAATATTAAATAAAAATGGCTACTATATTAATCAAGTTTCTAAAGATTTATCTGGAAAAGACAGATGTGTAGTAAGCACTAAATTACAATAATGAATAATTTCAAAAATAATAATAGAAGAAGTCGGTTTAAACCAAATGGAGATAGGGGTTTCAGAAGAAATGGAAATGGCCATAAAGTTAATGGAAATTTTAGTGATGGATCAACATTTAAAAGAAGACATCCAGGAAAAAACAATCAAAATGCTGCAAAACTTATTGAAAAATACAACGATCTGGCTAGAGAAGCTTTATCAAATGGGGATAAAATTTTGTCTGAAAACTATTTGCAGCATTCAGAACATTTTTCTAGAATTTTAATATCTCAAGAAAATTCTAGAAACCATAATGAAAATAACTCTGATACTAATATTAGGAGTCAAGTTAAACTTGAAACTGAAAAAAAAGAAGAAACTGAAAATAAAGAAGTAGAAGAATCAGCAACGAAGTAAACTACAATTTAGATATTAGATCAGATTTTAATACATCTATTTTAATTTTATTTACTTCAAATACTTTACGTTGATCACCTTTCAATATTTTTCCAGAAGGAAGTTTAAGTTTTTGAGAATTTATTTTTTTTCCATTTTCAATAACCTCATAGTGTAAATGAGGACCAGTAGAGAGACCTGTTGAACCAACATAGCCAATTATTTGACCTTGTTTTACTCGCGCACCTTTCTTTATTCCTCTACCAAATTTTGACATATGCGCATAAACAGTTTGATAAACTCTATTGTGTTTAATTTTCACACAATTTCCTCCACCTCCACACCACTGAGCCCTAACTACTAAACCATCTCCTGATGCGAGTATAGGTGTACCGGTTGGAGCAGCAAAATCAGTCCCCGTATGCATTTTTGTAAAACCTAAAATTGGGTGTTTCCTTTTTCCAAATGAAGAAGATAACCTAGCTCCATTTATAGGAGTTTTCATTAAAGTCTTTCTCATACTTTTTCCATTCTCGTCAAAATAATCAATTTTGTTTTTTTCATACTCATGTCTATAAAGTTTAAGATCTTTATTTTGTAAACTCAAATTAGCATATATGATATTGCCAGTTTCAATTACATTTCCATCATTATTTAGAAATTGTTCATATATAATTTGAAAACTATCATTTTTCCAAATATCTCTTTGAAAATCTACTTGAAAACCATATAGCCTTGCAAATTCAATAATAACATTTGGCTTGATTTTAAGATTCAAAGCAGATTGATAAAGGCTATTAGAAATTATACTTTCTTTGTACGTTATTACTTTTGTAAGCTCTTTTTCTAAAATTTTTGAAGTAAATATATTTTTTTCATAGTCTCTTACATAGTATATTTCTTTTTTTTTGTTAATTTCAATTATAAATCTTTCTATCTTAGGATTTTTTTTTTTATCAATTTTAAAAGAGATTTTTTGATTGGGTCTTAATATTCTAATTTTTTTATTTTTTTTTACTGTTTGAAGAAATAATTTTTTTTCATTTTGTGGTATTTTAATTCCATAAATTATGCTCTCGAAATTGTCACCTTCCTTAATAATATAATCAAATTCACTATATCTATCCTCTAATTCAGATGTTATTTTTTTAAATGTTTTTTGTAGGTAAAAATTTTTGAGTGTTTTTTTTAATATCTTGTGTTGAGAATTTTTGTTTGTTTGCTGAATATTTGTTACAAAAATTATTATTATAATTAACAAAATTAACCATATAAAATGACCATGCGATTTTATTTTTCTTTTAAATTTAGTTAACACAATTTCTTTATTAGATTAAAAATGTTGATTTATATGACTTTTTAACACAATTTTTGTTTATCTAAAAACTTGATTTATAAATTATTTGCAATATAAGCGTCACACTCAACATATAAAAAATGTTATTTATTGGGCTTAATAGTTCAATTAGCTATTTAAATTGTTAATATTTTAAGAAGAGAAGTGTGGACGGTTAAGGTTACCAAAATTTGTCGTACACACTTCAACATTATATAAATATTATTCTTAGTATTTATATAGAAGCTAGTGTGCGCCGTTTTTAAACTTGAGAGTTTGATCATGGCTCAGAACGTACGCTGGCGGCACGCCTTATACATGCAAGTCGAACGAAGTAGCAATACTTAGTGGCAGACGGGTGAGTAACATGTGGGTATCTTCCCTTTGGTGAGGAATAACACGAGGAAACTTGTGCTAATACCTCATAAGTCTTTACAGAGAAAGCTTTATGCGCCGAAGGATGAGCCCGCACTTGATTAGTTTGTTGGTGGGGTAATGGCCTACCAAGACTTTGATCTATAGCTGATCTGAGAGGATGATCAGCCACATTGGGACTGAGACACGGCCCAAACTCCTACGGGAGGCAGCAGTAGGGAATATTGCACAATGGAGGAAACTCTGATGCAGCGATGCCGCGTGAGTGAAGAAGGCCTTTGGGTTGTAAAGCTCTTTCGTCGGGGAAGAAAATGACTGTACCCGAATAAGAAGGTCCGGCTAACTTCGTGCCAGCAGCCGCGGTAATACGAAGGGACCTAGCGTAGTTCGGAATTACTGGGCTTAAAGAGTTCGTAGGTGGTTAAAAAAGTTGGTGGTGAAATCCCAGAGCTTAACTCTGGAACTGCCATCAAAACTTTTTAGCTAGAGTATGATAGAGGAAAGCAGAATTTCTAGTGTAGAGGTGAAATTCGTAGATATTAGAAAGAATACCAATTGCGAAGGCAGCTTTCTGGATCATTACTGACGCTGAGGAACGAAAGCATGGGTAGCGAAGAGGATTAGATACCCTCGTAGTCCATGCCGTAAACGATGTGTGTTAGACGTTGGAAATTTATTTTCAGTGTCGCAGCGAAAGCATTAAACACACCGCCTGGGGAGTACGACCGCAAGGTTAAAACTCAAATGAATTGACGGGGACCCGCACAAGTAGTGGAGCATGTGGTTTAATTCGAAGATACGCGCAGAACCTTACCAACACTTGACATGTTCGTCGCGACTCTAAGAGATTAGAGTTTTCGGTTCGGCCGGACGAAACACAGGTGCTGCATGGCTGTCGTCAGCTCGTGTCGTGAGATGTTGGGTTAAGTCCCGCAACGAGCGCAACCCTCACTTTTAGTTGCCATCATTTAGTTGGGCACTCTGAAAGAACTGCCAGTGATAAGCTGGAGGAAGGTGGGGATGACGTCAAGTCCTCATGGCCCTTACGTGTTGGGCTACACACGTGCTACAATGGCATTTACAATAGGAAGCAAGATGGCGACATCAAGCAAATCCTAAAAAGATGCCTCAGTTCGGATTGTACTCTGCAACTCGAGTACATGAAGCTGGAATTACTAGTAATCGCGGATCAGCGCGCCGCGGTGAATACGTTCCCGGGTCTTGTACACACCGCCCGTCACACCATGGGAGTTGGTTCTACCTTAAGGCAAGGTTTAAAACCCTTGACTACGGTATAGTCAGCGACTGGGGTGAAGTCGTAACAAGGTAGCCGTAGGGGAACCTGCGGCTGGATTACCTCCTTTCTAAGGATGATTAAGGATTATTTCTTAATCTAAATAATATAACAGGTTAATGTTGACCGTCCTCATTTCTCTTTTTAAAATTGTGTTTCTCCTTTTTGCATAAAGGGGCCGGTAGCTCAGTTGGTTAGAGCACACCCTTGATAAGGGTGGGGTCGAAAGTTCGAGTCTTTCTCGGCCCACCAAAAACTGGGGGATTAGCTCAGCTGGGAGAGCGCCTGATTTGCATTCAGGAGGTCAGCGGTTCGATCCCGCTATCCTCCACCAAGAAGCACTTAGCTATTTTATTCGTAAATATTTTAAAATTATTATCAATATCTATATCCGATTGTTCTAAGATTTGAACAATCAATTAATATTCGAATAGATGAATATTAGAAAAAATTTGATTCAACACAGAATTTTTTTCTGTGCATAAATCAAGCGTTTAAGGGCGTGTGGCGGATGCCTTGGCACTGAAAGCCGATGAAGGACGTGGTATACTGCGATAAGTTACGGGGAGCTGTATGCAAGTTTTGATCCGTAAATTTCCGAATGGGGAAACCCACCACTTTATGTGGTACTTTAAACTGAATACATAGGTTTAAAGAGACAACCCGGAGAACTGAAACATCTAAGTAACCGGAGGAAAAGAAATCAATTGAGATTCCGTTAGTAGTGGCGAGCGAAAGCGGAATAGGCCAGTAGATATATTAAAAAAATTTGAATAGTTTGGAAAAGCTAACCACAGAGGGTGATAGTCCCGTATGAGTAATGTTTAATATATTTCTTGAGTAAAGCGGGACACGTGAAATCCTGCTCGAATATAGGGGGACCACCCTCTAAGCCTAAATACTCTTCAGTGACCGATAGTGAACTAGTACCGTGAGGGAAAGGTGAAAAGAACCCCTATTAGGGGAGTGAAATAGAACCTGAAACCGCATGCCTACAATCAGTCGAAGCTCTTTTTAGAGTGACGGCGTACCTTTTGTATAATGGGTCAGTGACTTAATTTATAAAGCAAGCTTAAGCCATCTAGGTGTAGGCGTAGCGAAAGCAAGTCTTAATAGGGCGATTAGTTTTATGAATTAGACCCGAAAACGAATGAGCTTACCATGAGCAGGTTGAATGCAAGGTAACACTTGCTGGAGGACCGAACCAGTTGACGTTGAAAAGTCTTTGGATGACTTGTGGTAAGGGGTGAAAGGCCAACCAAATTCGTAGATAGCTGGTTTTCCGCGAAAACTATTTAGGTAGTGCGTTGAATAAATATGCGTTTAGAGGTAGAGCACTAAATGGGCTAGGGGGAAGAGATTCTTACCAAACCTAATAAAACTCCGAATGCTAAACGTAGTTCTTCAACAGACAGACTGTGGGTGCTAAGGTCCATGGTCGAGAGGGAAAGAGCCCAGACCACCAGATAAGGTCCCAAAATTGTGATTAAGTGTGAAAGGATGTGGAAATTCCTTAACAGCCGGGAGGTTGGCTTAGAAGCAGCCATCCTTTAAAGATAGCGTAACAGCTCACCGGTCTAATAGAGTTTCTGCGCCGAAGATGTAACGGGGCTAAAATCACATACCGAATCTGTGGGTTTATAAAGTTTTCGAACTTTATAAGCGGTAGCGGAACGTTCTGTAAGCCTGCGAAGGGATACCCGTGAGGGATCCTGGAGGTATCAGAAGTGCGAATGCTGACATGAGTAACGATTAAAGAAGTGAAAAACTTCTTCGCCGAAAATCCAAGGGTTTCTGCGCAAGGTTAATCCGCGCAGAGTTAGTCGGCCCCTAAGACGAGGGCGAAAGCCGTAGTCGATGGAAATAAGGTTAATATTCCTTAACCTGATGGTAGTGACGGATTTTGTAAGTTGTGTGTTCTTAATGGATTGAACATGCCGCGAAAAAGTTCCAGGAAATAGCTCCATCATTAAGACCGTACCCTAAACCGACACAGGTGGATTAATAGAGTATATTTAGGCGCTTGAGAGAATGATGTTGAAGGAACTCGGCAAAATGCTTCTGTAACTTCGGAATAAAGAAGACCTTTTTTTGGGCAACCATTAAAAGGTGGCACAAGCCAGGGAGAAGCGACTGTTTATCAAAAACACAGGGCTCTGCTAACACGTAAGTGGATGTATAGGGTCTGACGCCTGCCCGGTGCTGGAAGGTTAATGCGATGGGTGCAAGCTCATTTCTGAAGCCCCAGTAAACGGCGGCCGTAACTATAACGGTCCTAAGGTAGCGAAATTCCTTGTCGGGTAAGTTCCGACCTGCATGAATGGCGTAACGATTTCTCCGCTGTCTCCAACATCAACTCAGTGAAATTGAATTCTCCGTGAAGATGCGGAGTTCGCGTAGTTAGACGGAAAGACCCCGTGCACCTTTACTGCAACTTTACATTGGTGTTAGGAAAAACATATTTAGTATAGGAGGGAGACATTGAAGCGATGGCGTCAGTTATCGTGGAGTCACCAGTGAAATACCTCTTTTGTTTTTCTTGGCATCTAACTGATAGCCGTTATCCGGCATCAAGACATTGTATGGTGGGTAGTTTGACTGGGGCGGTCGCCTCCCAAATAGTAACGGAGGCGTGCGAAGGTAAGCTCAGAACGGTCAGAAATCGTTCGTAGAGTGCAATGGCATAAGCTTGCCTGACTGTGAGACTGACAAGTCGAGCAGAGTCGAAAGACGGTCATAGTGATCCGGTGGTTCTGAGTGGAAGGGCCATCGCTCAACGGATAAAAGGTACGCCGGGGATAACAGGCTGATACTGCCCAAGAGCTCATATCGACGGCAGTGTTTGGCACCTCGATGTCGGCTCATCACATCCTGGGGCTGGAGCAGGTCCCAAGGGTTTGGCTGTTCGCCAATTAAAGTGGTACGTGAGCTGGGTTCAGAACGTCGTGAGACAGTTCGGTCCCTATCTGCTATGCGTGTAGAAGAATTGAGAGGAGTTGACCCTAGTACGAGAGGACCGGGTTGAACATACCACTGGTGGACCGGTTGTAGCGCCAGCTGCAGTGCCGGGTAGCTAAGTATGGACGAGATAACTGCTGAAAGCATCTAAGCGGGAAACTCACCTCAAAACTAGTTCTTCCTATAGAGCCGTGGTAGACCACCACGTTGATAGGCTGGGTGTGGAAGCGCAGTAATGCGTGTAGCTGACCAGTACTAATAGCTCAATTGGCTTGATTTATGCACTGAAAAAAATTTTTAATTGAATATATTTATTTAATTTTAAACCCTTACGGTACCAAAACCTGCATCTAAATATATGCTACTAGAATTTATGTAGTCATTTTTTTCTAAAAAGTTTAGAGCATTAGATATATTTCTTATATTTCCAATTTTACCTTTTGGTATTAGTCGTTTTATTCTGCTCTTTTTTGTATTAGATAATTTTCTCCATAGTGGTGAATTAAAAAAACCTAATACAAGAATATTACATTTTACATTAAATCCTGAGTATTCAATTACTATAGATTTCATTAAGCTCTCCAATCCCAGTTTTGAAGAGGAATAAAGCAATGTCCCAGCATCTACTTTTAAACCTAAAGATGAACTAATGAAAACAATGTCTAAAATTTTATCTTTATGATTTCTTATTAAATTGGATGTAAAGTAAAAATTAGAGAATAAATTTATACCAAACGTTTTTTTTATATCTTTATGATTAATATTAATTAATAAATTATCTCTTTTGTAAGTTGCAAAATTTATAAAAATAATTTTTTTAAACTTATCCAGTTTATTCTTATTTTTTAAAAAAAATATTGAAATTTCATTTTTGTTTTCTAAATCAATTTTATAATAATTTAAGTTTTTATTATTTTTGCTTTTAGTAGAATGATAGAGACCAATAACTTTGTTATTCTTCGATAAAATTTTCGCGTATTCGTAACCTATCCCACTACTTGCCCCACCTATGATGTATATTTTATTTGAATTCATAAAAACAAGATGATACTGAAAGTCCTACTCCAAAACCACACAATAATATTTTTTTATTCTTTAATTTTTTAAAATTTTCGTTAATTAATATCGGTATAGTTGAGGAAACAGTATTTCCAAATTTGTTATAATTTTTTAAAAATTTATTATTTTCTATTTTTAGTTTGTTGATAATGTTATTATTTATTATGTTGCTAGCTTGGTGTAGTAAAATATAATCTAAATTTTTATTCGTTAATCTATTTTCTTTCATCAACTCATTTATTAAATTAGTAACTGCATTTAGAGAAAAGTTAAACAACTTATTTCCATCCATATGCAAACTATTATTATTAATACTTTCGCTGTAATTATCGAATTTTTGACTAAGATGAATGTAATTATCACCATCGCTAAAGAATTTAAATTTTATTTTATTTTTTGATTTTACCAATATCGTCGCTGTAGCACTGTCACTAAATAAAAGCTTCACGTTTAACTTTTTGCAATATCTTGAATAATTATCTGCTGTAATTAAAAGAATTTTATTTATTTCTTTTGTGTTCAGTAAGCTTTCAGCAACCTTAAGCCCATAAATGTATCCGCTACAGCCTTGATTAATATCAAAGATTAAGCATTTTTTTTTGATATTTAAATTTTTCTGAATAATAAAACTATTTGGTGGGATATTATATTTAGGAGTTTGAGTAATTAGAATAATTGCATCAACATTGGTTTGATTTTTTAAAACTTTTTTTGAGGCTTTAGTCGCTAAAGTAATTATATCCTCTTTATTAGTCGTATGATAAACTTTAGAAATACCAGTTGATTTTACAACTTTATTATAGTTTTTTTTTATAAAGTGTTTAATTTTTTTCTTTTGCCCCCCAAGAGCTACACCTATTTTTTGAATTTTCATTACGGAGATTTTATACTATTTTTAATTTTTCCAAGTCTCTTAACGCATATTGACCTTTAGAAACATTTGAAAAACCAGGATTGTAGACAAAATCACATTTATCAAAATGGTAATGCACAACTTGACTAAATCTTGTTCTGGATTGATCAATTATTTTTTTTCCACCATGTAATAGATTTGCAGCCCAAATTACAGCTTGCCCAGGTTTTAATTTAAGTGTTTTTGTTTTAATTTTTTTTGATTTTATTAATTTATTTACATATGTTTCATAAATCTTATAAAATTTTGATAATTCCTGCATTGAGGTAGGGGTTTTAAGATTAAACAACGAGTAATCGACCAAATCAAATTTATGACTACCTGGTACAACAACTATCGCACCATTTCTATTGTCAGTTTTTTCTAACGCTATCCATGCTGCGCACAGATATTTATGTGGCATAGATGAAAAATGAATATAATCACTATGTAGAGGTTGATCAGTTCCTTTAATAAAGTTTATAGAATTGATTGGTACTGGCTTTTTCTCATAAAAATATTCTAAAATCTCAATAATCTTTCTATTTTTACATAAATTTTTAATACTTTTAAATTTCTTATAACCTTCTACTATTCGTGGGTTTTTATTGTAATGATAAATTTTTGGATTTTTTTTTACTCCTTCAGCATTTGCCAGAGTTGAAATATCCTGAATAGTTTTTTCTAAGTCTTTTTTAGATACTTTTAAATCAATTACAACATAGCCATCTTTGTTATATTTTTTAGCATATTCTAAGTATTTTTTTTTTTTATACTTAAGATTATATTCAAAAAGCTCAGACTCAACCCAAGGTACATTTAAATTGAGAAAATTTTTTTGCATTTAAATGTTTTATTTCAGTTTTTTTAGTTTTACACAAAGTTTTTTTATACTTTGAACTTCAGTTAAATCGATTTTAGAAGATTTACCTTTTGTAGCCTTATCTATTGCGGAGAGAATACTTAGCTGTCCTAAAGAGTCCCATTCTTCTGTATTTTTAGAATTACTTTTGACATTCACTTTCGTTTTTAAAGCTTTAGATACAATTGATATTACATCTTTTTCATTCATAGATTATCCTTCCCCTGCATTTGATATACTTTTGTAAAACATAAATACATGTTATATTTTTTGATTATATAACCTTTATTTAAAAAGTGATCAACCTTACCTTTAATTAAATTTTTCGGGGCAGGCCACTCCTTGCTAATTAGCATTTTAGACTTAAAGCTTTTTTCTATAATTTTAATTAGATGCTTATGATCTGAAATTGATATAACTGGCATTAATATGGTTCCTTTTTTTTTTAGATTTTTTTTAACAGAACTCAAAAATTTTTTTGATAATTTAAGACCATCTTTCCCACAATCGTGTGGAATAAATTTATTATACCAGTAATTCTTAGCTACAAAACTGCTTATTGCGGATATGTCATTTATTATTAAATCAAATTTTTCATTTGACCACTCTTTTAAAATGTTACTTTCTTTTACAATACCAGTGACCTTATTAATTTTTAGGTTAGAATTTATTATCTTAACAGCATGTTTAGAGTAATCTGATAGATAAAGTTCTATTTTTTTTCCAAATTTCTTTTTTAAAAAAATTCCAATAATTCCTGATCCTGAACCCAAATCAAGAATCTTAATTTTTTTTTTGATTTTAAAATTTTCAAATGCTTCAATAAGGCTAAAAGTTGTAAGGTTAGGCTCAAAAACTTTAGAATCTTTAGTTAGTTTAATTTTTACATTTCCAATTTTAATATTATGAATATTTTTTCTCATTAGTAATTAGTCTCAACAATTGATTTTTTTTCTAAAAAAACAAACGGATCATGATGCAAGGCATCATTTGCACATTTAAATACATCTTTGGCATAAACTTTAGATAAATAAATTTTAGAATCATTAATTTCTTTTAAATATTTTTTGTTTTTTAACATTTTTTCAATTTTATATTCTGCTCTTTTAACATTTTTCATAATAATTTTATATCTAACGAAACTATAGTGAGTCTTATTTATATATTTGCCACCCTCTAATACTTTTCCCTTTACTGCTTTGTAGTATCTATGATTAACACCGTTTAAGTGTTCTACGTGATGCACATATGTACATGTATCTTTAAATGGCAAACCTATATTTAGAAATATAACGTTATTTTTAATAAAATTATTAAAAGGACTATTTTGTCCAAAGCTAAACAATCCACAAGGCTCAAGAATTTTTTTTTTACTTTTTCCAAATGCACAAATTGAAAAAATTGGATGATTAGATCTTGATACACCTTTTTCTTTAATAAAAGAATTTTCAAAAGGTCCTAAAGTTGATTTAGTTAACTTCTTATTAAATTTTCTATCTTTAAAATAATCAAAGTTAAAAGATGGGACAATAATAGTTCCATTTTTAAAGTAATTTTTAAGATTTTTGATAATTTTAGTGGTCACATAATTTCTGATTTCATTTAAAGGCACATCTTCATGTTCAAAAATTTTTTTATAGTCATTTAATAAAACTTTTCCTAAGTCTATTCCCAAATATACATTATCAGTGCTTTTAAAATTAAGCTTTTTTATGCCCTTAAAAATTTTTTGTAATGTTTTGTCTATATGTTTTTTATTCATTAAATCTATATTTAAATTAATATATTAATATCTCACGTAGTAAATTTTCATAATAAGTGAGCAATTTATTAACAGTGTATTTCTACTTACAAAATTATTAGTTTTTTTTAAAGATAAATATGAGATTTTAACTAATGTTATTAATTATTTATTTAACTTTTTTTATTTTCAAAGTATTTTTTATTTATTCTAAAGGTTTTAAGATCGTTAATTCCTCTTGCTCTCAATTCATTACTAGATACAACTAAACCAACACTTAGTTTTTTATCGTTTGAAATTTTAACTAAGTCAGTTAAATAGAACTCTTTTGTTAAAGCATTTTTTCTAATCAACTTAATTAAATTTTTAACTTTATTATTAAAAACCATAACACCTGAATTACATATTTTTATTTCTTTTTCCTTTTTATTTGAATTTTTGTACTCAATTATTTCAGAGACTAAACTTCTATTTTTTTTAATTAAACCACATCCCACATTTGAATTTGTCTTAAAAGCCAAGATAACTAAATCAAAATTTTTAGTTTTATTTAACATTTTTCCTATATCAGACTTTAATATAAATGGTGTATCGGCATATAAAATTAGAAATAAATTCTCATTACTAAATTTTTTATTTTTAAAAAATTCCTTTACAGCATGACCTGTTCCAAGTGAATTTTTTTGCAAAAAAAAAGTACATTTTTTTTTCTCTTTTTTTAAAAAAACAAGTGATTGATTTATTACAACGTTAATTTTTTCTGAGAAATTTTTAGCCAAATTTATAGATATTTGAAGAAGTGTTTTATTTTTAATTTTTAATAAAACTTTTTGAGTCTTGGATTTTAATCTTGAACCTTTGCCACCAGCTAATATTATTGAAATTAAATTCTTCTTTTTCATTAATAAAAATCAGAAAATTTAATTTTTCTACCTAATTTAACATTAATCTTTAATTTTTTTTTTATTACTTTTTTATATAAAGATGGACTTATTCCAATAGCTGGTCTTAAAGAAATTATATCTGTTGAATTTATTTTTGAATTTTTTTTTAAATTTCTATTATAAAAAAGACCTCTTCTTGCATTTTTTCTTGAAATAACTTCACTTTTTAAAAAATTTTTTTTCCTTTTACCAATTATTCTTTGGGCATCTAAAACTCTTTGATTAAATTTTATTAAGTCATATTTATCAAAAGAATGAAAATGATCATTTCCTCTCTTTGATTTATCATTTGTAAAATGTTTTTCTATCATTGTAATATTTTTTAATGTAGCAAATAATAATATATCATGGCTGTCTTTAGGATTGGTATGATCAGAGATACCTACAGGTATATTAAAAGTATTTTGTAAGTCATCAATCATACCTAAATTTGCATCATATCTTTTAGTTGGATAGTTTAAGATACAATGTAAGAGTGTTAATTTTTTATTATATTTTTTAATTAATTTCACCGCTTCTCTAATTTCTTGAATATTTGAAGCTCCAGTCGATAATATAATTGGTTTTTTAGTTTTTGCTATTTTTTCAATTAAAGGAAAATTTGTAATATCAGATGATGAGATTTTAAAATATTTAACTTTATTTTTGAAAAAATTAATAGTTTCTAGATCAAAGGGAGTGATTATAAAATCTATCTTTATTTTTTTACAATAATCAATTATTTTTTGGTAATCAATCTCCTCAAATTTATCAAACCTTTTATATAATTTAAGTTGATTATCTTCTTTTTCTTCTTTTTTATCCCAATAAGCTTTTGCGTACTTAGAAGCTATTTTTTCTGCTTTGTAGGATTGTAATTTAATAGCGTGTGCACCTCCTTTTTTTGCATCTAAAATAATTCTTTTTGCAAGTTTTAGATTTGCTTCATGATTAACCCCAATTTCTGCTATAAAGTATACTGATTTATTCATTTAATTTTTTTACTATAAAATTGTATTAATTTTTTATTTTTAGATCTATTACTTTTGTGCTGCCTATATCTATAAAGGTTAAGTGGGACTCTTGTAATTGAATATTTTTTTAAAAATAGTTTTCTTAAAGCTTCCTCTTCAGCGTAAGCAAATTTTTCATCATAAAGCCCAAGTTCATAAAGCTGCTGAACTCTAAACATAATGCCACATCCAATAGGCTTTTTGAGACAATTTTCAACTTTTAAGACATTTTCATTTACATCTGTTAAAGCATAATCACATGAAACAGCATCTAAATTTTTATTTAAAAATAAAAATGTTGATAAAATATTAAGGAAATCCTCTTGAACCCAGTCATCAGAGTCAACTCTTACAATTAATGTACCTTTTGCTTCTCTAATTCCTTTATTTAAGCTGGCAGGCAAACCTAGATTTTTTTTATTTTTTATTAATTTTATATTTTTTGTTTTTTGTTTTCTTATTTCATTTAGAGAAAAATCATTTGAGAAATCATCAATTACAATAATTTCGTAATTTTTTTTTGATAAACTTTGATTTTTTAGTGATCTTAAACACCTTCCTATAAATCTATCTGAATTATAAACAGGTACAATTATACTTATAAAAAAATTTTTTTGCATAAGAAGAATATTTAATGATATTAATCACCCTATTATACTATATAAGAGATTTTAAATAAAAAAAAACTTATCAAAAGTGAAAAATATTTTAATTACAGGTGGCGCTGGTTTTATTGGCTCTAATTTATCAGAATATTTAATAGATAAGGGATATAAAGTTCAGGTAGTTGATGATTTATCTACTGGAAAATTAGAAAACCTATATAATTTAAAGATTAAATTTTATAAAAAAGATATAATAGATATTAATAAAATTAATTTTAAAAAAAAAATTGACATTATTATACATCTTGCAGCAAAAGCTGAAATATTAATAGCTAAGGATAAAGAAGAAATATACTCAAAATCAAATTTAAACGCTCTCCAGTCACTTCTTAATTTTGCATCTAAAAATAAAGTAAAAAAATTAATTTTTGCATCTTCTGCTTCAATTTATGGAGATACAAAAAATAAAAAAATTTCTGAAAATTTTAGATCAGATCCAAAACATTTTTACGCGTACTCAAAACTCATCGGAGAAAAAATGATAGTTAATTACTCAAAAATCAATAAATTTAATTACACTATCTTTAGATTCTTTAATATTTATGGCAAAAATTCAACAGCTGTTGTTGCAAAATTTATAGCACAGAAATTACAAAATAAAAAAATAACTATTTTTGGAGACGGAAAACAAAAAAGAGATTTTTTACACATTGATGATTTAAATCATGCAATATATCAATCTATTAAAATTAAAAAAAGCAATAATCAAATCTATAATCTCGGCTCCGGCAAACCAGAGAGTGTCTTTAATTTAAAAAAAATCGTTTCAGCGAAAAAAGATCATATTTTTTTAAACAAAAGAAACGACGATATTGAAATATCTATATCAAATATAGGTAAAATAAAAAAACATTTGAAATGGTCACCTAAAATATCTTTTATAAAAGGTGTTAAAGAAATGATGGCAAAAGATAAAATTAGACTTTCAAAAGTAAAACTTCCTTCAATTAAAAGTCAAAAAAAATTAATAAAACAGTTTAACCAAAATAATTAATGAAAATTTTTGGTGATGATGGATTTAGAGATGTATATGGAGTAAATCTTTTGGATGTAAAATTTTTAAATCATTTTTTTAATAATCTAAATTTTTTATTTAAAAGAAAAAAAATAAATAAAATTATTATTGGTTATGATAATAGAGTTTCAAGCAAACAAATTTTAAAAATAGTTTTAGATAATGTACAAATTGTTAAAAAAATTCTCATTTTAAAAACACCTATTTCTACGCCTGGTCTTCAATATCTATCTAAAATAGAAAAATGTTTTGGTATAATGATTACAGCTTCTCATTTTCCTGCAAAATTTAATGGTTTTAAATTTTTTATTAATGGTTCTAAATTGGATAAAAAAAGTGAAGTTTTTTTGGAAAAAAAAATTTATCAAAATAAGAAGTATAAATTAAAAACTATTAGTAAATTTAAAATTGAAAAAATAAATGAAAAAAAATACATAAAATTTTTAAATGTAAGTACTAATTTTCAATTCAAGAAAAAAGTATTAATTGATGGATCTAATGGCTCAGTAAGTTTTTTTAAAAATAAATTGAAATTATTTAAAAACTCAAAATTAATAAATTTTGCAAAAGATGGAAATAAAATTAATAAAAATTCCGGATCTAATCACTTTGAAAAAAACCTCAAAAACAAAATATATAAAAAATATGATTTTTCAATTGCCTATGACGGTGATGCGGATAGATTTTTGGTTGCAGAAAAAAATTATGGATTAATAGAAACAGAAAAAGTAGCACTTATATTTGCTAAATTTTTTTTAAATCAAAAGAAAATAAATAGTATTGTAATGACAGAAATTGTAAACCCGTGGCTTATTAGTGAGTTAAAAAATTTAGGAATAAAAAATTATATTTCAAAAGTTGGTGATAGAAATGTTATTGACAAAGTAAAAAAAAATAACTCTTTTTTTGGTTTTGAAACATCCGGTCATTTTAGTTTTTTTAATTCAATGGATGGTTTATTGGCGTCAATTATTTTTACAAAAATAATAAATAAAAATCCTGAATTAATATCAAATATTTTAAATAAAAATATAAATTATAAAAAAATTATTTTTGGAATATTGCCCAATAATGTAAATAAAATAATGAGGCATCTTTCAAAAAAAAAAATGAAATTTTTATTCAGAAAGTCAATTTGGAAAAACTATTATAAACTTTATATTTTTTATAGATTACAAAATATTAATGACATCAAAAAACTTAAGAAATACTTACTTGATAAATCTCTTAAAGTAAAAATCAAAAATTAATGGAGAATAAATTTCATGCACAACAGGTAATTTTATTACTTTATTATTAAGAAAATTGTCTTTATCTGAAATTAAATTATCAAAAATATTATTTCCTATATTAGTGAAAATAATCGGCTCATTATCATGAGCTATAAATTTTTCAAGTTCAGAAAAAACATCTCTTTGAAAACCTTTTCTATCAATATTCGATGCAAAAATTAAAATTAATGCCTCAGAAGAAATGTCTATATGTTTATGATTTTCAATTACATCAAATGCAATAGATTTATTATATTTTTTACTGAATATTTGTGCATATTTTTTTGCTATTAGATAATTAATACCACTTCCTAAGAATTTTATATTGTTAAAATTTTCAAAAATATTTTTAAAATTCATTTCAAATTCAAAGTTATTTTCTAGCATAATTTTTTTTGCTTTTTTGAAGGATGACTCATAATGTTCAGATATTTTATTTTGAGGCAAAAAATACTTAAGTAGATTATGGGAGTCTAAATTTTTTTTTACAATAGATTTTTTTTTGTCTTTTATATTAATCTGTCTGTTATTAATTGTAATGTCTGAAGATGAGTTTTTATCATTATTTCCTTTTGAGTAAGGAAATTTGTAATGTTTATTAAATCCAAACTCGGTATTACAAAAATCTATAATATTCCCAATATAATATTTATCAAAATCATATAGATTATTTGATATGATATTTATTTCTTTATTGAGCTCAAAAAACTTTCCCTCAAAATAAGATGATTGAATTTCTTTGTTGATAAAAAAATTATTATTCAAAATTGAATTTATATTTTTATCCTCTAACCTAATTGCTCCAACTGTTACAGTTTTAGCTTGATGTTTAATAACATCTATTGGTCTTTTTAGTTTATCTTGTATAAAATTTAACTTTTCCTTAACTTTTAATCCTTCATATTTTTTTTGGTTTTTTTCATCAAAAATAAATTCTTTAATTTTATTAAGATTTTTTTTCAACTTTAAAGTATTACTGGCATGTAAATCAATAAATTTTGCAATCTTATAAGAGACCAATTGTAAACTTAAAGACATTTCTATCACCAGATTAATATAATTTTTTGAATCTAGATTTAAGTAAAATGAGTTCTTAGTTTTGTTTAAGCTTTTTTTATTGCATATAAGTATGTAATAATTAGATTTATTAAAATATTTTATTTTTGAAGTCTCAGTTAAATAAAAAACTAAAGTATTTTTAAATTTAATTTTCTTAAAACTATTTAAACTTAAAGTTGGTATAGATTTATAACAACATTCTGAAAGTTTAACTCTAAATTCGAGGGCACTATAGGCTGTGAATGAATCATCATAAACAACAACCCAATTTTTGAAGTTAAAAACATCAAAATTTAATTTTTCAATTTTTTGAGACAATGTGTTTAGAGTATTTTGTACTAATTCTGTTTGCGCAATTATCTTTAGAGAATTAATAAATTTCAAATTTCTTTTTTTACTTAAGATCTCAATTATTTTTTCAGATAAAATGAAACCAGTAATTAAATGACAAGTATAAGTTTTTGTTGATGGAACGGACATTTCAATATCTCTACCATTTCCAAGGTAAAAACTTTGATCAACAATATAAGTAACATCTCCTTGCTTCTTATTAACTATTGCTAAAGTATAAGCTCCTCTTTCTTTCGCCATTTTAGCAAATACATTTGTATCAATTGTTGTACCTGATTGGGCAATTACAACAATAATCGTATCTTCCATATTTGTAGATAAATAAAAGCCACTACCTTCGCTGGCAATTGTAGCTTCGACTTTGAGGTTATTATAACCATATTCATTCATCTTTGAGTTTAGGTATTTCGATATTCCAACTGCAGCGGTGTAACAGCTTCCCATACCTGTAAAAATAATATTTCTAATTTTTTTATTTTTAAGTTTATCTCTTACTTTAGTATTAAATAAATTATGAAAACCTATAATTTTTCTTTTTTTAAAATCAATATACTCAGCAATGGTTCTTTTTAAAAATGTATTGGTGTCATTAACTTCTTTTAAAAAAAAAGTGTCTTTACCTTTCAAACTTATATCAAAAGTTAAAAGATCTGTTTTTGTAAAAGAGGAGGATTTTATATTTTTTTTAAAATTATGGTCTACTTTAAAAATTCCATCTTCTTTTAAAATTTTAAATTTATCAGATTTATTAATTAAACCATATACATCAGATGAAAAGTGTAAATTATTATCTTCATCTAATGTATAGTATAAACCTTGTGATCCTTTTTTGTAAATATAGAACTCATTAAAATTAGAAGAATTGAAATTGAAGAGCACATAAGAACCATTGCTAAGCTTATTAATATTATTTTTATTTATTTGGAATAAGGATGGTACAGGCTGTAAATCATTTTTACACAACCTATCAACATAATAATATTTTTTTTCTTTAATAAGTTTTTTTTTAATTTCTTGGTAATTATTAATGTCACCATTCATTAAACATAAATTTAAATCATTCTTTTTTACACTTATTAATGGGTGCGCATTACTATTTGATACATCACCCACTGAAGCCCATCTTGTATGTGAAAATATTTCAAAAAAATCTAAATTTTTAAAATCTATTTCTTTTATTTTTACTTTTTTAAGGAGAGCAAGAATATTTGCTGCATTTTCACCAGAAGTTCCTATACGTTTAGAAAATTTAATTGAAATATTTAAAAAATTTTTTTTTGATGTTTTTTTATTAAATATATTAATGTTGTTTTTGTTATTAATTTTAGATTTAAAAAAAAAAGGTTTTTTTGACACAAAATTTATTGAAATTCCAAGCGAATCCCTACCTCTTGACTCGAGATAAACCATGGAAGCAATATTATATAAAAAATATCTTATAAAAATTATACTTCTATCATTTAAATTTATTTTATGTTTTTGAGAAAATTCTTGTATTCTTTTTACTTTTAGGA
>CACFYO010000009.1 GCA_902570545.1 uncultured Pelagibacteraceae bacterium | reverse complement strand
TGTTTGCTTTAATTGCTGTTTATGCAGCGTCAATGAATTTTAGTATTTTTGAAATTTCATTTGTAACATTTTTAATTGCTATTTCTGGTGCAATTTCCCAATGGCCAATTGGTAAACTATCAGATATTTATGACAGAAGAACAGTTACAGTATATTCCACATTTGCTTCGGCTTTCTTTGCTTTATGTGCAATTTTTTCAGTGGGTACGATGCATTTACCTGATGGCTTAGCTAGCTCGAAGTTATGGTTTTATATTTTTACAGGTTTATATGCTTTCTTCAGTCTTCCTATGTTTGCATTAATTTTTGCTCATACTAATGATTTTATAGCAAAAGAAAAATTTGTAGCTGCAGGAGCAGGTTTACAATTTACCTTTGGAATGGGTGCAATTAGCGGACCTTTTTTATGTTCTATGTTTATGGATTTAATAGGAGAGAATGGTTATTTTATATTTCTAATTATATTTCACTGTTTAATAGGAGCATATGGGGTTTACAGGATGAATGTAAGAGAGGTTATTGAAAACCCTGACTCTCAATTCACACCACTTCCTACAACAATAACACCTATTGGCTTAGAACTTAATCCAGCTGCAGATCCAATAGATGAACCTAAGTCTGAACATTTGTAAACCAAAAACAATAATTTTTAAAATTTCCGTTACAAAAAATAGATTAAGCTGTAAAATTTTATAATGGATTATTTTTTAAAATTTCTAATCAGAATATCTGTTTTACATCGTAAATTAGCTTTTGTTACGTTAAAAATTTTAAAATTACTTAAAAGAAATAGAGGATATTTTAATGTTGGAAATAATAAAATGTTTTTAGATTTTTTAGATCCAATAGATAGAGAAATAATAATAAAAAAAAAATATGAGGAGAATGAAATTTCAATACTCCATAAATTAACAAAAAACTTTAATGCAAATTACTTTCTGGATATTGGTGCTAATAATGGATATTATTCAATTAAATTTTCAGAACTTTATAATTATATAAAGGTTATTGCCTTTGAGCCAAATAATGAAGCATACTTTAAATTCAAAAAAACATTAGAGAAAAATCGAGGTCTTTATAAAAGGATAACTTTATACGATTTTGGATTATCAGATAAAAATTCAAAGGAAGAAATGAGATCTAAAGTTAAGTATGGTTATGCTCAAACTGGAGGATCAACTATTCACGATGGTAAAAAATTTGATGATATTAAAATTTATGATGCAAATTTTAAAGTTGGTGACGAAATAATTAATATAAAAAATTCAAATTTGATAATTAAAATTGATGTTGAGGGCCATGAAATTAATGTTTTAAGAGGATTAAAAAACATAATTTATTGTAATAATTGTATTCTTCAAATTGAGATCTTTAAGAAAAATTTTGAAATTATAAATAAATTTTTAATAGAAAATAAATTTGAGAAAATAAATGTTGAAATCAATAACTCAAATCATTTTTATTCAAAGAATTTTTAACAAATATGAAAAAAGTTTTGAAACTTGGAATAATAGGCATTGATCATGCACACATTTTTGACATGCTTGATGAGATGCTTAAAGAGGGATGTAGTTGTAATTATTTTTGGACACAAGGTTCTCCGTTAACTTTAGATGAATTTAGAAAAAAATATCCTCAAATTAAAAGAGTAGATAATAAAAGTGATATTTTAAATGATGATACAATTGATATGATTTTAATTTCATCCATTCCTAAAGATAGAGCAAATCTATCTATAGACGCAATGAAAGCTGGAAAAGATGTTATGGTTGATAAACCAGGATGTACAACACTTGAGCAACTTAATAATCTAAAACAAACAGTTAAGGAGACAGGAAAAATTTGGTCAATTAATTTTTCAGAAAGATTTCATGTAGCAGCTGTTGCAAAAGCAGAAGAACTGGTCGCTGATGGTAAAATTGGAAAAGTAAAACAAACAATTGGCACTGGTCCGCATAGACAAGGTAATTATGAAAGACCAGATTGGTTTTATGATCGTGATAGTTATGGTGGAATAATAACAGATATAGGCTCACATCAAATTCATCAATTTTTAGTATTTACAAATTCAAATGAAGCTAAAATAAATCATGCGATGGTTGAAAATACGACTAAGAAAGAATTTATTGGTTTTCAAGATTTCGGAGAAGTTAATCTTACTGGAAATGGTGGTCATGGTTATGTTCGTTTAGATTGGTTTACTCCTGATGCACTTCCTACTTGGGGAGATGGAAGGCTATTTATCTTGGGTGATAAAGGTTTTATTGAAATTAGAAAATACACAGATTTAGCAAAATCTGAAAAGGGAAATCACCTCTTTTTAGCAAATAATCATGAGGTGAAACATATTGACTGTTCAAAAGTAAAGCTCCCCTATTTTGCTAATTTAATTCAAGATGTTTTGAATAGAACTGATAATGCTTGTTCGCAAGAACTTACTTACTTATCAATGGAAGTAGCAATTAAAGCTCAAGAATTAGCTGAAAAAAAATGAAAAAATATCGGGTAGCAATAATAGGAACTAATATAGGAGCTAAACATTTTGAAGATTTTCAAAAAGTATCAGACCGATTTAGTGTTCATACATTGTGTGGTTTAACTAGAGATGCAATAGATAAAATATTGGCGTCAAATAATGATACTAAAATGTCATTAAACTTTGATGATGTATTAAAAGTAAAGGAAATAGATATAATTGATATTTGTCTCCCACCCCATTTACATTTTTCTGCGTGCAAAAAATCTCTTGAAGCTGGAAAGCATGTAATTTGCGAAAAACCATTGGTTTCAAGCCTTAAAGAAATTGATGAGCTAGAAAATATTAGTAAAGAAACAGGAAAGATAATTTTTCCTGTATTTCAATATAGGTATGGATTAGGATTTTCTAAATTTAAGGCATTAATAAAGTCAGGACTTGCTGGAAAACCTTTAATCGCCTCATTGGAAACTCATTGGAATAGAGGAAAAGATTATTATTCAAAACCTTGGAGAGGTACTTGGGATGGTGAACAAGGTGGGGCAATTTTAAGTCATTCAATACATATTCATGACTTGGTGAGTATGATACTAGGCCCAGTTTCAAATGTATTTGCAAAATTAACAACAAGAGTAAATGATATTGAGGTCGAAGACTGTGCGTCTTTATCAATTGAAATGGAAGATGGAACATTGGTTACTAGCTCAATCACCCTTGGTGCAGCAAATGATACCAGTAGACTAAAATTCTGTTTTGATGGACTGACAGTAGAATCAGGAGCATCTCCAGATAAACCTTATAATCCAGCTGACGATGAATGGGTATTTTTACCAAGAGCTCCTATTACACAAAGTCAAATAGATGAAGTATTATCAAAAGTCGAAAAACCTAAGTCATGGTACGCAGGAATGTTTGATGAAATAGCCAATAAACTTGATGGAAAAGTTAGTGATGAAGTAACTTTATTGGATGCTAGAAAATCTTTAGAATTTGTAACAGCTGTTTACAGTTCATCAAGACAAAACAAAAGTATCAAACTTCCAATTAACAATGATAACCCTTTGTACAGTTCCTGGTTACCAAAATAATTAATAACCTAGTTTAGGATCGACTTGATTATGCAAATCTTTTTTTTCAATAAATAGTTTTAAATTCTTGAAAAACTTTTCTAAAACCATCTCTATATAATTTCCTTTACTATCTGAAGATATATGAGGTGTAATTACTAAATTTGGTGTATCCCAAAATTTAGAATTTCTGTTTATGGGTTCTTCTGAAAAAACATCTAAAATAGCTCCAGCAATTTCGTTTTTTTTTAATTTTTTTCTTAGATGCTCATAATCCATTACAGATTGACGACCAATATTAACAATTCCACACGTAGCTTTAAGTAGATCTAATCTTTTCTTATTAATTAATCCTTTTGTTTCGTTTGTTTCTGGAACAGCTAAATAAAGAAAATCAGCCTCAGGTATGACTTCATCAATCCTATCAAATGTTATTACTTTTGAACAACCTTCAACTGCTCTACCCCTTCTATTAACTCCAATAACTTTTGCTCCTAATGAGCTGATATGTTTAATCATTGACCCACCTAATGATCCAGTACCTACCACTACAACTTTTTTACTATCAATTGGGTTACTTAATAAAGTTACAAACTCTTTTTTTTTTTGATTAGTAATTATTCTTGTCATATGATTTTGAAGCATCAAAACACTCATTAATCCAAATTCACCTGCCTTTTTAGAATGTATTCCACTACTATTTGTTAAAACTAAATCTTTTTTAAGCCAATTAAATGGATAAAGATGATTTACACCCGCTGACACAACATGTATCCATTTTAAATTTGGTGCAATTTTACTTAGATTATTTGTTGGAAAATTCCATGTAAGCAAAATATCTGCATCTTTCATAGAAGATTTCCAATTATCATCATCCCAATCAACTATGTATGAAATCTTATCTTTTATACCAGAATATTTATTGAGAAAATTCTCAAATAATTCTTTAGGGACACTACTATTTTTTTCGCCTTCTAAATCACAAGGCAAAGAACCTTTTTTCCAGTGATTATTTCTTATATGAATTTTAATTTTTCCTTTGGGCATTTCAAATTAAAATATACTAAAACTTTAAAAATTATAACAATGATTAAAGAAGGTTGTTCTCATAAAAAAATGTAATATTGTATAGAATATTAAAATTATGCCTTCATTTGATGTAATAAGTAAAATTAATTATCAAGAATTCGACAATGCTCTTGCAAATTGTTTAAGAGAAATTGCGAACCGATATGATTTTAAGGGACTTAATATTTCAATTGAAAGAAAAGATAAAATAATAACTACAATAGCGCCTGATGAATTAAAATTAAAACAAGTAAATGAATTGTTACAAGTTCATCTTATAAGAAGAAAAGTAGATCCAAGAGTAATAATTATTAAAAATTCAGAAGGTGCAGCTGGTGGAACCATCAGACAAGTCAGTGAATTAGCAGAGGGCATTAGTCAAGAAAATGCTAAGAAGATTATTGCTGATGTAAAAAAACTAAAACTTAAAATCCAAATTAAAATTCAAGGAGAGGAATTAAGAGCTCAAGGAAAAAAAAGAGATGATCTTCAAGAAGCTATATCTGCCATAAAATCTATTGATATTGGACTTCCAATTGAATTTATAAACTTTAGAGATTAATTAAACATGATTGAAATAATTTTAGGTATATTCGTTATTGTTATAGTAGGTTTTTATTTATTTAGACCTACTTCAAAACAGGAAGAGAAAGATTTGAAATCTAAAAATAATTGGCGAGGTGGATTTTAAATGAAAAAAATTTTTGGGATTGTGGTTCTAATCTTTTTTACATGTAATTTAGGTTATACAGAGCCTGTTACAATTAAAAAAACTAAGTGGCATCACATGGATATCAAAGAGCATTTTGAAATAGTCGATAAAAATGTTCGTGCTGGTAAATCAGCTCAAAAGTTTGAAATTAGACATGGCGAATGTAAAAAACAAGATTGTAAATGGGGTGCTCAAAGAACAGAAAGACATTTAAAAAAACTTCATTACTCAAGTAAAAAATTTAAAGAACCAGTATTTTATGCTTTGAGTATATATATACCCGAAGATTTTGGATATGATTTCGTAGCATCAAAGATGTCTTTGTTTCAAGCTAAAATGAAAGGTGTAGATATGCCATTATGGATGGTTTCTACACAGGGTTCAGGCTTTCAAGTGAGATTAGGTCACTATAAGAGATGCCATGGATTTTCTTTTAAAAAAGGTAGTTGGAATGATTTTATAGTTAAAACTAATTATAGTAGAGAAAGAATTAAAGGTGAAAAATATTTTGAGCTATGGTGGAATGGAGAACAAATTAATGAGTGCACCCATTATATTCCTTTTGTAAAAAGTAAACATATTAAAGAGTCCAAAAGCCATGGGTGGAGCAGTAACAAACAACAAATTAATATGAGATATGGTATTTATAAATTTAGAGTTGGTGATTATTTATCTCAAATAAATAAAAATAAACCAAAGGGAATGAAGACCATGACTCAACCAAGTGGTCAAAAAAACATAATAAAACCTTTTAAATATAAATGGGAAAATAAAATTCCAACAACCGTAATGCTATTTGATGAAGTGAGATTTGGTAAATCCTATGATGAAGTAGATATAAATAAGAACAAACCAGTTGATTAATAAATTAAAAAAATCTTTAAAGTTTATGATTCTGCGTTGTAGGATTTTATAGAGAAGCTAGTCCTGAAACTTGAACAAGTTGAGATAAATTTGTTGAAAAATTTTATTGATTGGAAATTTGTTGAGCCTATATTAGCTTAATTAATTTAAGAAAGGACAAACTATGAACTTTGTTGGAACAACAACGTATGAAGGAACTAAAAAAGATGCAGAAGAATTATACAGTATATTTAAAGATGAAATTGCAAAGTGCACGTCATCATTTGAATGGGCGCACATTCGAGAAGGTAAAATGATTTTTATTGCAAATGTCACTGATGAAGAAAAATTTTATGCCTTATTTGAAGATCAAAGATCTAAAGACTGGAACGCAAAGTTTAATGCTAAAGATGAAGCTTGGAAACTTGAGAAAATAATGTAACTATTTCCCAAACTAGAACTTCTTGAGATTAAACGAGAAAAGTGAAGGTGTGAACAAAGAAAACGCAAGTAAACTGTGGAAAATTATTCAGGAAGCTGGCGATTATTTACGGGATTAGAGGTTCACATTAATCCAGATTAACCTACATTAAACTACAGTAGTTATGTGAGTAATCAAAAATTAAAATAGAATAAATTCTTTAAATAAAAGTCTAATAAGACAAAATTCTCGTCGGAATTCTAGTGTTATTTGAGATAAATCAAATATCCATTTTTTAAGCTTTAATTGTTTTTATTGGAAAATATGAATAATAAATTCTCTCAAACTAGAACTAGACTAGAACCTGATTAGACAAGATTATATACTTTATTTATGAATTGGATGGGATTTTGGAGAGCGCTTACAGATACCACTGAGATAACAGTTATAGTGGCTGTAATAGTATTAGTATTCATATACTCAATCTTTACTTATTTTTCCACAGACGCTGACAAAGCTCTCAGGTATGCAAGATTTACTCCCTCATTACTAGTTTCGATTGGTATATTTGGAACATTCTTAGGAATATTTTTTGCACTAGTTGATTTTAATGTAAATAGAGTAGATGAAAGTATTCCAGAGCTTTTATCAGGATTAAAAGTTGCTTTTGGAACGAGTATAGTTGGATTATTTTTAAGTTTAGCCTTCAGAGCAATAATTTTATACAAACCCAAAAAAATTAAATCTACCGAAGAGGCTGATGTAAAAGATCTTTTAGCTAAGATGACTGAGGTAAAAGATGCAATTTCTGCTGATAATGAAAGCTCAGTAATTACACAATTACAAAAACTAAGAAGTGAAACTATTGATAGTTTAAAGGAAATGCAAAAATCTTTCTCAGAATTTGCAGCTGAAATGTCTCAAAATAATGTCAATGCATTAATTGAAGCTGTTCAAAAGGTCATGGAAGATTTTAATGCTAAAATAAATGATCAACTTGGTGAAAGTTTTAAAGAATTAAGTTCATCTGTTCAAAATCTTGTAGAATGGCAAAATAATTATAAGACACATGTTGAGAATTTGAATGATCAGTTACAAACAGCTATATCAGGCATTACAAGTTCTCAAGAGTCACTTAAACAGATTTCAGAAAATATGGAGAGCCTCCCTAAATCAACTGAAGCATTAAAAGATATTATGACAACAGTACAAGGACAAATTGATAATTTGAACAATCAATTAGACGCTTTTGCGCAAATGAAAGATAAAGCAGTTGATGCAATGCCAACAATTGAGAAAAATTTAAATGAAATGACCGAAAGTTTATCAAATTCTGTATCTAGTATAGAAAATATGTCTACAGAAATAAGAGATAGCGTTAAACAATCTATTAAAGAGACAAACGATATGCTCATTAATCAAATCAAAGGATTAGACGAACAAATGCAAAAAGAAGTAACCAAAATTGTAGAAATTATGGGCTCAAATTTAGCATCATTATCTGAAAAATTCGTTAGCGATTATTCACCATTAACAAACCAACTTGTAAATTTAGTTAATTCTCTTGGAAGTGTTAAGAAAAAAACAAACAAAAAACCTGAATGAAATTAAAAACATTATTCCAACAACAAGATGATCAAGACGATCAGTGGATATCTATTGCCGACATGATGGCTGGATTGATGATTATTTTTTTATTCATAGCAATTGTAAATCTTAAAGACCAAATTGATAAATTAAGAAGTTTTGAAATATTACAAGATAGAATCTATAATGAACTTTATGATGAATTCGAAGATGATTTAAAAAAATGGGTAGCAGAAATTGATAAAGAAACCCTAACAATCTCTTTTAGGGAGCCAAAAATTCAGTTTTCTACAGGTTCTTCAGAAGTTAAGAGTGAATTTAAAAATATATTAAACAATTTTTATCCAAGATATCTAAATGTTTTATGGGACTTTAGAGAGGATATTGAAGAACTAAGAATTGAGGGTCATACTTCAACAAGATGGCAGAAAGCTTTAACTGTTGATGAGGCCTATATTAAAAATATGGGTCTATCACAAGATCGTTCAAAAAATGTTTTGATATATATTCTTGGACTTAATTTAGGAAGCAATAAGATTTGGGCTAAAGACAAGATTGTAGCTAACGGCATGTCATTCAGTAAATTGTTATTAAAAGAAAATGGAGATGAGGATGCAATTAGATCCCAAAGAACCGAGTTTAGGGTGAAAGTTGATAGTGCTTATATAATTGAAAGACTTAGAAAGGTTTTTAAAGAAAGAAAAAATGAAACTTAACCACACTTTTCCAGAATTAGAAAGTTTGATCAATAAAATGGGTGCCAAAAAGACTGTTTGGAAATCTGGGGTTAAGTACGAAAAAATAATTATTCAAAAATTGTTGTCTGTTGAAGGTGTTGACGCAAAATTAGAGGACATAAAGATGGATGAACATGGCTTGATGTATTTAAATAATGAGCCAGTGGTACTTTTTATAAAAGATCAATGGATTTCAGCAGATGAAATCAGAAGAGATCCGCTCGGTGGAAAGGGATATAGATTTCATATAACTGGAACATGTAAAACAATTGAACAAATGCAAAGAAGAAAAAGGTACGATAGATATACTTTTACAGCTAATCAAAGTGGTAAATTTTCTGTTATTGCAAGAGAAACCAAGTATTCAAATAAAAAAATTAAATTAACTACACCGTTAGCAGTTTGTATGAACTGTTTAATAGATTTAGAATATGAGGGAGCTGGCTACTCTTCTTCAGGAAGACCAAACAATGAAGCACGACAAGCTAGAGACTCTTTTAATATAAAATCTTTTTTTAAAAATTTTGTCCAAACTTTAATAAACAGACCTAAATATTCTGAAATGAGTTATCCTGATCCAGAATATACTCCCGATTTTAGAACAACCTCTAAAAAGCTAAAAGAAGCGTGGGGATATAAATGTAGTAGATGCAAGGTTGATCTTTCATTATTAAGTCATAGACACATGATACATTGTCATCACAAAGATGGTAATCCTGGCAATAATAGTGAGACCAATCTAGAGGTTTTATGTATCTGTTGTCATGCAGAGGAAGGTATGCACTTAATAAGACCAAAACACATGAAAGAACAATATAAAAAATGTAAAATATTAAAAAAAGAGCAGGAAATTTAAATATAGGATTTTATGGGACAACTAGATATATGACTAGATATATTTGAGATAAATCAAATAGCCATTTTTTAAGCAATTAGACTCGTGGTTCAGGATTTGGTAGTGTTGAATTGTGAAAAAGCTTTTATTAACATTATTCTTAAGTTCTTTTTTTTTAAACGCTGCATTTGCAGAAGACATGTCTTCAATAATCATAAATAAGTTTTTTGAACAAGGGCAGAAAGTTTGTAAAGAAGAGGGTTATGGAGATTATTTGCTTACTAGCAATCCAGTATCTTATGTTGATATCTCAAATGATGGTATAGATGACTTAATAGTTGATAAGAGTGTGCAAAGATGTGAAGAATCTTATTCTATATTTGCTGGAGGAACAGGTGGGAATATTTTTATATTCTTTATAAACCCTACAATAGATAACGTTAAGGCTTGGGATGGTTCAGGTTTTGGTGGTGATAAAGAAAATAAAATATTTTCTATGTTAATTAGAAGTTTTGAGATTGTTAAATGGAAAAATAAAAATGCTTTAAAAGTTCAAGTCCATGGTGTTTCTTGCAATGTTTCGGGAGCCATTGGTTGCTATAATATTCTTGTTGCATCAGAAAAAGGAATTAAGAAAGTTGAAGGACCAACCCCTAATCCACAATAATATGAAAAAACTTTTAGGTATCGTGGTTCTTGGATTGTTGTTTGGGTGGAGTTTGCCTGTATCAGCATTTGTTATTAATGATAAAGTTTATTTAAATGCATGCGGAAGCAATCCACAAGAATATAAAACAGATCCGTTAAATATACACAATGTAATAATAGAGGTTCCTAATAAAATAATTAGTTTAGAAAAGAGCAAGTATGACAGACCTTTTCAAACATATGCAGAATCAAAAATTATTTTGAACAAAGGAAATGATGTATTTAAAAAGAATGTTGCACACATATCTCTTAATAATTTTAGAGACGTAGTTATAAAAGATGAAGATGGTAATATAATTACAGAAAGAAAAGTTACAGGTGCTACATCGTTATATGAAATAACAAAAAATGAATATGAAGTTGTTGACAATGTTTTAAAATTAAAAAAAAAATCTGTAGTTGCTTGGGGAGTTGGCTGGCACAATTATTGTAAAGAGAGTTATAAACACGTTGATTTTACAGTTTTAAGATTATTTATACCTGTAGTTGATGGTGATAAATTTTCAATTCAACAACAAGTAGTTAGTTTAAATTTGAACGAAACATACAAAATTCAAACAATATTAGATCTTCCTATGGCAAATCCGCCAATGATTTTTTCTGATGCTGTAACAATACCAGGTTCTGCTGGAGCATTTGATTATCATTACATGGGGTCACATTTTTTTAAAATCGATAATAGAAATGGATTTAAATATATTGATGATTTTAAAGTATTAAGAAAAAAATTAAATTTACCTGCTTTAAATGCAGCAAAATTAGCAACAGTTTACTCTACTTACAATCAATTTAAACAGCTAGAAAGATTCACAAAGAATAACTTTGATGAAATATATGATGAGCTCCAAAAAAAGTATTGGGCTAATGTTTATTATAAATGGGATTATGATGAAAAAAAATATGTTAATTACTTAAATTCTGAAAATAATAATTTTCCTTTACCAGAGGATTTGGCAAACATTAAACAAAATTGCATTAATAAAAGTGATTATAAAAATTTAGAAGACTTAATTAAGAATTGTTATTTCTGGCACTCTTCTTTATTCATGGACAGTCAATGGGGATTACAAAATTTATTTGCAGATCTTCCAGAAATCCAAAAAATACCTTGGATGGGAACTAGAATTCAAGATAATGACTTAGGTGCATATATTGCTAGCTTAGATTATGAAGGCCCTGCGTATAAATCTGGGTTGAAGAATGAAGATATAATTGTTGCAATCAACAATGAAGAAGTAAAAAACACAGATGACCTAATTAGAATAAAATTAAAATATAACGTAGGTGATGAAATAAATTTAAAAATTATAAGAAATAATCAGGTAATTGAGAAGAAGTTAGTTTTAGGTGAAAAACTTAAATATTCTGAATCAACGAGTGAAATAGAAAAATCAGATAAAACCATTGAAAGAGAAACATTTAAGTGGGTGGCACAATGTTACATTAAATGGGGTGGTGAGGTAGTGGCTGACAATGAAGAATGTTCTATGGAAACTGATAATGCACCTATCGAGTCATTTGATAACTTTTCTGTACGTGTAACTAAATCAAATCTTTTATGTGAGGATGGAGTTTCCAAAGATTGTTCGTTCGTTTTTGATGCAGGACAATACAAGCATCTAACAAAATATTTTTATCAAATAGCTGTAGCAGATATAAATATGAATAGACTATTACATATTGGTGAGGACTTTGATATTGAAATCTATCTGCCACCCACATATGATGCTGTAAGTGGCACTTGTTTCGTTAGAAATAATAAAAAGGATATGTTTTGTTTTGTACATGATGGTAAAAAATAACTTTTTAAATTATTAATAAAATGAATAATTTTTTTTTAATATTAATATTCAGTTTAATTTGCATTGGTTCAGCCTCTTCACAAGAAAGATTATCAGAGTGGGAAGGAAAATGTTTTATCCAATTTGAAGGAAAAGTTTTAATTGATGATGAAATTTGCAAAATGGGCTCTGATGATATGCCAATTGACGAGAAAGATGATTTTCTTGTTGTGGTTTCTAAACCTGTTTTATGTGACGATGGAAAAGAAGGTTGTTCATATTTCTTTTATGCCCAACAAGATAAATTTTTAGGCAAATATTTTTGGGTAGTTAATTTTAATGTAAAAAAAGATGTGAAAAAAGCTGTAAAACCTTTTCGACTAGCTGATATTGATTATTATGAACCTTCAGGCGGTGGATTTGGGGTGTGTTTTATAGATGGAGAAGAGCCCATTGCTTTTAATAATAAATTTTGTTTTGAGTATTAATGAAGGATATATAAAATATTATTATTTTTTTATGGAAGAAAAAGAAAAAAAAAGACCGTTTCATGACTGGCCAAGTATGCCTGATAATTATATTGATCACCGAAAATTCGTTTACGATTTATGTAAAACAAAAGTGTCAAAACCATTTCATTCAACAGAATTTAATGAAGTAAAAGAAATGTGGTCAGTAGTTCAATATCGAAATGTAAGACCACCTCGTATAGTTAATGTTTGGAATTTTAATAAAAAAGAAGAAGCAGAGTTTTTCATGAAAAAAAATGAATTTATTTTAACAAAAAAACAAAATTGAATGAAAAAAATTTTATTTATAATAACAATTTTATATCTTGGTTTACTAACATCTTCTCATTCACAAGATTTTAATTGTGTTTATTCGTTTGGAGGAAAGCAATACCCTATAAAACTAATACAAAAAGATAATTATACTTATATTTTTAAACAAAATTTCGAAAGTGAAGAGGGAGTTTTAGCAAGAAATGACGAAGTTTTAATAATTGGTAACCCTTTGTATGTAGACGGTAAAAAAACTGCTTTTAGAGTAATTATAGTCGATAAAGTAAAAAAATTGTTTAACATTACTACTTTAATAGAACCAAGCATGAAGGATAAATATCCAAATAATATTTGGGGCCATGCATCAGGAACTTGTGATTAAGTGAAAAAGTTTTATACAGTTTTAGTAATATCTATTTTCTCCTTAAATTCTATATTAATAGGTAATTCTCTAGCAATCGGCTCTTCTCCAGTTGAAATTTGTATAAATAAATTTGTTCAAAAGGGAAATACATATGATCTTGGAGCAGATATGTGCAATAAATTTACCAAAGATTCATTAAAGTGTATGAATTTTTATATAAAAAAAAAATGGTATTTAACAGATGCAGCAAGACTATGTAATGGTGGAGGTGATGGATCATTTAAATGTATGTCATCACTATTAATACAAATGCCTAACATGCCGCCTAATTGGGTTACCCAAAGGTGTTTTGGAACAAAACTATGAAAAGACAACTAATTATTTTCTCACTTTGCCTATTATCATTTAATACAAGTTTTGCAGACGATTTTAACTGGATTATAAATCAGACTGAGTTTAAAGATCCAAATAATTTAACCTTTAAAGATAGTAAAAAAAGATTTCAAAACTTTTTGGAAAAGAATATTCCAAACAAAAGATCACCTATTGAGTTAGATGATGAGAGATTTCCTATCGTCGAAGATTTAATAGCATCTTTTTCACATCCATTAGGTTCAATAAAAAAAATTGAAAATAGATATTTAGTAGTCGAAAGTTGCATGTATAAGTACTGTCGTTTCAAGGGTTTAGCTTTCATTGATAGTAATAAAAAAGAAGTAATAGGAGCAATGCTTTTACAGACAGATAAGCCAAGAGCTGAAGGACAAGATTTAGACAAAATCGAAATTCAGTTAATTGTTTCAAAAATGTATGAAAATTATAATAGACTACCTAAGATATTTTTAGATGTAATTAAAAATTGGAAAAAAGAAAATAACCTAGAAGATAAACCTTTAGTTTCTAAATTTTTAGGTACTGACAATTTATATAAAAATATTTCGTTAAACTAATGTTAAAACATAATTTCAAAATAGGTGATAAATATTTAATACTCTATTCTCCCAGAATTAGTAGATACATGTGGTTTAGAGATATTGTCGTGACAGGAATAGAAGATAAAATAATTAAAGCTCATGATAGTTATAACAATAACGAAATTAGGTCTTTTACTAAAAAATACATGACTGTGTTTAAAAAATACTGAAAAATGAATAAAATTCTTAAACTAACCGTAATTTTTTTCTCTCTTTTTTCTGCAGTTGAGGCAAAAGAAACTTATTTGTCATGTTTGTGGGAAGATTTCTATAATAAAGAAGGAATAAAAAAAATAGGTGTAGTTGAAGACTTGATAATTGATACGAAAAAAAAAAAATTGTATCAGGTTAAATATCATACATATGATATTTTAAACGATGGAAGCAAGAAAGATAGAGGGTCAACTATATTTGATAATTTTGATCCAGGTTTCCCAGTACATTTTCATAAAGAAACGAAGACACATTACAGCTTTGGACAAGGGATTCTAGGAGATACATTAAAATCAATTGACGAAATTAAAAAGCACAATAAGTCATCTAAATATGTAAATCGATACACAATGTACTCGATAAATAAATTTAATTTGCAAATGGAATTTAAAAGATACGAATATCCAATAGAAAATGGAAAACCAGTTCTTACCAGACTCATGGAAATAAGTCCTCTTGTTTATCAATGCAAAGAATTAAAAAGTAAAATTTAAAAATTTTAATATGAAAAAACTTTTAGGGATCGTGGTTCTGGGTTATGGGACTTTATAGGACATTCTAGTTGGAATTCTAGTTGTTTAAGAGATAAAACAAGAAATGGGTCAGTGTGAATAAAGAAAACGCAAGTAAACTCTGGAAAATTATTCAGGAAGCTGGCGATTATTTACAAGGACAACTTCCAGATCATCCTAATCATCCTAAAGGCAGAAATCCTTATGCACATGTCGCAATTTGCGTAAAGAGTAAATTTAATGCAAGTTATAAAGATATTGAGGATGAAAAATTTGATGAAATAGTAAATTATATAAATTTCCTTAAAGAAAATCCTAGCTAAATTAAGATTTAATTATATTTAAAAACGATTCTACATCATCTGGATGAGTATTCCAGGCAGCAACTAATCGAACAGCTTTATCTTCCCACTCATCATCGTTAATTTTGTAACCATGTGAATTAAATTGATCAATTATATTTTTTGGTATTTTGACAAAAACTTCATTTGCATCTGTTGGGTAAGCTAATTCAATATTTTTGTGTTTCAGTAAACCTTGGCTTAATTTTTTCCCCATAGCATTTGCATGCTTTGCATTTTTTAACCAAACCTCATTTGAGATATAAGCATCTAATTGAGCTGATACAAAACGCATCTTTGATAGTAAATGCCCTGCTCTTTTCATTAAAAAAGCTAAATTTCCAACTAACTCTGGTTTAAAAAAAATAATGGCTTCTGCTGCTAGGCATCCATTTTTAGTTGCTCCAAATGACAGTACATCAATTCCAGACTTCCATGTCATTTCTGCTGGAGTACAGTTTAATGAAACTAATGCATTTGCAAATCTTGCACCATCCATATGAATATTTAGATCATGTTTATGAGTAATCTCTGATATTTTTTTTATTTCATCTAAATTGTAAGCAACACCTGTTTCACATAATTGAGTAATACTCACTGACGAAGGTTGAGTATGATGAACCACGCCTTTTCCAGAGATATTATTATCTAGCTCCTCTGCAATAATTTTTCCATTATTACCGTCCAGATTTACTAACTTTGCACCTCCAGTATAAAATTCGGGAGCTCCACATTCATCTACATTTATATGGGAAAGTCTATGGCAATAGATATTTCCAAAAGAGGGTGTCATAGTTGATAAAGCTAAAGCATTAGCGGCTGTTCCTGAGGCTGTTGGAAAAACTATAACTTCTTTCTCAAATATTTCTGAAAATTTATTTTGTAAGTTTTTCGACAGCTCATCATTACCATATGGGGTTTTGTCTTCATCATTAGCTTTAAGAAGTGCATTTAAGACCTCAGGACATGCACCTGTAACGTTATCTGAAGCAAATTTTACTCTTTCTCTTTTTGTTTTTATCTTTGTCACATTTATTGTTTTGGAAAATAATCTTTTAATTCACCTTCTCTATAAACATCTGCTGTACAACAATGTAATCCACCTCCAAATGCATAAGCGTCTCTAAGCTCAACAGGAACAACCTCCATTCCTAATTTATCTAGTTGTTCTGCTTGGTATACTTCACTTTTTTCAACACACACAGTTTTAGGATCTAAAACTAAAACATTCATTGATAACCATGTTGAAGAGTAACATAGGGGTGGGGGCTCGTTGTGTGCAGGTTGAGCACTATCAATAATTTCCCAACCGTTATTTTCAAATAATTTTCTTTGCTCTTTAGGAAGTCTTCTTTGAGGATTATTAATTATTAAACCCTCCTTGATAGGTGTAAAAGTTGCATCTATATGAATTGGATAAGGATCACCTGGAAAATTAACAGCATGAACCCTGTGATCTTTATAATGTCTTTTTAACCAATCAATTCCTTTTAAATTTGTTGTAAAACCATGTTGTACCACTAAATCTTTACCAAATCTTAGAACGTCAGCAGCATCAAATAGTGGCTCCTCCTCAGTGGTTACAAAATATTTATTTTCTGTCCATTCCAGTCTTTTTTGAATTCCAATTTTATCTGATAAGTAATCCTCTCTATAATCCTCATCAGTTAATCTAGGTTTAGGCGCAGATTCGTGTCTCATATTTGGATCTGAATTATAATATTGTTTTAATAGTGGTCGGTAACATAGATATTCAAACCATCGGCAACGATAACTCATCGTAGCCTCTAAAATTTCATTACCGACAGTTAACAAAACATCTCTCGGTGGCATGCATCCAAACATCGTCTCCGCTTGCCAATCAGGTGTAGATGTTTTTTGATTAAAATCAATTGGGTCTGGTCTATCAACTTTAATCCCTCTTTTTTTTAATATATTTGAGAAATTATCTAAAAGCTGATTTGCTTTATCTACAGTATCTTTAGTTCTTGGACCAAATTTTCCTCTCATATCGCTGTCTTCTGGAACTTTGGCATCTAATGCTGGCTCAGGGGCAGGTATACAAGTACCATCTGCTTTACCTACTATTACATGTTTCAATGGATCCCACTCATTCCAACTATTGACAATTACTTTTTCATTATTCATTTTAGTTTAAACCTATAAATCTTCTATTAGACTGCATAATGAGGCTGTAGTAAAAAATTGACATAAAAATAAAAAATCCACCAATAATAGTATTTGTAGATGGGACTTCATTAATTCCCATCCATGGTAACCATACCCAGAATATTCCACCGATTACCTCAGTAAGTGAGAGTAAAGTTAGATCAGCTGCTGGAATATTTTTTGATCCAATTGAGTACAAAATCAAACCCATACATACTAGAGTTCCATGAGTAGCAAATAAGGCTTCATTTTTTCCAGTAGATAAAAAATTAGCATCGTTTGACATAAGCATTACAGCAGAAAATATGAAACAGAAAAACCCCGCAAAGGCTACAGTAGTAAATTTTGGTGTTTCTTTTCTCCATCTAAGTGAAACAGAAAAAATTGAGAAACCTAATGCAGAAATAAGTCCAAACACAAGCCCTTGCAATGAATTTTTACCAGAATTGTCAAAAGCCATTATACATATACCCGCTGCTGCAACTAGAATCGCAATCCATACTGTTAATGAAATTTTTTCTTTTAAGAACAAGAACCCTAATAAGGCTGTTATAAATGGCATTGCTGCAAGACAAAGTAAAGTGATAGCTGCTGTCGTATTAGTAATTGACCATATAAATGTTATCATTGCGGTACCAAGACCAATACCTCCAATTAGACCCGATATACCCACTTTAAAATAATTTTTATAAAACTCTTTTCCTTCCTCAAGGAACAAATACATATTAAGCAAAAGAAAAATTACTATTCCTCTTGTAAATAAATATTGCCAAGGAACTGTTTCTGGCTGATCGATGTGCCTTACAACATATGGACCAAATGACCAAAAAATACCAGCAATTAATACGATTGGGATGGCTACTTTAGGATTTTTTAAGTTTAGCATGTGCTATTTTTTTATTTAAGAAGTATGAAAATATAAATATAAATTTATATAATAACAATCAAATAAATACTCAAATTAATGGATATTGATATTTTAAAAATAGCTTCTGATACCAAAAACAATAAACATATTCATAACTGCACTCATTCGATGAAATGTAAAAGTCAAATTTGTGGTGATGAGATTGAAATTTTTTTAATTATTAAAGACAATGTTATAAAAGATTTCTCTTATCAATCTCAATCTTGCATATATTGCAATGCATCTGCAAATTTAGCTACAAAAAATTTTAAGAAAAAAAGTAAAGATAAAATTAAAAATTTTTTAAAATTATTGGATAAGTTTAATGATAAAGAAAATATTTCATTTCCAATTGAATGGAAAGAGTTTAAAAAAATCTTTGATAAAAAAAATTATGCAAGAAAAGAGTGTTTAACACTTCCAATAAAAGCTTTAAAAAAAGTAATACAATAAATGAACAAAGATAAAATTATAAGATCCCTTTTAGCGTTGATTTTTACAACTATAACAATTGGTGTTCTCACTTTATTAACTTATAAAACTAATTTTGGACTGTTTTTAATTGCATCATTTGGATCATCAATGGTTCTTTTATATGGTTACCCAGAAAGTCCATTTGCTAAACCTAAAAATATATTATTTGGTCATCTAGTAACTTCAGCAATTGGAATTCTATTTTATAATTTTATCCCCTTACCAATTTATATATCAATACCTCTAGCGGTAGGTCTTGGTGTTGGATTGATGATTTTACTAGATGTAACCCACCCTCCAGCCGGAGGAAATCCTATTATAGTCATATTGGGGTCAGTATCGTTTGACTATTTATTCTCCCCAATATTAACTGGATGTTTGATTATAATAGCCTTTGGAATTATTCTGAATAAATTCGTTGCTAAAAAGAAATACCCCTAATCAAGTACTATTCGTTTGATTGATGTTCTTATTTTATGCTACACTTTCATAAGAAAATATCTATAGAGAGATTTTAAAACATAAATATTAGGAGAAAAAATGAAAGTACTTTGCGTGTTATATGATGATCCTAAAGGTGGTATGCCTAAAGCTTACCCTTTATCAGATCTTCCAAAATTAGAAAAATATCCTGATGGAATGACTTTACCTAGTCCAAAAGGTAGGGATTTCACACCAGGAGAATTATTAGGATGTGTATCTGGTGAATTAGGATTAAGAAAATTTTTAGAGAGCAATGGTCATGAGTTAGTCGTAACTAATAGTAAAGATGGAGAAGGATGCGAGGCCGATAAGCATATAGTCGATGCAGATATAGTTATTTCTCAACCATTCTTTCCTTATTATTTAACAAAAGAAAAGATTGAAAAAGCAAAAAACTTGAAAATGGCAATAACTGCGGGAATTGGTTCAGATCACGTAGATTTACAAGCAGCAATGGATCATAAAATTGATGTCGTAGAAGTTACTTTCTGTAACTCAAGATCAGTTGCTGAGCATATAGTAATGATGATAGTTTCACTTGTTAGAGATTACCACAACCAACATCGAATCGTTAATGAAGGTGGATGGAATATTGCAGATGCTGTTCAAAGATCTTACGATGTTGAGGGAATGCATATTGGAACTGTAGCAGCTGGAAGAATTGGTTTAGATGCACTCAGAAAAATGAAACCTTTTGATGTTCATCTTCACTATTTTGATAGACATAGATTACCTGAGTCAGTTGAAAAGGAGTTAAATCTTACTTTCCATGAAACTGTGGAGTCTATGGTTAAAGTATGTGATGTTGTAACAATCAACTGTCCTCTGCATCCCGAAACAGAAAACTTATTTGATGATGAGATGATAGGTAAAATGAAAAAAGGTGCATACATTGTAAATACTGCAAGGGGTAAAATTTGTAATAGAGACGCAATAGCAAAAGCCTTGAAGAGTGGACAATTAAGTGGATATGCGGGAGACGTATGGTTTCCTCAACCAGCTCCAAACGATCACGTGTGGAGAACAATGCCAAACCATGGAATGACACCTCATACTTCTGGAACATCACTATCTGCCCAAGCTAGATATGCTGATGGTGTAAGAGAAATATTGGAATGTTTCTTTGAAGGTAGTGAAATACGTAATCAATACTTGATTGTTAAAGACGGACAATTAGCTGGAATGGGAGCGCATTCTTATAGTAAAGGAAGCGCTACTGGTGGTTCAGAAGAAGCGGCAAAATATCAAAAAAAATAGAGTTTTAAATATAAATTATTAAAGGTAAGCTATCAGCATTAAGATAGCTACCTTTAATGAAAAAACTTTTATCAATAATTTTCATTCTTATTTCTTCAATAAGCTTTGCCAATTCTCCAAATTTTGAAAGAGCTTATTTTGCTGGAGGATGTTTTTGGTGCATGGAGGAATCTTTTGAAAATATTCTTGGTGTATCAAAAGTAATTTCTGGATACTCAGGTGGTACTACCGAAAATCCTACATATAAAGAAGTCACATATGGAAACACAGGTCATTTTGAAGTTATAGAGGTCATATATATCCCAGAAGTAGTTAGCTACGAAAAACTTTTAGAAGAATTCTGGATTAATATTGATCCTTTTGATGCTGCAGGACAATTCTGTGATAAAGGATATAGTTATAGATCAGTAGCGTTTTATCAAAATGATAAGCAAAAAAACTTAATAGAAAATAGCATTAAGGAAATAGAGGAAAAGTTTAAAAAAAAAGTAGTAACTTATGTAAGAAAATTTGATAAATTTTATATTGCAGAGGCTGTTCATCAAGATTATTACCAAATAAATTTTCTTAATTACTTAAGATATAAAAAAGGATGTAGACGCGAAGCAATATTAAATAGTATTTGGGGGTCTTAAAATGTCTGTGGTTAGTAAATACGTATCTTTAAAAAATTATATTCCAACCGGATTACCAAAAGAGACAGATTTTGAAATAAAATCAAAAAAAATTTCAATTAATAACGAAAAAAATATTTTAGTGTCAAATTCATGGATATCTGTTGATCCATACATGCGTGCAAGAATGACTGAGAGAAAAAATTATAAACCACCATTTAAAATCGGTGAAGAAATGGAAGGGTATGCAATTGGCACAGTAGAACGCTCAAATGATAAAGATTTTAGTGTTGGAGATTTAGTATTTAGCAGTCTTGGTATGAGAGATAAATTTGTTTGTAGTTCTGATGAACTAAAGAAACTAAAACCAATTGATATGCCTATACAATCGTACTTAGGACCACTTGGAATGACAGGGCATACAGCTTACATTGGACTTTTCAAACATGGAGAATTGAAATCTGGGCAAACTATATTAGTCTCTTCTGCTGGAGGTAGTGTTGGATCTACAGTATGCCAAATTGCAAAAAACCATGGTTGTAAAGTTATTGCAAGCACAGGGTCTGATGAAAAAGTTGATTGGTTAAAAAATGAATTAAAAGTTGATCATGCTTTTAATTATAAGAAAGTAGAAAACCTTGTATTACATTTCAAGGAAATTTGTCCTGATGGTTTTGATCTTTATTTTGATAATGTTGGTGGAGACTTTTTGGAGTCCGCTATTTTCCAAATGAAAACATATGGTCGTATTGTGATTTGTGGAAGAATTTCACAGATGAATGCAACAAATCCTGGATCTGGTTTGAAAAATATGGCTTATGTTTTAGTAAAAAGACTTACAATTAGAGGATTTCTTATTTTTGATCACGATAATGAAAGAGAGCCATTTGAAACTGAAATGTCAAAATGGTTGGCGGATGGTAAAATAAAATTTAAAGAAACTATCTACAAAGGAATAGAGAATGCTCCAAAGTCATTTATTGATTTATTAAACGGTAAAAATATTGGCAAAATGCTTGTCAAAATTTAGTTTAGAAATTTTGTGACTTAAAATCCTCAATAAATGATTAAAACATTTCCTTTACTATTTATATTGCTATGGTCATCTGCATTCATCTCAGGTGATATTATAGTTCAGAATGCATCACCTTTTGCAGCACTTGCCTTTAGATTTGGAATTGTAACAATAGGTTTCTTCTTATTCGCATTACTTAAAAAAGAGATAATTTTAACAAAGGTGAGATATATATTAGAAAGCATAACTACCGGCGTATTGTTTCATGGATTATATCTTGGTGGTTGTTGGTACGCTTTTCATGTAGGAGTTCCTGCAAGTGTTGTAGCATTAATTGTTACTCTTCAACCGATATTAACTAATTTATTATCAGGACCAATCTATAAAGAGGTAATAGGGTGGGGGCAGTGGGTTGGTATTGTGTTTGGTTTTGTAGGCTCTTTGCTAGTACTTGGAGTAGATTTTGGAGAAGAGTTTCCTAAAGATGGATTAGTAACTTGTTTTATTGCCCTTGCTGCAATCACTACAGGAACCTTGTGGCAAAAAAAACTAAGTGGTAATGTCCCATTATCAGTTAATAATGGATTTCAAGCTTTTGGGGGCTGTTCTTTTAATTTAATTTTAATATCAATATTTGAAACTCCTTATATAAATTTTACAACAGGATTTTTATTAGGAATGACACATCAGATTATTCTAGTGTCGTTTGGAGCCTTTACAATTTTAATGTTTTTAATAAAAGCAGGTTCAGTAAGTAAAACTTCAACATTATTTTTTCTTGTCCCACCTACAACAGCTGTGATGGCCTATTTATTTTTAGGAGAAAAGTTATCTAATATTGATATAGCAGGATTTATACTTGCAACAATTGGCGTTTATATTGCAACTAGAAAGTAAGTGAAAATTTTAAATTTTATAAAAAAATTTTATCAACCTTTTGTTTTAACTTATCTTTTTTTTTCAATTGGTATAAGTTTTTATCCTTCATTTGAATTTTACTCCTTTAAAGGACAACTTTTGATATTTGCTGTATCAATCTTTAATGGTTTTTTGGGAGTAATTATTAAAAAAAATTAGTTATTTATATGCTATAACATTAAGACTTATAGGAAGTCCATATGGAGCATAATCACTGGTATCATTAAATAGATTAAAAGATTTTACCCTCTCAATTTTTTTAAAACCCGTTTCTTTAAGATAATCATTTAAAAACTCATAATTCCATCCAAAATAATGATAATCAAAATCATCAATTTGACCACCAAACATCATTCTCATTGTATGAAATTTTACTTTAGTGGGAGCCTTAGGGTCTAAAAAAATTCTACATAAAATTTCCATATCAGGCACTGATATATAAAACTTTCCATTTTCCTTTAAAATTCTGAATACACCTTTTAGTGTATCCTGAATTTTTTTTTGGTCTACATGTTCTACTACATGACTCGCGTATACCTCACTTACACTTTTATCATCAAATTGTGAAAGGTCTCTAATATCTCCTATATAATCAACATTATTACTTGTTTGAATATTGAGAATTTTCCATCCTTCTTTCTTTTCTTTACCTCCTATATGCAATTTCATATTTTCTTATAAAACGTAAGGTTCAGGTCTTGCGTTGCTTTTCAATACTCTTTCTACATCAAAAACACTGATATCAATTGATTGGTAGCTGCCTGTTGTAATCAATTCAGTTAGAGCCCTTCCAATACCTGGTGCCTGCATCAAACCTCTTCCAGTAAAACCAGAAGCTAAATAAACGTTGTCGTATTTTGGATGTTTGCCAACAACTGCGTTGTTATCAAGTTTATTACAATCATAAAATCCTGCCCAACCACCGGTTAATTTTAGTTCTTCAAAGGCTGGAACTCTTTTTGCCAGAGCAGGCCAAACTAATTCTTCAAAATCATTCCATGCTGGCTCTAAATCTTTCGCATCGAATACTGATATAGGTGAACCTGCTAAGAATTCTTTGCCCTCCGGTCTCCAATATACACCAGTTGTTAAATCTCCAGTTAATGGCATATCAGGAAAATGTTTTGGACATTTTACTCTGAATACAGTGTGCTTCTGTGGCTCTACTGGAATATCTGATAACAATTCTTTAGTCCAGCACCCTGCTGCTGAAATAATAGTTTTTGCATTTATCTCAGACAAATTTTTAATGTCACCTTTTAAAAATTCTGCACCTAACTCAATTGCTTTACTTTTTAAAGCACTATGAAACATAAAAGGATCAATCCAGCCCTCACTTTTATTATCAGTATATGTGGCTGTCTCTATACCTTCGTTATTTATATATGGAAAAATTTTATTTAATTCTGAACCTTTAATATTTTTTGTACCAGCATCGCATTCTCTATGATTTTCTAATGCTCGGTATTGTTCTTCTGCATGTTCTGGTCCAAACATTAAAAGGTATCCATTAGGAACCATGCTTGCTGTTGGGTTTGGATTTTTTTTTGTTTTTAATAATTCTGGTATTTTAAAAATGAATTCTCTAGCAAATTTACCTAAAAGTATGTTTTCTTTTTGAAAAAATTGTCTTCTAAATCCACCTAAAGATAAAGGAAATGAGGCAGTCTTATATGTGGGGTCTCTCTCTATTACTTTAACTTTTCTACCTTCAATTGATAAAAAGTAGGCAGTTGCAGCGCCTATTATACCTCCACCAACTATGACGACATCATCCATAAACTTTAATATATACTATTTTCTTTGCATTAACCATAAAGCATCTTGACTTAAAAAATAAATTTTTCCATTCGTCGGATGAACCTGAATATCTCTTATTCTTCCAATTTTATTTTTAAAAATAACCTCTTCTTTTACATTTGATAAGTCATCAAATATTAATTTCCTCAAAGACTTATCTTTTAACGAGGTGATTAAAGCATGACCATTCCACTCATTAAATTCTTCACCTTTATAAATAGTTATTGCGCTAGTTGCTATTGAGGGCACCCAATATTGAATAGCTTTTGTAAATCCTGGTTTCCATTTTGGGCCAATTGGAATTCCAGAATAATTGGTCCCTCCCCATCCTAAAATTTTCCATCCATAATTTTCACCTTTTTTTACTTCTCCAAACCAATCACCACCTTTTGCACCATGATTACTCATGTAAACTTTTCCATCAAATTCAGATAGTGCCATCCCTTGAGGATTTCTAATTCCAATTTGATAAATCTCTGGCAACCAATCTATCATTCCATCAAACTTTGGATTGTCTTTTGGTATACTTCCATCTAGATGAATTCTTATAATACTACCTGGATGCTTTGAAGCATCTTGTGCAATCATACCTTGTCCTCTCTCACCTGCTGAAGCAAATATAAAATTATCTTTGATAACTAATCTTGATCCAAAATGATAACCAGAGTCTATTGGTGGATTTGCTTGAAAAATATTTTTAAATTTTAATTGTTTCTTATTAAATTCTGCTCGTGCAATGGAAGTGCTAGTTTTATATCCACCCCTATCTTCAGTATATGAAATCCAAATATAATTATCTTTATGAATAATATCTAATAAGCCTCCTTGACCATGGACAACAAATTTTAGTTGATGACTAATTTCTTGAACTTCTCTAGATAAAATATTTACAATTTTTATTTTGCCACTTTTTTCTGTAATTATTATTTCATTACTATTAATAAAAGAGGATCCCCAAGGTGAATCTAGGTTAACTAATTTTTCTAATTTAAATTTTTGTGAATACGATTTTGAGGCAAATACGAAAAAAAGAATTAAAACGTATATTATTTTTTTCACTTTATGAAAGTTTTGATCTTCCACCATCAACTGCAATTATTTGACCCGTTACCCAGGAACTTTCCTCGGTAAGTAAAAATTTTGCTAAAGCTGCTCCATCTTTACCCTCACCTAGTCTTTTAAGTGGGTGGGCTTTAGCTATTCCTTGAGCAATTGCTGTATTTTTTAACATTGGTTGAGCTATCTTAGAATTAGTTAAACTTAGAGCAACACTATTAACTCTTATGTTTGGAGCAAATTCAGCTGCTAATGATACAGTTAGTCCCTCAATAGCCGCTTTGGTTGATGCTATTATTGAATGATTTGTAAAACCTCTTTGAGCTGCAACTGTTGAAAATAAAACAATTGAACCATTATTTTGTTTTAGGTTATCTTGATATCCTTTGATTAAGTCCACCGCAGAATAAAAATTAAGTTTCATACAATTATTGAAATCATTCTCAGTTGCCATCTTTAAAGGCTTCAAATCTATAGATCCAACACAATATGCTACACCTTTGATTTCTGATATGTCTGATTTAATTGTATCCACGAACCTCTCGTGTAATACATCTGCCACAGTATAAGAAGAGTTCAATTTCTCAGCTAAATTTTTAAGTTGACTTTCATCTCTTCCAACTAAATGAATTTCTTTACCAGAAGAATACATTTGCTCTGCTAAATTGGATCCGATAGAACCTGTCGCACCGACAATTAGATATTTTTCTGACATATAATAATTAATGAAATTATTTTTTATACTTGGAAATCAGTTATTTCCATTAAAAAACCTCGACCGCTTCAAAAAAGACCACCTATTTTTTATGTCAGAAGACTACCAATTATGTACATATGAAAGACATCATAAATTAAAAATTCTACTATTTTTATCTTCAATGAGATCTTATGCGGATAAATTGAAGGAAAATAAATTTAAGCTTAATTACTCAAAAATTGATTCTACTGATTTTAAAAAGGACTATACGAAGAAATTAGAAAAATTGTTAAAGATGAATAAGATAAAAGAAGTAACTAGTTTTGAAATAGAAGATAAATTTTTTGAAACAAAAATAAATAATTTTTTAAAAAAACAAAATATTCAGTGGAATATAATTCGATCGCCAATGTTTTTAGATAGTCGTGAAGATTTTAAAAAATATTTATCAAAAACAAAAAAACCCTTTATGGCAAAGTTTTATAAAGAAAAGCGAGAAAGATTAAATATTTTGTTAAACAAAGATGGTACACCAGAGGGAGGAAAATGGAGTTTTGATGAGGATAATAGAAAAAAACTGCCAAAAAATATCTTAATACCAAAACTTCCAGAAATTAAAGAAACTAAACATACAAAAAGTTTAAAACCAATTATTGAAAAATTATTTAGTAAACATCCAGGTGATACCAAAAAATTTTGGTTTGCAACCGAATATAAAGATATTTCAAAATTATTAGATTTTTTTATTAAAGACAAGTTAAACCTATTTGGTGATTACGAAGATGCTGTTGATCAAAAAAATAATATTTTATTTCACAGTGCTCTTAGTCCGTATTTAAATCTAGGTTTAATAACTCCAGACATTATCATTCAAAAAATAATGACTTATCACCATAGTAAGAGTGTGAGACTAAATTCTTTAGAAGGTTATATAAGACAAATAATTGGTTGGAGAGAGTTTATGAGAGGAATATATCAAAATTATAGTAAAGAAATGGAAAGTGGAAATTTCTTTAAACATAATAGAAAAATGAAAGATACATTCTATGATGGTAGCACTGGTTTGGATCCTTTAGATCATGCAATTAAAAATGCTGACAAATTTGGTTGGTCGCACCACATTGAAAGATTAATGATATTGTCAAATATTATGAATTTATGCGAAGTTGAACCAAAATCAGTTTATAAATGGTTCATGGAAATGTTTGTGGACTCATCTGATTGGGTTATGGTTCCAAATGTTTATGGAATGGGTTTGTTTAGTGATGGTGGAATTTTCGCAACTAAGCCTTATATCTGTGGATCAAGTTATTTTATGAAAATGATGGATTTTAAAAGGGGCAACTGGTGTAATGTTATGGATGGTCTTTATTGGCGTTTCATAAATAGAAATAGAAAATTTTTTTTGAAAAATCCAAGGTTGTCTATGATGGTAAGAATTTTTGATAAAATGAAAGAAGATAGAAAAAAATTAATATTATCAGAAGCAAACAAATTCATTAAAGATAATACTTATGGGAATTAAAGTTTATTTTAACGATTCTTGCAATATTTGTAGAATGGAAATAAATCATTATAAAAAAATTGCAAATAGTGATTTGGAGTGGATAGATATTACAAATAATGATGAGGCTATAAAAATAACATCTAAGTCGCAAAAAGAGTTGCTCAGAAGGTTGCATGTAATAAATGATGGTGAAGTTATTGGAGGTGCTAAAGCATTTATTATAATTTGGTCAAAAATACCAAAATATAAAATCCTATATAAAATTTTTTCAATAAAACCCTTATTTATTATTTTTCATTATATATACGAAATTGCTGCATTTTTCTTATTTTTAAAAAACAGAAAACAATTATATGAAAAAACAAAACCTACCAACTAAGGTATGCAAAGTTTGTAACAAGCCTTTTTCTTGGAGAAAAAAATGGAAACTTAATTGGGAAAAAGTAAAATATTGCTCTAAGAGATGCGCCTCTAGTAATTAATTATTGTGTATTGCTTTTTCTAGGATCTTTAAGTGATTTTAAGATTTTTGATAGCCCCGTAATTTTTAAACTATAATAAATCACATAAATTAAAGTTAGTCCTAAAGCCATGGTAGATAGAAACACAAAGATGGCTGTCAAAATTTTTTCTTGGAACCAGTTCTCTACTCCAGAGTTAGAATAATAAAGAATATTCCAAAACGCGACGAAAATTAACTCATATATGATTATAATTTTGAACATATGGTTGATATAGTTCTCAATATAATTAATACTATTCAATTCTTGTCGCATGTCGATAAAAATTTATGAGATAAAACAAAGAAAATAGATGAAAAAAGTAATTTGGATAACTGGCGGTAGCAGTGGAATAGGAAAAGCAGTTGCATTAAAGTTTGCAAATAAAGGATGGCAGGTAATTATATCATCAAGACGTGAGGAAGTCTTAAAAAATATTTCAGATAAAAATGAAAATATTGATTATTTGAAATTAGATATTGTTGATTATGAAGCATGTAATTCAGTTTTTAAAACAATCGTGGAGAAATACAATAAGGTTGATATTTGTTTTTTTTCTACTGCAATTTATGAGCCTGAAAAAGAGAAGGATTTTGATCTTCAGAATATAATTGATGTTACAAATGTGAATTATATTGGAACCATAAATTGTATTAAAGCTGTTGAAAAATATTACAAAGAAAAAAGGCAAGGAGTTATATCTATTGTATCTTCTACTGCAGGATACAGAGGATTGCCAAATTCAACTGCCTATGGGCCTGCAAAAGCAGCTCTTATTAATTTAGCAGAAAGTTTATATCTTGATTTTCAAAGATATGATGTTCGCGTATGTCTAGTCAGCCCTGGATTTATCAAAACAAGACTTACGGATAAAAACACATTTAAAATGCCATTTTTAAAAACCACACAATATGCAGCTGAACAGATTTATGATGGTTTAATAAATAAAAATTCATTTGAAATAGCTTTTCCTAGAAGTTTATTTTTAATATTAAAATTTTTTAAGATTTTGCCAAATGGGATCTACTTATATTTGATAAGAAAAATGACGAAGCTTCAAAAAAAATAAATTTAATCTTTTACAAACATCACAGTTAATTCTGCAACTTTAATACCAAACTTTGTCATTTTTGCTCTATTAATTGCTACTCTTTCATCTTGCATAAAGATCCAATCATCAAAAGTTATTTTCATTTCTCTTCCTTTTACAGGAACTAATAGTGCATATTCAAACTTAAATGCAGGACCATAAGAAAAACCTTTTGCAGTTCCAACTACATCTCCAGCAGTGCCTTCATAGTTATGTTCATCGATTTTATTGATTGTCCATTGCCTATTTTGAATTTCTCCATCGTTCCAAACAAATTTTTCGTCAAGTATTAATTGTTTTCCATCCCACTTTCCATCTAGGTCTGCAGAAAATTGTCTTGTCACTTTACCTGATCTATTTTGTAAAATTCCCCATGCTTTTACATTTCCAGATAAATACTCTTCTATTATTAATCTAGGTTTTTGGTTTTTGAAATCTTCTGGTTTCATTGCTTGGTTTGATGAACAACTTGTAATCAATACTGAGATTATTATCAATAATAAATATTTTATTTTCATATTATTATTTATTTTTGAAGAGCAAATTGGATTAAGTCTATATTTTTTGATTTAAAACCTGCTTCACAATAAGATAAATAAAAATTCCACATTCTTTTAAAAGTATTGTCAAAGCCTTGGGATGAAATTTGTTCCCATTTTTCTAAGAACTCTTCTCTCCAAATATTTAGTGTATTTGAGTAATGATCACCATATGAATTACAATTCTCAAACTTAAGTCCAGATTGATTTGCTAGATTTACTAACTCATTTTTACTAGGTAAAAAACCACCAGGAAAAATATATTTTTGGATAAAATCAGTTTTACTTTTATATCTATCATAGATGGAGTCATCTATAGTAATTGATTGTATAGCTGCTGTTCCTCCATCAACTAAGTTTTCTTTGATAGTATTAAAATAGTTTTTTAAATAACTCTGTCCTACTGCTTCTATCATTTCTATAGAGGCTATTGAATTATAATTATTTTTAACATCTCTAAAATCTAACATTTGTATATTTATTTTTTCATTCAAACCCTCTTTGTGAATTCTTTCTTTTGAATATTCGTATTGTTTTTTGGAGATTGTTATACAATCTAACTTTACGTCATAATTTTTTCCAATATATTCTGCAAATCCTCCCCAGCCACAGCCAATCTCAAGCATCTTATCGCCTGATTTAGGCTTAACAAGATTCGAGAGTTTTTTATATTTATTTAACTGAGCTTTTTCCAAATCATTACTGTCGTCAAAAATTGCGCTTGAATAAGTCAGGGTTTTATCAAGCCATAATGAGAAAAATTCATTCCCTAAATCATAATGTTTTCTAATGTTTTCTTTACTCCTAGATTTATTATTTTTAATAAACAAACCTTTAATTTTATTAAATATTGAAAGATCGAAAGAGCCAGAAAATTTATGAACTATTTTTATATTTTTTGCCGCAAGCTCTATAAGATTAGTTAAATTATTTGTCTCAAAATAATTATCCATATATGCTTCTGCCAGACCTACACTTCCATTTTTGATAATTTTAAAAGTTAACCCTGGTTTATTTATTTTTAGATTAGCATTTAATTTTTCATTACCATTTCCGAAGGAATATTCTTTTCCATCATGGTTTATTATTTTTAAATTTCCATGTTTTATAAATTTTAGTGAGTTAAAGACAATTTTGTCTGATAATTTATTCAAATTCACTTTTTTCTACCGAACTATTATTTTTAGTATTTATTTTTTTTTTAATAAACTTTATTCCTTTTAACCATAGTTTAAATGCCTCATAGTGGATTGCGACAATAACTTTAAATGTCATCAAGGGGTGAAAAATATAGGAAACGAATAGATTTTTATTACTAAATTCTTTTGCGGTACCGTCCTGGGATGCGTATAAAAGTTTACCATCATTATCAGATTGGTCAATTATAACTGATATTTTGTCTGAGGGTTTATTTACTCTAAATTTGTAATTACACTCCATATCTATGAAAGGTGATACATGAAATTTTTTTACACAACTATTTCTTAAAGTTTCATTATCTTCAGCTTTGAAAATGTATGTGTGTTGTT